>WRFD01000088.1 GCA_009778955.1 Desulfobulbus sp.
GCAGAACCTGATGCCCCTACCTTCGACATCGCCACTACACCCGACGCTGCTCAACGCCGTGCGCTTGAACTGATCAAACAAATCCGGCCGTAGTCAGAAAGCCGAACCCCAATTCCGCGCCAACTCCTTGTCGTATAAGGGAAATTCTGCTTTTGTCGGCTGGAACTTCGGGCTAACCGGACAGTACTGGGGCAGTGTTGCCTTTGTGGGTACTGCTTTCCCATTCGTGAGCCGAATCAATCTGCTTATCGACAGCCAGGAACCGTAGGAAGCGGCCAGGCCATACGGGCGGAGAGGGTAGAGACTTGGCAGTCAAGGCTTTGGCGCCTGTTGTTCGAACTGCGGTCGTCCGATCCAGAGCGGGGAGGCGATTCCCTCCCGGAACGCTTTCAGGGCCTCGGGCGAGGAGTTGACCCGGAGGTTGCTGAAGGAGCCGTCCTTGTTTTCCCACCGTTCATGCCAATAAACGGCGAGCCGCACGCGCGGATACTTGCCGGGCAGATCCCGCAGAGCCGTGGCGATGAACCCGGCCTTGTCGCCGGGCGGATATTCGCCCACTCCCCACTCCGCGACAAAAATGGGTTTTTCCGTATCTAGTTTGCAGATTTCGGCATAAGGCTCGGCCATCATGTTGACGAACTCGGCCCATCCCTCGGAACGGTCCATTTTGCCATAGACGCTCAAACCGAGCCAGTCGACATAGTTCGCGCCTGGATAGTAGCTGTCCATCCGGTTCCAGGCGACCCGGGGCGAACTGAAATTGTTGGCATGGAAGCCCCACAGGATATTGGTCGCTTTCCGGGCCCGGACCCGGTCGATCACATACCGATAGGCCTGCTTGTACAGCTCGGGGCCTTCGTACAGGGGCCGGCCGTCCTTGCGGCCGATCACCTTGCCGCCACCATAGAAATTGCCGGACCAGGGAAACCAGGAGCCGTTCATTTCCAAGCCCCAGGCAACCAGAAGCGGCTTGCCGTACTGCCGAGCCGCCTCGGCCCACCCGTCGATGTATGCGTCCCACTTGCCGGCAAGAATCTCCCGCAGCCCGAACTGGTCCGGCCCATGTCCCTCGTTGTAGGGTTTGTCCCATGGCGACCAGAAGAGGAGCGGCACAGCCCCGTAGCCTTCGATAATGCGCAACGTCTTTTCCGGAAAGGCGCGGTCTCCCCAGAAATTGCCGAACGCCACCACGGCCAGAGGCTTGCCTGTGAGCCGTTCGAAGGCGATGAGCGCATCGTAGGTCACCTGGGCCTCTCCCTCACCAAAATCGACATAGGCGCCGGAATAGACACCCTTTTTGGGCATGACCAGGGCCATCGACCCTTCAGCCCTGGCTGATTTCTGCGCCGCCGCCTCAGGCATCTCCTTTTCGCGGCAACCTCCGGCGCCTAAGGACAACAGAAGCAACAGGAGCAGGAGGCCGGCGGTCAGCGGCCGTTTCGAAAGGAGGATAAGGCGGATCATGGTGGCGGCTTGGAATCGGTTAAGCTTTATAGGGAACGGAAGCTGTGCGGTCGAGCTTGCCCCAGCCGACCCACACGCCCTTGAGGGCCCTGAGAATCGCCCGGACGACCACAATGTTGAGCACCGGTCGATAGATGAAACGCATCGGCAGCACCAGCCAGGTCTGGTTTAGCGATTCTCTCTCCACCAGGCAGGCGACCACTGCCAGGAAGAAGTCGGCGGCGATGAAAATGAGAAAGTAGAGATAGAGGATCGAGTTAGCTGGACTCAACGCCAGCGAAAGCAACAGGGCCAGATCAATGATCGAACCCAGGGCGACAAGGATGATGTTGAAAAACCAGGCACTGGGCAGACTGAACCAGCCAAGGGCCGGATATTGGGGATTGAACAGCAGTTCGCGATGCTTCCAGAGGCATTGCAGTGTGCCGAAGGCCCAGCGGAATCGCTGTTTGGCAAAGGTGCGCACCGTTTCCGGCGCTTCGGTCCAGGCCACGGCCCGGGGCGCATAATGGATGGCGTAGCCGTGCTTGTGCAGGGCCAGGGTCAGGTCGGTGTCCTCGGCCAGGGTTTCGGCGCTGATGCCGCCGACCGCCTGGATGGCGCTGAGCCGGAGGGCGCTGACCGCGCCGGGGACCACTGTGATGCAGTTGAGCCGATGGTATGCCCGCCGGTCGAGGTTGAAGCCACAGGTGTATTCTAAGGACTGGAACCGGGCGACCAGGGTTTTGGGATTGCCGACCTTGGCCCGTCCGGACACCGCACCCACTGTCGGATCGGCGAAAGGTCGGATGAGATGGCCAATGGTCTGGGGTGTGAATTGGGTGTCGGCATCCAGGCTGACCACAAAGGCATGGCTGGTTGCCTGCATCCCGTTACGCAAGGCCATGGCCTTGCCGAGATTAACCTGGCGGATCAGCCGGATGCAGGGATCTTCCTCGGCCATGGCGGCGACAATCGCGGCGGTGGCGTCCTGGGAGCCGTCATCGACCACCACCACCTCCATGGCGCCGGGGTACTCGGTGTTGAGCACCGAGAGGAGGGTGTCTCGGATCACCTTTTCCTCGTTGTAGGCGGCAATCAGGACGCTGACCGGTGGACAGAAGATTTGATCGCTGTCCTTTTTGTCCTCGTCGCCCTGGCGGCTGCGGATGGCCAGCCAGGAGACG
Source organism: Desulfobulbus sp. (assembly GCA_009778955.1). Classification (GTDB taxonomy): domain Bacteria; phylum Desulfobacterota; class Desulfobulbia; order Desulfobulbales; family Desulfobulbaceae; genus Desulfobulbus. The sequence goes on from WRFD01000088.1 coordinate 2,631, forward strand.
ATCAGGGTCCGCAGCACGGTCAGACCCGTGGCAAGGATCATGAAGGACCAGAAGAAATTGGTCAGTTCGTGAATGGCGGTGAACCCGCTGTCGCTGATCATCCTGGTGATGGTCTGCTGGTTGACCGGCACGGCGGGCATGAGTTGTTCGGCCGGGATGCCGAGCAGGTCAGGCAGGGGCAGTATCCGGTCGCCCCGGGCGTTGAGATAGTCGATGATGAGCGGGAGCGCCGTAACGGTCTGGCTGCGGTCGCCACCGGCATCGTGCAGCAGAACCACTTTGTCTCCACGCATCCGGCCATGCTGAACGCGTTCGAGCATGACCGCGACCCCGGGTTTGTTCCAGTCTTCCGGGTCGATATCCTCGGTTACTGTGAGATAGCCCATTTCCTGGGCCAGTTTGACCGGGACTAGTTCCTCCTGGTCGTGAGGATTTGTGTCGGCGTTGTAGGGCGGACGGAAGAGGGTGGTGGAGTGGCCGGTAATTGATTCGAGCAGCCGTTGGGTGGCGTTGAATTCCAGGTGGGCGCGCTCCTCGGAAATCTGGGCGACATTGGGATGGCTGTAGGTATGCACCCCGATCATGTGGCCTTCGTCCAGAACCCGTTGCACGATCTTGGGATGCTTTTCCATGTTAGTGCCGATCATGAAAAAGGTAGCCTTGACCTTCCTGGCCTTGAGGATGTCGAGGATCATTGGGGTCCATTTTTCGTCCGGTCCGTCGTCGAAGGTGAGGGTTACGCCGCCGTCGGGCCCCTGACCCTGGTGAAGGATCGTCAGATAACCGGGAAAAGTGTCGTAGGTGGCAGTCAGCATCGCTCCGGGGCCGCCTTTTTTATCGATCAGGACACGGCGGGCGCCGTTATTCCGTTCGTCTTCGATACTGATCAGGTTGCCGCGGCCGATCTGGGCGATATCGTCTCCAGGCTTGATGGTTTCCAGGCGCGCGAGGTCGTCGCGGGACAGCAGGGAAGCAGAGTTGAACTCCAGGACATCCCAGATGGCCGGGTCTTCGGACCCCAGCCTGTTGATGGCGATGCCGCCGACGTGGAACGAACGGGCCGCTGCCAGTTGGTTGAGGAAGGTGATGGCATCGAGAAACCAGATGGTATGGACGGTTTGGCCCGTTTCATAGATAAAGTGGGGATTCAGCGAGGGGAGACTGAAGGCGCAGGAGGTTTGCCCCGAGCGTTTCGCCCGGCTCATCACGTCGGCAAAGCTGAGAAGTTCCGCCGAGTTATTGCCATCGGTCCAATCGTAGCCATAGGAGCCAAGGGAGATGATCCATTGGTTGGGGGAGCCGTACCCGCCGGCCAGGGTCGACAGCCAGCCGTTGAAGAATTCGTGCGAGGCGATCGGGCCGGGTTTGTCGGATTCCGCGTGCTCGTCATGGAGCATGGCAACGAAATGATCAACTGCCCCGGCGAGCCGGTCGAGATCGTAGATTTTCAGACTTTGGTCAGTGGAGACGCAGAGCCACAGTTCCAGATGGACCCGGTGCAGGGCGGCGGCGATCCTGGCGAGAAAAGCGCTCATCTTGTCTTTATAGCTTGGATCGATTTGTTGCCAGTCAAGCACCACGCCGCCTGCATGCATGGCGGTAAGCGTGTCGACCAGATGGGCGATGAATTGCTCCTGCCGGTCCAGAGGCCCGTTGATCAAGGGTTCCACAGCCTCGACCCTCCAGACATCGCCGGAGCCCAGGTTGCTCAGCAAGGGCATGAGCACCACGTCCTGTTCCCGGACCAACTCGATCAACTGGGGATCTGCTGTCGATTTCAGTTTGCCGACCTCGGCATCAAAGGTCAGCCAATCCGGGCAGACATGGGTGAGTTTTTCCAGGTTTTCTCTAAGGGAATCAAGGCTGTCCGGATCCCAACTTGTGTAGAACCCCAGCCTGATTTCCTCGGGCCGTGCCGGCGGCGCGGCGGCTACGGCCGCTTTATTTTGCCCGGTTTTAGCCTCCTTGTCCCGATGTTTTTTTGCATAGCGCAGCCACAGGCGTTTGGCGGGCTGCTCGTTGTTCTGTAGCACTTTTTTGCTCTGCTGGGCCTTGCTGGTGCGCAGCAATTGCTCCACCGCCGGCGGCATGGCGAAATTGGAAGGCAGGACCAGCGTTTGGATAAAAAGGATAACGGCCACGAACGCAACCAGCCCAACCGCAAACATCAAGCGGCGGAACCTGGGCCAGCGCTTGCCGCGCCGGTCGAGAAAGACAAAGGATTCCTGGTTCACGGCATTACCCGTCACAGGTGGATGGTCGGATTCGCGATCCAAGGGCGAGTGACTCATGACAATTTCAAAAAACCTCCGGCTGAATACCGGTCAAAATAAAGGGCGGAACCATCGGCCTTCATTGAGCCGTGGCGAAAGTCGGGAGGAAACCGCACGGTTGGCTGCATGGCCCCGAGTCTCTTCATGCGGCGCGATCTTTTCAGCAAGTCCGCTGGTTAAAATAGTCGTCCCTGGAGAAGCCCTATTTCAAAAGACAGGAGCCGGCAAAGCGGCAACTGACTTGCGGCAATCAGAGCGATGCCAGGCAGCCAAAAGTAAGCCGGCCAAAAAAAGAAACAACTTCTCCCTTAATTTCTTGAGGACCAGGCGGATATTGCGCCCCTCTCAAAGTTCGACGGCTTCACGGCTTTGCTCGCCAAACCCACCGCTACGATGAGCTGCAAAATTAACTCAGCAACCTCTTTCCCTATCCACTTCCGCCAACGGCTCAATGAAGACGGATCGATCGGCAACCTGGGCTGGAAATACTTTTCTCCGCATAAATATTGGTGAAATGGATTTTCCGCTCAACGCCAAACTGTCTGCTCATCCGAGGTGTTGAAGGCGTGGCTCAGATACGTCAGGCACACCATCAAGCGGACCGGGATGCAAGGACGGTCTTCCTCAGAATACAGTTTACCAAAACAATTCCCCCTCAAACACCTCGCAGCCAATCAATCCACTCAGCCGGTACAAGGGGTGACCGTGGTCCAGAATATATGCCAAGCGGCTGCGGAACATGTCCAACTGAGGACTCGCTATCTGTCTCTTTGGTTGCTTCGAAAATCAAGAAATTGAAGGCTAAATCAGCTGTATCCAGCAAATTACAGTGATGCATCTTGCTTATTTTATCAAGTTATTTCAAATCATTAAATTGTTTTTCAAGGGCGACTATAGTATACGGTCAGGTGAAGCGCGATCAACTGCGACGATCAAGTTTTTCCGCCAGATCGGTCAAGTCAGTCTTTTTTGGAAAATAGCAGGCCATCGCCGCGAGGGCAAGGGTTGAATGCAGCAGCAGATCGGTCAGGTTCTTGCCCAACAGAAAAAGAACGAGGCCATAAATGGCAATCGCTTCGGCTATGGACAGGGCAACGATCATGGCTGTGGTGTAGCGCTGGACGACAGGGTGTTGCCGTGACCGGGAGGGTTTCAGAGGCGTTTTGGCCGCCAGCAGCCACCGCCGGACCAACCAGGAGACCGCCAGGGTCACGGCGGCGGCGGCGTACAGCATCATACGCGTCTCATTATAGAGCTCGACCGCGAAATTGGACGACGTGTTGGGCAGAAGAAGTGGAATGGCAATGACGTACAAGATCAGCGACCCTGCTAGGGCGCTCCAGATCATCTTGAGCATGACCATCCCCTTGTCGAGCTCCTGTGCCGATATCATGGCGACCTCCGGGTAGTGCTGCTGCGCGTTGATGGTGTGGTCTGTTCCCGGCGGCAGACATGCCGGAAAAGATAAAAATGAACTCAAGGTTCATAGCATGTGCATGCTGCCTTGGCAATCTGCAACCGGCCTGGCTAGAAGTCGAATTGTTGCTGGTGGGAGACAGGACGTTTGGGCGCGTCCAGCAGCGTGTTTCAGGACGGTGGCCAAGCCGGAACATATTAAAAAAAAAACAAATTCAGGGCTTGATGTAGGCGTAGCCGTCCCGCTGGAGTTCGATCAGGGTCACAATTCCGGCCGGGACAATTTCGCATCCCTCGATCAGGCTTTCCGGCTCGACATTGAAGCGGTTTAAGGCATTGCGGCAGACCTTGAAGGACACCCTGGCCTGCTGCAGTTGCCAGATCTCCTCGCGGTAGGGCGCGCACTGCTCGGCTTGCAACAGTGTGACCGCAGGGCCATTGAACAGGATGACCAGGTCGTAGTGCTTCTCCGGTATGGCGCGCAGCAGGTTGCCGGCATTGGCCAGGGCAATGGCCATCGGCTTGATCTTGTCAAGATCAACATGAAGAACAGCGCGGTAAATCATGGTGTTATGCTCCAGAGTTCATGTTCGGTGAAAGGCGGCTGCAAAAAGACGCCGGGTGTATTCCTGTTGCGGGTTGGCGAAAAGGGCGGCAGCCGGGCCGCTTTCGACGATGCGGCCCCCTTGCATCACGGCCAGGTGGTCGGCCAGTGAGCGCACGGTGCGCAGATCGTGGGTGATGAAGATGTAGGTCAGTTGATAGCGGTTTTGCAGGCGCTGTAACAGTTCGAGCACCTGTTTCTGGATGGTCATGTCCAGAGCGCTGGTAGGTTCGTCCAAGATGAGCAGCTTGGGCCGCAGGATGATGGCGCGGGCAATGGCGATGCGCTGGCGCTGGCCCCCGGAAAATTCATGCGGAAACCGGCCAGCCAGGGCTGGGTCGAGTTCGACGTCACGCAGGGCCTGCTCCACCAAGAGCCGCCGTTCCGCCTTGGCGCCGCCGAGGCCGTGGACCTCGAGCCCTTCGGCGATGATTTGTTCGATGGTCATGCGCGGCGACAGGGAGGAGAAGGGGTCCTGAAACACAATCTGCAACTCCTTGCGCAATGGACGGAACTGGCTGCCGCTCAAGGTCGAAAGGCAGAGGTTGACCCCGGGATCGGGAACATAAAAAACCTGGCCGTCGTAGCGGATGAGTCCGAGCAGGCAGAGGGCCAGAGTGGACTTGCCTGAGCCCGATTCACCCACCACGCCCAAGGTGGTGCCGGCGTTCAGGCTCAGGCTGACATCGTCCACGGCCTTGAACACCGGTCGCCTTTGCCGCAGCCAGTCGGTCCAGCCTGTTTTCAGGGCAAAGGCGCAGGTGATGTTGTTCATCTCAATCAGTCGGTCGCCGCCCGACCGGGTCTGCTGCACGCTTTCGGGCACAGCAGCCAGCAGACGGCGGGTGTACGCTACGTGCGAGTTGGCGAACAGATCCGCCACCGGACCCTGTTCGACAATGTGGCCGCCATGCATGATCGAAACCGTGTCCGCAATTTTGCGCACCATGGGCAGGTCGTGGGTGATGAGCAGCACCGACATCCCGTATTCCTGTTGGATGTCCTGGATGAGGTCGAGGATCTGGTTCTGGATGGTGACATCCAGGGCGGTGGTGGGCTCGTCGGCGATGAGCAGCCGGGGCTGGCAGGCCAGGGCCATGGCAATGATCACCCGTTGGCGCTGGCCGCCGGACAACTGGTGTGGATAGCTGTTGATCCGGGCGTGCGGGTTGTCGATGCCGGTACGCGCGAGCAGGCGCAGGGCACGCTCAAAGGCTTCCTTTTTGCCGATGCGCTGATGGAGCGCCAGCGGTTCCGTCAACTGGTCGCCGATGGTGTAGACTGGGTTAAGGGCGGTCATCGGCTCCTGAAAGATCATGGCGATCCGGTTGCCGCGAATGGCCCGGATCGATGGTTTGTCCAGCGTGCCCAGGTTTTGCCCTTCAAAGTGGATGGCGCCGCTGGTTTGGATGTCGTTGGTCTCTTCCAGTAAACGGAGGATGGACAGTGCGGTGATCGATTTGCCAGAGCCTGATTCGCCGACCAGGGCGTGAGTTTCGCCTTCTGCGATGCAAAAGGCGACTTGGTCCAGTACCGGGGACAGGTGGCCTTCGGCGTCGCGGAAGGCGAGAGAGAATTGATCGATATCGAGCAAGGGAACCATGGCTGCGCAACCTGTGAAAGAATGCGCTACACTACCCGAGGGCCCGCCACGGGGCAACAGGAAGATGGTGGTCCGGGTGCGCGGGCGACATGGGTTGGCCGATTTTGACGGGTTTAGGACCAATACTGTTTACTTAACCATTGTTTAATTTTCGTATGCATGTGCGAGAGTGGAATAATGGGAAGAAACAAGAGAGTATAGATGACTGGGGTGAGTGGGATAACAGACAGGTTGAGTTTTGGCGTGCTCGCCAGATCCCAACCGGGAATGGTGGCGACGATCTGATTGACGCGGCGCGTCTCGAACTCAATGGGACCATCCTCCGAGCAACGAAAGGTCGTCTCGGCCTTGCCGATGGAGTCGATGGTCACCGAGTGGTTACAGATCAGGGTGTAGCCCCGGCGATTGACTTGACCAGTGCGCCGTAGGGGATCACGGCGCCGTTCAAGCCGGTCAGCTGGCAGGTCGCCACCGAGGGCTCGGCCAGCTTGCGCCGCAGAAAATAGATGTAGCCTAGGGCATCCTGCCAGCGGCCGGAGGCTACGCCAGGGTTGAACTGATTGGCCAGGTACATCAAGGCCGCATTCTTGGCCTCGATCTCTGCCGCCTCGGCGTCGATCAACTGGCCGGCCGGGGTGGTCGGCTCGGTATTCAGCGGCGGCAGATCAGGATCAAGAAAGGCCGCCACCCAATCTGCTGCGACCGCGTCTCGGATGTCATCCGTCACTGGAGCCTTGAGCCCGAAAGCGGGATAAAAAGTAAGTTGTGACGACGGCATGCTGAGCGCCCTCCACCGAGTTGAAGCTGATGCTGCCCGACAAGCGCCTGCTTGCGGGGTCAAAGCTGGATATCGATGGCCAGCACCTTGCGCACATCAGGCGCACAGGGCAGCCTGACGCATAAATGATCGAAATACGGAGGGATCGGCGTTGGTGACGCCCAGCTTGACCGCGAAATGGGGGGATGCCCTGATCCTGGATAAAATAGGCGTCTTCGGTGAACAGCCGGACCTCGTTGGCCACGTTCTGCGCGGTGGCGAGGTCATCGCCGGTCAGGGCAATGCGTCCGACCCCATCAAGGGTGATGTCCCAGTTGCGGTCGAACGTCAGTGTTCTGCGGGTGTGCGGCATGGGTTGATTTTTACCCAAAGTTGGGGTTACAATTCTTTCAAAAGGGCTCTGAAGAGAGCAGAGGAAAGTGGACTGTCTGCTCCTGTGGTTGGATTAGTTCCTAAACCTTCCAACATCTTCAGAGCCTTTTTTTACATATCTTCGCATTCCGGCAGACGCTTGCCGGTCTTTATATCCGTGACCTTTGCGATAAACAGGTTGACTTGCCGGGTTCATCGCCTATGCTTTCATTAAAAATATCGGAGTCTCCAAGAGTGCCGGCGGCAAGACCGCCGTGAGCCGCTTGGGGGGTCCGATATTTTTTCCTCTCTCGCCCACCCGAGTTCTTTCATGAGCGCGGCCTTCTTGCTTGGATATGTTTCCCAACCCGCACTATTTCTAAACTCTGAGTAGTTCATGCTGTAGAGGCTGTATTCCATCACGCCGTTTGTTCGTTCACCGACATCAGTATTGGGGTTAGGACGAATACGTTTCTCCTTGATGTTGGCGTTGCCGC
>WRFD01000089.1 GCA_009778955.1 Desulfobulbus sp.
CCACCCGGCCCGCCTCGCTGCAGGAAAGCCTTCCAGCTCCTCTGAATCAATCCCGCTTGTACCCAGTAGGTACAGGCTGTCGTTGAAAAAAAACTGCATGTCGCTGAGTTGCGTCAAAATCTAGGTCAAGGTTCGGGTTAATTGTTGATATATCAAACAATGTTATTTTATTAAAATTTATTATTGTGGAGGCAGGGACAGTGGATCTTGTTAGATTTTGGACAAATATTGGAGGTAAGCCTCTTGATTATAACGAGTTTTTTGCAATGATGCCTAACTGTCAAAAAATTGGGAGGAAAGTCGAATGAACAGCACGCAGTATTATGATTTGGCATCTTTGGCTGAGGCAAGTTACACTGATTTTCCTTAAGGCTCTATAAACGAGAAACTATAGGAAGAACTTCTTCAAGGAGAATATAAAAGCGGGGGCGCCTTCTCCCCAACCCAAGCTGCCGAATTTGTCAAGAAATGGAGTGTAGCGGCGCATCAGCCAAATACGGCCAACGGTTTTTCCACCACCAAGCGGATGACCGATTCACTGGCGATTTGCAGCCTCTTTTGCCGCCGCGATTGAGACGCGCGCGAGTTCTTCTGGCGCGAATAACCGGTTTTTTTCCGGATGATCTGGTATATTCTCCTGTTTATCAAGTCGGCACTCTTGCCAACCAACCATTTTCTTCATTTCAGTGAGCAGCTATGCGGTCGCCTATGATTGCGCCCTCTATCCTCTCTGCCGATTTTTCCCGGCTCGGCGCGGAAGTCAGGGCAGTGGAAGCGGCAGGGGCGGATGTGATCCATGTGGATGTCATGGATGGCCATTTCGTGCCCAACATCACCATTGGCCCCTTGGTGGTCCGAGCGGTCCGGGCGGTCACCCGGCTGCCGGTCGACGTGCACCTCATGATCACTGATCCTGATCGATACATCCACGATTTCATCGATGCCGGCGCCGACTGGGTGACGGTGCATGTCGAAGCCTGTACCCATCTCCACCGCACCCTAGCCGCGATCAAGGAACGGGGCAAGAAGGCGGGCGCCGTGCTCAATCCGGCCACCTCTCTTGCCACGCTCGAATATGTGCTGGCCGAGGTCGACCTGGTGATGCTGATGAGCGTGAACCCCGGTTTTGGCGGCCAGTCGTTCATCGAATCCTCGCTGGAGAAAACCAGAAGGTTGCGGCATATGCTCGATCAGGTGAATCCAGGGGCCGGGATCGAGCTGGACGGCGGCATCGGCCCGGCGATCATCGGTCGTGCGGCTGCGGCCGGAGCGAACATATTTGTTGCCGGTTCCGCGATTTACGGACAGGAGGACTACCAGGCGGTCATCTCTCAGATGAAGGAGCTGGTCCGACAGACCACCGCATGACAAGGAGGTATGTATGCAATTCCAGGATTTTTCGGTCCACGCGGCTATAGAAAAACTGACGGCCCTGGCGCGCACGGCCCATGACCTGACCGCAGCCAGCGGACTGACCGCCCAGCGGATTGGCGAGATGAAGACGTCGTTTTGCGGTTTCGACCTGCTCTACGCGACCCAGCGGGTCACCCCCGAGGTGCTGGATGCGTTGCAGGAGTTGGCCGACGAGGCCGGGCTGATCGCCGCCTACACGGCGATGCGGCAGGGCGAAGTGCTGAACCGTATCGAAGGTTATGCCTGCGAGAATCGGCAGGTGCTGCATACGGCCTGCCGCGACGTGTTCGCAGATCCTCCCCTGGCGGCGGAGGCCAGCGCCAAGGCACGGCGGGAGCTGGAGAAGCTGCGGACCTTTCTCGATGAAGTGGCCGGCGGCGCCATCGCCAATGCGGAAGGCAAGCCCTTCACCACCATGGTGCAGGTGGGCATCGGCGGTTCCGATCTGGGGCCGAGGGCTCTTTATCTGGCGCTGAAGGCGTATGCGCTGCCCGGCCGCTCCGCCCGGTTCATTGCCAACGTCGATCCCGACGATGTGGCCGAGGTCCTGTCTGGGCTCGATCTGTCGCGCACCCTTTTCAATGTCGTGTCCAAGAGCGGCTCCACCTTGGAGACCTTGACCAACGAGCGGTTGATCCGGGCCAGGCTCGCCCAGAAGGGACTCGACCCGGCTCGGCATGTGCTGGCGGTCACCGGCGAGGGCGGCCCCATGGATGACCCCAGCAAGTACCTGCGGTCATTTTATATGGAGGACTACATCGGCGGCCGTTATTCGGCGACCTCCATGGTAGGGCTCGTCACCTTGGGCTTTGTGCTGGGCTTTGAGGCCAGCATGGAAATCCTGCGGGGCGCGCATGAGGTCGACCAGGGCGCGATGGAGCCGGACATCCGGGTCAACCTGCCCCTGCTCCTGGCTCTGCTGGGCATCTGGAATCACAACTTCCTTGCGCATGCCACGGTGGCGGTGCTGCCGTACAGCCAGGCCTTGTCCCGGTTCCCCGCCCATCTGCAACAATGCGACATGGAAAGTAACGGCAAGTCGGTCACTCGGCAAGGCAAGGCTGTCGGCTGGCAAACCGGGCCCGTGGTTTGGGGAGAACCGGGGACCAACGGCCAGCATGCCTTCTATCAATTGATCCACCAGGGGACCGAGGTTGTTCCCGCCGAGTTCATCGGTTTTCGCCAAAGCCAGTACGGCCTCGACTTAAACGTGGAAGGGACCGGCTCGCAGCAGAAGTTGATCGCCAATATGCTGGCCCAGTCCCTGGCGCTGGCCCTGGGCAGGCAGATCGACAATCCGGCCCGGCGCTTTTCCGGGAACCGGCCCAACTCGGTGTTGATCGCCGACCGGCTGACGCCCTATGCCATGGGCGCCCTGCTGGCGATTTACGAGCACCGGATTGCGTTTCAGGGCTTCTGCTGGAACATAAATTCGTTCGATCAGGAAGGGGTGCAGCTGGGCAAGATTTTGGCGACCCGTCTGCTGGACCTCATCGCAGGCAGGACAGCGCCAGAGGAGGTCAATCCCCTCGAGGAAAGCATGCTGAAACAAGCGAGAATCGGGTGAACGAATGGCCCTGTCCTCTCTGTTTTGCATGGTGCGACAGTGGGTTAGATTTTTTGTTGACAAAGGGGGACCAGGCGTTTATGCTCGCCCTTTGAATGAGTATTCAATATAGTAATGTGCGTTCTTGCCTGTATTGACGGGCTTTTTTGTTCTGGCTAACTGAATTGACAGTTTTTTTTAACCACATAATCTCTAGGAGGAACACTGATGGCAAAGCATGCAACGCCTCTATTGGACGAACTGGAAAAAGGTCCATGGCCAAGTTTCGTCACCGACCTCAAGCAGCAGGCGGCAACCAAGCCTGAATGCTGGGACATCCTTGGACAACTTGAGCTTTCATACAAGGACCGGATCACCCATTGGAAGCACGGCGGCATCGTTGGTGTTTTCGGATATGGCGGCGGCATCGTCGGTCGCTATTCTGACGTTCCTACCCGGTTCCCCGGCGTAGAGCATTTTCACACCGTTCGTATTGCCCAGCCCTCGGGCCTCTACTACAGCACCGAGAACTTGCGCGCCCTGATGGATCTGTGGGAAAAATACGGTTCCGGCGTCACCAATATGCACGGCTCCACCGGTGACATGATCTTCCTCGGAACCCGGACCGAGAACCTCGAACCCCTGTTCTGGGATCTGACCCATGACCTGAAGCAAGACCTTGGCGGTTCCGGTTCCAACCTGCGGACCCCCTCGTGTTGTTTGGGCAATTCACGCTGTGAGTGGGCCTGCTACGATGCACAGGAACTCTGCAACAGCCTGACCCAGCGCTATCAGGACGAGATCCATCGCCCGGCATTCCCCTACAAGTTTAAGTTCAAATTCTCCGGTTGTCCCAACGACTGCGTTGCCGCTATCGCCCGTTCCGACTTTGCCGTTATCGGCACCTGGAAGGACAACATCCGCATCGATCAGGCCGCTGTCCAGAAATACATTGCCAACGATCCGGAATACCCGGCCAACGCTGGCGCCTACAAGGGCCGTGACTGGGGTAAATTCGATATTCAGAAAGAAGTCATCAAGCTGTGCCCCACCAACTGTATGTGGATGGAAGGCAATGAGCTGAAGATCGACGATTCCGAATGCACCCGCTGCATGCACTGCATCATGTCATGCCGCGCGCCCTTCGTCCTGGAGCGCAGCAAGGCGCTTCCATCTGCATCGGCGCCAAGGCCCCGATCCTTGATGGCGCCCAGTTCGCCACCTTGGTCGTTCCGTTCGTCGAAATCAATGCCGAAGATGATTTCCAGGACATCGTTGATCTGATCGAGAAGGTTTGGGATTGGTGGATGGAAGTTGGCAAGAACCGTGAGCGTGTGGGTGAGACCATGCAGCGTATCGGTCTGCCGACCTTCCTCAGTGTCATGGAAGTCGAGCCCATGCCGCAGCATGTCAAAGAGCCGCGCTCCAACCCGTACGTCTTCTGGAGAGAAGAAGAGGTGCCTGGCGGCTGGGAACGTGACGTTGCTGAGTTCAGAAGACGTCACGCCGCCTGATAATCGTCATCGATAGAACCTAACGGAACTACTTATAAGGAGATAATATAATGGGTTACGATCCGAAGAATCCTATGGAAGGTCGGATTACCGACTTGGGGCCGCGGTACTATGGAGATTTTCTGCCGCCAGTCATCAAAGAGAATAAAGGAAAATGGCTTTATCACGAGATCCTTGAGCCCGGCATTCTGGTGCATGTTGCCGAGTCCGGCGCCAAAGTGTATACTGTCCGGTGCGGCTCCGCCCGCCTGCTGACCGTCAACCGCATACGGGTGTACTGCGACATCGCTGACAAATATTGCGGCGGCTACCTTCGTTTCACCACCCGGAACAACGTCGAGTTCATGGTCGACAGCAAGGAGAAACTTGAGGCGCTCAAGGCTGGCCTGCAGGGCTGTAAAGACATCCTGCCGATCGGCGGCACCGGCGCCTGCGTGACCAACATCGTCCATACCCAGGGTTGGATTCACTGCCATACGCCCGCAACCGATGCCTCCGGCCCGGTCAAGGCGGTAATGGATGATCTGTTCGAGTATTTCGGTTCGATGAAGCTGCCGGCTCAGGTCCGCATCGCTCTGGCCTGCTGCCTGAACATGTGCGGCGCCGTTCATGCCTCCGATATCGCTATCCTCGGTATCCATCGCAAGCCGCCGATGATCGACAACGATCGTATTACCGGTGTTTGCGAAATCCCACTGGCCATCGCCTCCTGTCCGCTGGGCGCGGTCAAGCCTGCCAAGGCGACCAACTCCGCCGGCGAGGACGTGAAGTCGGTCAAAGTTAACGCAGAGCGTTGTATGTTCTGCGGTAACTGCTATACCATGTGCCCGGCCATGCCTCTGGCGGATCCGGAAGGTGACGGTATCGCCATCCTGGTGGGCGGTAAGGTTTCCAACTCCAAATCGGCGCCGAAGTTTTCCAAGCTGGTTGTGCCGTTCCTGCCGAACACCACCCCGCGCTGGCCTGAGACCGTCGATTGTGTTCGCCAGATCCTGGTGGCCTATGCCAAGGATGCGAAGAAATATGAGCGCCTTGGCGAGTGGGCCGAGCGGATTGGTTGGGAGAAGTTCTTTGAGAAGACCGGACTGCCGTTTACGGAAAAATCCATCGATGACTATCGGTTGGCGTACGATACCTGGCGGACCACCACGCAATTCAAGTTCACAAGTCATACTGCTGCGTACACCAAGTAACAGCAAACAACCGATGATCGGCTCTGTCTCGCGCAGAGCCGATCATTTTTGTGTTTTCACACACCACGAGGAGCGCACTATGGCACTGAGCGTAGAAGAACTGAAAAAAGCCATTATAGAAAAAGCCAAAAAAGCACCGAAACCGCAGCTTTATATCAAAGATTTCTATGAATGTGATCCGGATTCCAAACCACGGGACATCAAAAAAATCGCCAATGCATTGGTCACCGAAGGTGAGCTGATGTTCTGGTCGTCGGGTTCGACCACCATGTATGCTCGTCCTGACCGCATTCAGAACGAAGAGAAATAAAAACTCCTCGCAGGTCATGGGGTAAGCAGGCAGGGATCCTCACCAGGATCTCTGCTTTTCTTTTTTCGCCTCCCCTTGTTGTTTCTGCATCCAGTCGGTCAGACGCATGATTCTGCAATATGACCATATTGATTCCACCAATCGAGTCGCCAAAGACTTGATCGCGGAAGGAACGCCGAGTGGAACTCTTGTCCGCGCCGTCAGGCAATCGGCGGGCAAAGGGCAATATGGGCGTGTTTTTGAATCGCCCAAAGGGGGCTTGTATTTTTCCCTAGTGCTTGAGCCGGATCTCCCCCTTGAACAACTGCCCTTGATCACTTTGGCCACAGGGCTTGCCTGCCTGCGGGTGCTCAAGGAACAGTTCGCCTTGTCCCCGCACATCAAATGGCCCAACGACATCTATCTTGCCGGTGGAAAGGTCGCTGGGATTCTTTGTGAAAATGTTCTCAAACCAGGCCCTGATGGCCGCTTGACAGCGACCGTCATCATCGGCGTTGGCATGAATGTCAACAACAAGGTACGTGATTTTGCCGATGAAGTTCAGTCGCTGATCACCACGCTCTCTGAACATCTCCACACCCAGATCGACTTGGAAGAACTGCTGGCCAATCTAACCCGCGCCATTATTGATCAGGTTGCCCGGTTGAAGCATGACCGTATCGCTGTGTTGGCCGAGTGGCAGCAAGCCGATTTGCTTTGGGGACGCCCAGTTGTCTATCTGCGTGACAGTCAAAGCCTGACAGGTATAGGACAGGGGGTTACCGAACAAGGCGCTTATCGGATTTGCGAGGAAAACGGGGTCGAGCACCAGGTGATTGGCGGGCAGCTTCGCCTGAGTCCCGGTTGAATTTTCACCGACCGTAACCCAAAACAACGAGCGTTTTTCAAATCGATTTCACCTCCTGGCGACACACGGCAAAAAAGCCTCAGCGACATATTCTCCTGCCATGAAAGAGAGAGCGTTTAACGCATTGGTTGCCTACGAGGATGGCGACCATGTTTTTCGACAGAAAATCACCGGGAAATCAACGGTTGATATGCCCCCTGGCGATGTTCTTATCCGGGTGAAGTATTCATCACTGAATTATAAGGATGCCCTTTCTGCCAGCGGCAACCCCGGCGTGACCAAGGATTATCCGCATACGCCTGGCATCGATGTCGCTGGCTGCGTCGTTGACTCGACAAACCCCGCATGGCGAGTTAACGATGAGGCGCTGTGCACGGGTTACGATTTGGGAATGAACACGGCCGGTGGTTTCGGGCAATATATCAGAGTGCCGGCCGCCTGGGTCGTCCGCAAGCCTTAAGGATTGTCGCTCTTGGAAAGCATGCGGCTCGTTACGGCAGGCTTTACCGCCGGCCTATGCCTGTTGCAGCTTGCGCAACACGTCATTATACCCCTCCGGGCAAGGGACCCATCCTGGCGACCGGGGCAACGGGCGGCTTATACTCTTGCACAAACTGGGCTGCCAGCGATCGCGGTCACTGGTAAGAAAGCCGAGCATGCCGCACTGATTTCCCTTGGCGCGGCAGAGGTCATGGATCGGCAGGAATTTTTGGCTGACAGCGAAAAACAGCTGTTGCCGGCGCGCTGGGCTAGCGCGATCGACATCTTGGGCGGCAAGGCGCTGTCAGTGGCGGTGAAATGAGCCGACTTCGATGGCGTGGTCACCTGCTGCGGCAATGCCTCTTCCGGAGATCTGCCCTTGACGGTCTATCCGTTTATCCTGCGAGGCGCCCATCTCATCGGGGTCTATTCGGCCAACTGTCCCATGGTCAAGCGGCTGGAGGTTTGGAATAAACTGGCAGGCGAGTGGAAACTTGATTTGGCGTCGATATGCCGCGTGGTGCGGCTCGGCGAACTTGGGGCCGCCATTGAAGCGATGCTGACCGGGCAGAGCAAGGGGCGATGGGTTGTTGATCTGGAGGAGGCCGTGTGAGCATCAAGCTGGCAAAAGAAGTGTTGTCGATAGAATCCGAGGGCATTCTCGCGGTGCGCGACAATCTCGGCAAGGAGTTTGAGACCGCTGTTGATCTCATCATGGCCTGCCCGAGCCGGCTGGTGGTGACGGGCATCGGCAAGTCGGGACTGGTTGGACAAAAGATTTCGGCAACATTGAATTCCACCGGCACGCCCTCGGTCTTTCTGCATCCCGTGGAAGCCCTGCACGGCGACCTTGGCATGGTCACTTCGACCGACGTGGTGCTGGCCATCTCCTATTCGGGAGAAACCTCCGAATTGAACGGGTTGCTCAGCAGCTTGATGGAGCGGAACATTCCGATCATCGCCTTGTGCGGGCGACCGCAATCGAACCTGGCGCAGCATGCAGTGGTGACGTTGAATGTCGCGGTTCCCCGCGAGGCGTGTCCACTTGGGCTTGCTCCCACAACATCGACGACGGCCACGCTGGCTTTGGGGGATGCCCTGGCCCTGGCCTTATTGGACAAAAAACAGTTCCGGGCTGAGGATTTCAGGCGAAATCATCCCGGAGGGAGCCTGGGTGAGCGCCTGAAGGTCGCTGTTCGCGAGGTGATGCTGACCGGCGAAGATGTGCCGAGCGTCGACAGCACATTCTCGTTGGTGGACGCTGTCGCTGAGCTGAATCAGAAGAATTTGGGGGCGGTATTCATCTGCGATGCCCGCAAAAAGCTCCTTGGCATCATAACCGATGGCGACATTCGCCGGATGCTGTCATCCGGTAAAAACATCCGGGAGATACCGTTGCTGGAAGGAATGAAGGCTAATCCTGTGGCCATTCCCAGTTCCCTGATGGCCGCCGATGCCTTGAGCATCATGCAGCGGCACGAGATAACGGTGCTCGCGGTGGTCAATGAAGGGGGGCAGATGGAGGGCATACTCCACCTCCATGACTTGCTGGGCAAGGGAGAGTTCAGGTTTTTGATCTAGGATTAAGCGCGGCCGGATCAGTCGTGGTAGACCGACCATCTGCCGCTGGAGGTGTCGAATTGGTAATTCAATTCCAATTTTGATGAACTTCCCGGGCTTCGCTCCATGCAAGTCAGGGTAAAGACCAGCCGCGACCCAATTTTTTGGGAGAACACGGCCTTGGGTTGCGAAAGCTTGGAGCCCTTGAAGGTTGGGTAGTTGGCTCGAAAGATATCTTCAAAGTTTTCCTCCAGCCAAGCAGCTTTCTCGTATTGGAGGAGCACATCCTGTTGTTTCTCGATTTTCTCAGTGGCTTTCTGGGCGACATTCCTGACTGCGGGGTCGGACTGGTGGGCGCTTTCCTTGATCAGTCTGAGAATCTCCCGGTAACGGGAGAGAATCACAACCGGGCTTTCCTTCCTTCTTTCACCCTCGAGAATCTGGTCCTGAATCTGCGCGATCCTGACCATCAACAGCGTCATTTCAATCTTGTCCGGAGGCTCTCCCTGAAGGTTTCCTATGCTCTCGGACTCGCGGTTCAATAATTCCAAGGCATTTTGGTAATTCTCTATGGCCTGCGCCCATCTTTTCTGCTGATACGCTTCCCGCGCGGTAGCCAACATGAAATAGAGACGTGAACGGACCAACATCTGGTAGTGTTCCTGTCGCTCGCTTTCGCTCACCGCGTTGGGATTGGCGTCAAGGGCTTGCTGCGCCTGTTCGAGGTACTTGATGGTTTCTCTCCACTGTAATTGCGCAGACGCCTTTTTGGCTTGATCAAGCTCTTGGCGGAAGATGGCGGCTGCCATCCGGTTGGTGATGTCGCTGGTCGCACCCAGATTCATCATCTTGTCGGAGAGACTCAATGCCTTGCGGTAGGATTCGGCCGCCTCGTCCCAATTTTTGTTCTGTTCGGCCCTCTCGGCCGCAGCGAGAGTGTGCCGTAATTCCAAGGACTGAATGGTCTCGCTGATCGATGCCTGCTGGTTGCCCAGACTGAGATCGGTTGCAAATTTCAAGGCCTGCCGGTAGAGGACGAGGGCCTCGGCAATCTTGTTCTGCTCGGCAAGCGCCTGCGCATGATTGGTCAGCGCGTC
>WRFD01000090.1 GCA_009778955.1 Desulfobulbus sp.
AGATTGAAGGTCGAACGCACGATAACAAGCGCAACGGCGCCGCCAAATTATACGCCGCCTTTGACGTTTTGACCGGACAAGTCCTCGGGCGAACAAGCAAACGACATCTGGCCAAGGATTTTCGGCTCCTCGTCATTTGGTGTGGAATTTATCTGGAACTCTGGGCCACAAACAAAGCGATGGCAATGCCGCCCAATGGAGCAATCTGCGCTGAACGGCATGTATCTCTTTGTTTTTATGAGAAGCAGCATGGCGAGCGACCGAAAAGGTCTAGTTGCTTGCGGTCACCGCCAACTCTTGTCAACTTGCTGTTTTGCTATGATTTTTCATTTTTGTGTGGATTTGGTCCCTATATTGAGACCTACCCTCGTTTTACCTTTCGCTTTACGCGCCAACCAGCGCATACTGGCTGAATGCGGTCGAAAGCTGGTTTGGCCAACTGGAGCGCAGAGCCATTCGCCGGGGGGGTGCACAAGCGTTAAAGATCTCAGGGATGCGGCTCACCGCTTTGTCAAGCAACACAACAAAAGTTCCGCCAAGCCATTCATCTGGACAAAAAGCGCAACCGTGATACTTGAAAAAGTCGGAAAGGTCTCAAAATTAAAGGACCACACTAACCAAACAGGACGCTAGAGACAAGGAAAACGACATCAAGGGGGGAGCAATGAAGACACTTGACGCCTTGTTGAGCGAGTTGACCTACGACGACCTGGATCTCTGGGCCGGTGAGAAGATCCGGGCCAGAGGCAAGGCCTGCATCGACCGGGTGAACGGACTGCACCGCACTGCCAAGGGCAAGTTGGCCGCCTGGGTCTGGGGGACCGAAGATTACGCCACTCTGGTGCATCTCAACGAAGAGGGAGAACATGAATGGTTCTGCACCTGTCCCTATGGCGGCGGCCCGTGCAAGCACGCGGTGGCGGTGATTCTGGCGGCGGTCCGCCAGGTCAAGAGCAAACGGGACATCCCTCTGCTGAGCGAGGACGACGATCTGTATCCGGTGCTGTTCAGCGGCCAGGAGGACGAACCGCCTTGGGAGGAAGGCGGCGAGCCGGGAAGCCTGTGGTCTGATGCCGGAGAAAAGGACGACAAGCTGGAACACTCCAAGGTGCGCAAGCTGCTGATGGACAAAAGCCGGGAGGAACTGGTGGAGATGGTGGCCCGCCTGGCCGCCAATTTTCCGGTGGTGGAACGCACCCTGCTGGAAGCCGAGCAACTGCGGAGCGGCAGGATCGAGCCGCTGCTGCGGGCCCTGCGGCGGGAGATCGGCAACCTGACCGAGGAACCGGCCTGGTCGAACCCCTGGAGCGACGAGAGCGACATTCCCGATTATTCCCATGTCCGCCAGCAGTTCGCCCTCCTGCTGGCCGCCGGTCATGCCGACGCCTTGCTGGAGTTGGGTGACGAACTCTGGCAGCGGGGCAGCGAACAGGTCGAACAATCAGACGACGAGGGCGAGACTGGCGATGCCATCGTCGGGTGTCTGGACATCGTGCTCCGTGCCTTGCCCGCCTCCTCCCTGTCAAAGACGGCGCAACTGTTGTGGGTGATCGACCGCCTGCTGGATGACGAGTATGGACTGCTCCGGGCGGGCGAGAAAGTGCTGGACGACGAACGCTACGGCCCCGACGACTGGCAACAGGTGGCGGAAGATTTGGCGGGAAGGGGGGAAAAGGTGAAAAAGGGTTCCCAGGCCGCGACCTTTTCCGCCGCATCTCGCCAGGCCAGATTGCAGGACCGGCTGGTCACCGCCTACCGGCGTAGCGGCCAGACAGAGAAAATCGTGCCGTTGCTGGAGAAAAACGTTGACCAGTTGGGTAATTACGTCCAGTTGGCCGATTTGCTCGTCGAGGCCGGCGATCTGGATCGGGCCCGGCAATGGTGCATCCACGGATTTGCCCGCAGCACCCAGGGCCGGACAGGTAGTGCCTCTGGGTTGCAGGAGCGGCTGCGCCGGATTGCCGAGACGCTGCAGCAGCACGAGCTGATTGCCGCCCACCGGGCCGAGGAGTTTTTCTATCGCCCCTGGCTGGAAGACTACAAGGAGTTGCGTCGGGCAGCAGAACGGCTTTCGTGTTGGCCGTCGGTCCGCGCCGGCGCGCTCAGCTATCTGGAAAGCGGGCGGCGGCCCGACATCCCGGCCAAAAAAGGCGAGCCCCTCGCCTGGCCTTTGCCTGCGCCCGAGGTGCGCTATCCTCAGGAAAAGGTGAAGGGCGGCCCCCGCGACCGTTTCCCGGACCGGCCGGTGCTGATCGACATCGCCATCTTCGAAAAGCGGTTCGACGATGTCGTGGCCCTGTATCGGGCCATGGCAAAGGGGTCGTCCGGGACCGTTGGGGTTGATGAAACCGTGGCCAGGGCTGTGGCCAAAACCCATCCCGAGGTGGCGCTGGCCATCTGGCGGCGGCTGGTCAACGGCTTGATAGCCCAGGTCAAGCCCAGAGCCTATGCCGAGGCCGGCGGTTTTTTGCGGATGATGTACAAGGTGTTCAAGGAGAGGCAGCGTCTGGCCGAGTGGGAGGCTCTGCTCGCCGAACTGCGGCGGACTCACAAGGCCAAACGGCGGCTGCTGGACGTGCTGGATTCCATAAGCGCCGGCGGCAAGAAAATCATCGACGGGATCAAGGACGGCGAGAATGGACCTGTCGAGGAAAGCGCGCTGGAGCGTGCGAAAAAGGTTTGACAGCCTGTGGTAAATATTCTGTTATTATAAATTATGCGGATGGCGGCAGTGTTTCCTGTCCGTCGTGAACAAACTCGCCGGAAGTTCCGGCTTCCACCAAGGAGGAGCAGATGATTCCCGCGCCCAAGATGCAGACCATTCTCTTTGCCACCGACCTGGGCGAGAATACCCAGTCGATTTTCCACCTGGCCGTAAGCCAGGCCCACCGCTACAATGCCCGCCTGCTGGTCCTGCATGTGGTCGAGCCGCTGGGCAGCGCCGGCACGGCGATCATCGCCAACTATCTTACTGGTGTGGCTGCCGACCGGATCACCAAGGAGATGGCCGAGGAAATCCTGGCGACCATGGAGCAACGGGTCGAAGCCTTCTGCCAGGAGGGGATAGCGGCCTTCGGTCTCGACCGGACGCCGGTGACCGAAACCCTGGTCGTCACCGGCAATCCCGCCGAGGAAATCCTGGAAACAGCGAAAAAATACGAGGTCGACATGATTGTCATGGGCACATCGACCCGCTCCTTTCTTGGCAACGCTATCATGGGCACCACTGCCCGCCGCGTTTCTCGGCATACGCCGGTGCCAGTGCTGCTGGTCCCTGCGGTCGAAAAGTGACCGTTTGCGCGCAATGCCTCTTCGTCCCGGTTCCGCGTCCGTCGGAACCGGTTTTTTTTATTGTGGCCGCTGCTGCCCGGCCGGGGTGATCGCGGTCCAGAAGGCCTGGATCACCGGGTTGCGCAGATGCTTTTCCAAGGTGCAGGCGCCGATGATGAAGGGCGCAAGCTTTGATTCGACCTCAAAAAGGCGCACCTGTTCCCGCAGCGGGCTTTTCTCCAGCACCAGTTCCGGCACCACACCGACCCCGCAGCCCAGGCTGACCATGGCCAGCAGGGCCTCGTTGCCCGCCACTTCGGCATAGATATTGGGCCGGATGGAGTTGGCCTTAAACCAGCGGTCGATTCGTTCCCGGCTCAGGCCACGTTCGGCCAGGATGACCGGAATGCGCGCCCAGTCGATCTGGTTGGCGCCGTGCTCCAGAAACTCGGCGCCGTCGGTCGGTGCGATGAACACCAGGGGGGTAAGCGCCAGTTCGACGAAAACGACCGAGGCTGGCAATGGCTCGGGCAGGGCGGCGATGGTCACCTCTGCCTGGCGGTTGTCGAGCCGATCGAGGGCTTCGGCGGCGTCGCCGGTCTGGAGCTTGATCTGGACCCCGGGATGCAGGAGGCGGAAGGCCTTGAGGATGGGCGGCAGAATGGACATGGCGGCGGTGACCGAGCAGAACAGCGAGATTTCGCCGCCCAGAACCTCGTCGCCGGCGAGTTCCCGCTGCAGGGCCTGCCAGCGCTCCACCGCCTCGTCGGCATATCGCTTGAACATGGCGCCTGCCGGAGTGAGGGCCACGGTACGGTTGTCGCGTCGGAAAAGGGGCGCGCCCACCTGCTCCTCGATCCGCTGGATGGTGCGGGTCAGGGCCGAGGGGGTGAGGTGACAGGCGCGGCTGGTCCGGCCGAAATGAAGGGTTCCGGCCAGGTGGCTGAAGATCTTGAGGGCGCGGATGTCCATAAAGTGGTGCGGAAAGAAGACGCGTTTCGCGATATGAGGCAAACCAGCATGTATTGTGGAGTTGTGTTGCATTTTTTGCAACAATGAATTGCGGAGAAATCACTTCCCGCAATGAAAATTTCGGCTATGGTGAAAGAAACTTCGAGCTGGCGGTGAGATCGCCGTGGCAGGCCGTTGTCCGGGACATCAGGACGATTGCGACTGCCCGGCGCCCCGCGACCTGGCGATCTTTCGTCCAACCACCCCAACAAGAGAGGAATGATCATGGGACAAAATTACTTCAATACCCTGCCGTTGCGTCTGCAACTGGAGGAACTGGGCAAATGCCGCTTCATGGACGCAGCTGAATTTGCCGATGGGGTCGACAAGCTCAAGGGCAAGAAGATCGTCATCGTCGGCTGTGGCGCCCAGGGGCTGCATCAGGGGCTCAACCTGCGCGACTCCGGCCTGGACGTCTCCTACGCCCTGCGCGACTCCGCCATCGCCGAGAAGCGCCAGAGCTGGAAAAACGCCACCAGCAACGGCTTTACCGTCGGCAACTACCAGAAGATGATCCCCACCGCCGACCTGGTGATCAACCTGA
Organism: Desulfobulbus sp.; assembly: GCA_009778955.1. Classification (GTDB taxonomy): domain Bacteria; phylum Desulfobacterota; class Desulfobulbia; order Desulfobulbales; family Desulfobulbaceae; genus Desulfobulbus. The sequence goes on from WRFD01000090.1 coordinate 4,826, forward strand.
CCCCGGACAAACAGCACACCAAGGTCGTCACCGCAGTCATGCCATTGATGAAGCAGGGAGCCTGCCTTTCCTATTCTCACGGTTTCAACATTGTCGAGGAGGGGATGCGGATCCGCGAGGATTTGACTGTCATCATGGTGGCGCCGAAATCGCCCGGAACCGAAGTGCGCGAGGAATATAAGCGCGGTTTCGGCGTGCCCACCCTGATCGCGGTCCATCGCGAAAACGATCCCAAGGACGAAGGCTGGGATATCGCCAAGGCCTACGCCGCCGGGACCGGCGGCCATCGGGCCGGCGTGCTGGAGTCGTCTTTTGTCGCCGAGGTCAAGAGCGACCTGATGGGCGAGCAGACCATCCTCTGCGGCATGCTCCAGGCCGGAAGCCTGCTCTGCTTCAACAAGATGATCAGGAAGGGGATTGACCCCGGCTACGCCGCCAAGCTGATCCAGTATGGCTGGGAAACCGTTACTGAGGCGCTCAAGCACGGCGGCATCACCAACATGATGGACCGGCTCTCCAACCCTGCCAAGATCCGCGCTTACGTGCTCTCCGAGGAAATCAAGGAGATCCTGACCCCGTTGTTCGAGAAGCACATGGATGACATCATGTCGGGCTCGTTCTCCAAGACCATGATGAAGGACTGGGCCAGCGGCGACGCGAAACTGCTCGGCTGGCGCGCCAAGACCGCGGAAACCGCCTTCGAGAAGACTGCCGCCGCCGATGTCGGGATCAGCGAGCAGGAGTATTTCGACAAGGGCATCCTCATGGTGGCCATGATCAAGGCGGGCGTGGAACTGGCCTTCGACACCATGGTGGCCTCCGGCATCAAGGAGGAATCGGCCTACTACGAGAGCCTGCACGAGGTGCCGCTGATCGCCAATCTGATTGCCCGCAAGAAGCTCTACGAGATGAACGTGGTCATCTCCGACACCGCCGAATACGGCTGCTACCTGTTTGCCCATAAGGCGGTGCCGCTGCTGGCCGATTTCATGAAGTCCGTCGATGTCGACGTCATCGGCAAGGGGCTGGACGCGTGGGACAACTCGGTGGACAATATTGAGCTGATCGCGGTCAATGGCGCCATCCGTTACACCCTGGTCGAGCAGGTGGGCGAGGAGCTGCGCTCCCACATGGGCGCGATGAAGCCGATCATTTGATAAACGCCTTGTCGCGACCTTCCGGTTTCGACCGGAATAAAAAAATCCCTCTGGCCCGTCAGGACCGCGGGGATTTTTTTTTGGGGGGGGAGGGCTTGGGCAACGGTGGGGCGGGGAGCACCGTCTGGGGATGGGCTGGCGCCAGGTTGCCTGCCCGCTCAGTGCAACAGAGTCTCTTCCGGGTCGACCAGGCTCCCAGCATGGTGACCACCTCTCCAGACTGCCTCAGACCGACAACTGCTCACGACATCAGACGCGCACGGGTGTCCAGGCCTCTCCTGATGCTGCCCTGAACGGTTTCACAGAGAGTGAAAATGCTCATGTCGGCGATCGAATAGAGCGCGTTCAACCCGTCTTTCCTGCGCTTCAGAAATCCGCAGGATGTCAATATGTGGAGATGTTTCGATATGTTAGCCTGACTAGTGGCCAGTATGTCTGCCAGTGCGGTCACATTGCGCTCGCCCTCGCGCAACTCTATGAGGATGCGCAGGCGCATCGGTTCCCCGAGCGCACGGAAACATTCGGCCGTCATTTCAATGCTCTGTGGTGTCATTTTCTCAGCCCTAGAAAAAAGAATAAGCAAGGAAAAGGTGTTTGACAAGTAATTCACCAATTAACCATACGGCTAAACAAGAAATAGATTTTTCCTGGCATGAATTTTGATCATTGCTGCATCTTGTTACCGGCATTTGCTCAGAACGATTCAGGGAGGAAATATGGTGAAAACAATTGCCTTGCTCAGCAGTGCCGGGCTCGTCGACCTGCCGACCCGTTGCCCAGGCTGGCGCCAGCCAGGCGGAGCTGGAACGCAAGATCGATGAGCTATCGCGGCAACTGGAGGCGTTGAAGGCCCAGGTGGGCAAACAGAACGAGACCATCCTCACCAACCGGCTCAGGGCTCAACATGCGGGCCAAGGCGACCGAGGATGTTGAATTCAAGGGCGCCGGTTCGCCATGTATAAGGCCTGGGGCATGGAATCGACCCCAGGTGGCTTGGGCGGCGACTTCCCCATGTTTGACGGCAACAACACCCGCACCCCCGTCGACAGCGCCCTGTACGTCGATCGGGCCTTTGTCAACTGGAACAATATCGGCGGCCTGTCCATCTGGTTTTCCATTGGCCGGCGTCCCACTTCCGATGGCCCGCCCGCCCAGCTCCGCATGAACAACGAAGAGCGGATGGCGACCCCGGCGGCGTACATGGATTATCCCTTTGACGGACTCGCCCTGGGATTACGGCTAAGACTGGGGGAACGAGGCCCTAGGCACAGGCCGGATTCGCTTCTGCTACGGTCGAGGCTTTGAAAACGGTCTCCAAACCGAGGCCACCCAGATCTGGAACAGCGACACGGATTTCGCCGGATTCAACTGGGATGTGTTCCAGAAGGGACCGCGTTTTCACAAAATTCAGGTCTTTGGCGCCTTCAATTTGTTCAACTATCCCGAGTTCAAGAGCGATTTCGTCAATTACGGCGCAGGCTTTCCGATGGAACAAGGCGGCTATGGGCCTAGAAAAAATCTCGGCAACATCTACCACACCAGCGCCGTCTACGTGGATAAGTACAAGGATCTGAACTGTTTCATCGCTGGAGGCTGGAGCCGGACCGATCCCAACGAGAACGGCATGTTCAACAGCATGGGGATGACCGGGGAGATTATACCAAACACCGATACGGAAAACGGTTATTCGATCTACGCCGGAATCCGCTACGATCTCGACCGGTGCGGTCTGAAGCTTGGCGCCGAGTATAATCACGGCTCCCAATACTGGGTTTCCTTTTCGCCGGACCACGACGACATCTACATGTCGAAACTGGCGACCCGGGGCAATGTCTACGAACTCTGCCTGATCTACGATTTGCCCACCGGCGAGGCGATCTCGAAATACGACAAGACCTTTGTCCGCCTGGGTTGGCAACATTACGACTACGAATATTCCGGGTATTTCGACTGGAACATGCGTCCCCTCGACCTGGGCAGCGAGCAGGCCCTGCTCCGGATGATGGGCCAGGATCCAGTTGAAAGAGCTGATCAGGTCTACATGACCTTTGAGGTCTACTTCTGATCAACCCCGCAAGTTTTAGTTATCAATAGAAAAAGGAAGGCTGAACAAGCCTTCTTTTTTTTCGGGATATTTGATCAGGTATCGTTTCCTCAACAATCCCATCAAGCTGAACGCCGGTTGGGTCACCCAGGCCGCTATGGTGATAAGGTGGAGTAGGAGCTGAGGCTCCCCAGGGAGATCGAAGTCCTTGTCAGCGCTAGCGCAGCCGGCCAGCAGGCGACGAAACGGGCGCAAAGGCTTTTTATGGGGCTGGCTTGGGCTGAAGGGCAGTGCCCGACGCCGGGAGGTCCAAGAGGGCGTCCTCCTGGTTGATCAGGGCTTTCTGGGCGGCCAGTTCGATCTTGTCGACCAGCTCCCGGACATCAATGGGCTTGAGGCAGTAATCGAAGGCGCCGCTTTCCATGCCCTCGATCCCCGACTTGACCGAGGCGTGGCCGGTCAGGATGATCACTTCGATCAAGGGCCAACGTTCCTTGACCTTGCGGAGGCACTGGATGCCGTCCATTCCGGGCATGTTCATGTCCATGATCACCACGTCGGCGTTCTGGGCTTCCAGAAGGTCCAGCGCGTCGAGACAGCACGCCGATACGCTGAGGCGGATGCCGATCCGCCTCAGATGCCTTTGGATGCCCTCCTTGAATTCAAGGTCGTCGTCCACCAGCAGCAGGTGAATTTTGAGCGCCGCTTCAAGTTGGACGGTCTGGTCACTCATGGTGCAGCATTTCCTTGATAGCGAAAATGAGTTTGTCGCGGTGCAACCGAACGGCTTTGGGGTCGGCCATCTCCGCGTCCAGCTCTCGGATGCGGATGACGAGATGGCCCAAGGCCTTGAGCCGATCAAAAAGAACCGGGCCGGGCTCCTGATCCGCCCAAGCGGTGAGGGCCCCGCCGGTCCGGTCGATCCGGTAGCCGAAATGGTCCAGGATCTCGGCCAGCATTTCGACCCGCCGGATTTGCCGGAAACCACCCATGTAGCGGAAGGTGATGGAGCTGTCGCCGCTTCGGTCGTCAAGCATGGTCTCGACCATGGCAAGGTGGCTGCCAAGATGCATGTTGAGAGTACAATATTTTTGCGAAAGAAGGAAATAATTCTTCTCCCGGATGAGAAAGGCCCGGACCGGATTGAGGCTGTTTCGGGCAACTGTCCGGATGCGTGCGGCCGCTGCTGCCAGCAGCCTGGAGGTGGGCGTAGGCGCTCCCTGCCGCGGCAGGTGATGCATGCCCGTCCAGAGGGCATGCAACGGAGGGCTGGCGATGTCGGTAATCTCGATGTCCGGACGGCTGTGATCATAGCCGGGAACAAAGGTCCCGCCCAGATCGACCACCCACCATTGGGTCGGAAGGGCGCCGCGCAGCCGCTTGGCAGCCCTATTGCCATGGCAAGAGCGCAAGCCCAATTCGAACATCCCGGCTACTGCTCGTTCATGGCAAAACCGAATGATATCGTGCAGGGTCTGACAGCGGGCGGCCCGGAAGTCCGGTGAGCCGGGACCAAGAGGATTGAGGGGGCTGATCAAGGCCAGGGCCTCGGCAAGGATACGCTGGACCGGGCTGCCATCCATGGGATCGGGGTGGTCAGCCGCCTGGCGCAGCAGGGCTTCTATCCGGCCCGGGTAGATGGCCCGTCCGGTCGCATCGACGGTGACCAAGGCGCCGTTGGCCAGTAGTTCGGTGGCCCGATCCACGGCCAACAGAGAGGGCAGGCTGAGTTCGCGGGCCAGGGTGGCCAGATGGCAGGCTTCGCAGCCGGTCTCGGCCACCAGGGCCACGGCCCGATGCAGCAGCGGCGCCCAGTCCGGCAGGGGATGCCGGACCACCAGCACGGCCTGCCGGGGGCAGCGCAATGCCTC
>WRFD01000091.1 GCA_009778955.1 Desulfobulbus sp.
CCTGCCCTTGATGACGCAAGATGGAGTGTTTGTGGTCAATGGCACTGAGCGGGTGATCGTCAATCAGCTGCAGCGTTCTCCAGGTTTGTTCTACACCCACGACCACGGCAAGTCACATGCCTCCGGCAAGCGATTGTATTCTGCCCGCATTATTCCCGTTCGTGGCTCCTGGCTTGATTTTGAGTTTGATATCAAAGACATCCTCTACGTACGCATTGATCGCAGGCGCAAACTGCCGGTGAGCGTTCTGTTGAAAGCGCTGGGATACAACGAAGAGGAGTTGCTCAATGAGTTTTATCACTCCGACACCATTCATCGTGACGACGAGGGGTACTCTATTGCCTTCAATGCCATCACATTTGCCAACCAGCGCCTGAATACCGACATCATCAGCCCGGCCGATGGTTCCGTCATTGCCAAGAAAGGCAAAAAGGTGACGAAGACTTTGGCAAAGAAAATCGAGGGGTTGGGCGTTTCGGTGTTGAAAATTGAGGTCGAAGAGATTTATGGCCGGTTTTTTGCGCATGATATCGTCAACGAACAAAACGGCGAGGTCCTCGTAAAATGCAACGATACGGTCACTCCCGCAGTCCTGCAGACCTTGGCCAATGCCGGAATCAATACATTTTCGTTGTTGTTTATTGACGGGGTCAATTTCAGCGAATCGTTCCGGAAAACACTGCTGCTTGACAAAATCAAAGACACCGGAGAGGCCCTGGTGGAGATTTATCGGCGCTTGAGGCCGTCAAGTCCTCCGACCCTCGAGGTCGCCAAGTCCTTTTTCGACAATCTTTTCTTCAATGCGGCCACCTATGATTTGTCTGAAGTGGGCCGTTACAAGATCAACACCAAGCTGGGGATCGTCACCCCCATTGAAGTCCGCACCCTGACCCAGGAGGATATCGTCAAGAGCGTTAAATACCTGGTGCGGATCAAGGACGAACTGAAGGATGGCGATGACATCGATCATCTGGGCAATCGCCGGGTTCGTACAGTCGGCGAGTTGTGTGAAAATCAATTCCGCATGGGCTTGGTCCGGATGGAGCGGGCGATCAAAGAGCGCATGACCCTGCAGGAAATCGAAACCCTGATGCCCCATGATCTGGTCAATCCCAAGCCCGTGACCTCGGCGATCAAGGAATTTTTTGGCACCAGCCAGCTTTCCCAGTTCATGGACCAGACCAATCCGCTTTCCGAGGTCACCCATAAGCGTCGGCTCTCCGCCCTCGGCCCCGGCGGTCTTTCCCGCGAACGGGCGGGTTTTGAGGTGCGCGACGTTCATCCCACCCACTATGGCCGAATTTGTCCGGTGGAAACTCCTGAGGGACCGAACATCGGATTGATCGTCAGCCTGGCGACCTACGCCAAGGTCAACCCGTACGGGTTTATCGAGACTCCCTATCGCTATGTCAAGGACCGGATTGTGTCCAGCGAGTACAAGTATCTCTCTGCCCTGCAGGAAGAAGATCATGTCATTGCCCCAGCCAAAGTGCCGCTTGCCGATGAGCGTTTGGTCGATGAATACCTGATTGCGCGGCATGAAAGCGAGGTCGCCATGGTGCCCGCCGATGATGTGACCATGATGGATATCGCGCCCAACCAGATGGTTTCGGTTGCCGCTTCGCTTATTCCCTTTTTGGAGAACGACGACGCCAACCGAGCCCTTATGGGTTCCAACATGCAACGGCAGGCCGTACCCCTGCTCAAGACAGGGGCGCCGCTGGTGGGCACCGGAGTGGAAAAATACGTGGCCCGCGACTCCGGCGCCTGTTTGTTGGCCGGTGGAGACGGCGTGGTTGAGGAATCCGACGCCAACCGCATTGTCGTTCGCTATGATCAACCAGGCATCGATGGCTTCGAGACCGGCATTGCTGTCTACCGGTTGTCGAAATACAAGAAATCGAACCAAAATACCTGTTTTAATCAAAAGGCCCTGGTGTATCCGGGTAATCGTGTCGTCAAGGGGACCGTTCTGGCCGATGGGCCGTCGACCGAGGCCGGCGAGCTGGCCTTGGGCAAGAATGTCACCATCGCCTTCATGCCGTGGCGCGGGTACAATTTCGAGGATTCGATTCTGGTGAACGAGCGCCTGCTCAAGGAAGACACCTTCACTTCCGTGCACATCGAGATCTTCGAGACCATGGCCAGGGATACAAAACTGGGCAAGGAAGAAATCACGCGCGATATCCCGAACGTTGGCGAGGAGGGGCTGCGTAACCTGGATGATTCCGGCATCATCCGCATCGGCGCCGAAGTTCGTGCCGGCGACATGCTGGTCGGCAAGGTCACGCCCAAGGGCGAAAGCATGCTCTCGCCCGAAGAAAAGCTGCTCAGGGCGATCTTTGGCGAGAAAGCTGGGGATGTCAAGGATTCTTCCCTGCGGGTTCCACCCGGCATAGAAGGGGTGGTGATCGATGCCAAAGTCTTTTCCCGCAAGGGGGTCGACAAGGACGAGCGTACCTTGATGATCGAGGAAATGGAGATCGAACGCCTCAACCGCGACATGGAGGATGAACTCAAGAGCCTGAAGAAAGGGGTGCGCAAGGCCTTGGCCGACCTGCTTGAAGGGCGAACGGCCAAAAGCGATATCAAGGACAGGAAAGGCAAGGTGATCCTGAAGTTAGGCAAGCAGTTGACCGCCAAGATTCTCGAGCAGGTCAACTTTGCCGAGCTGCGCGACCTGGATTTTGCGGAAAGGGCCAAGTACACGGAGGAAATCGAAGCGGTTTTCAACCGGTACAACCGTCAATCGGCCATTGTCCGCAGTCGCTATCAGGGCATTGTCGAGCGGATGGAAAAGGGGGACGATTTGCCGCCCGGCGTGGTCAAAATGGTGAAAATCTATGTCGCCACCAAACGCAAACTGGCTGTGGGCGATAAGATGGCCGGCCGTCACGGCAACAAGGGCGTCGTGTCCCGGCTGCTTCCCGAAGAGGATATGCCGTTTTTCGCCGACGGGACAACGGTCGATCTTGTGCTGAACCCGCTCGGCGTGCCTTCGCGTATGAATGTCGGCCAGGTCCTCGAGTGCCACCTTGGATATGCCGCTAAAAGACTGGGCGAACAGCTGTCGGCGTTCGCCCGGCAAAAAGAAGTCGAGCGACTGAAGCAACGGTTGCGGCAGCTCTATTCGCCAGCCGAGTACGAGCAGTTGACCGAGGGGCTCTCCAATGACGAGTTGCTCGACTTCATGAGCAAATACAGCCATGGTCTCCATGTCGCCACGCCAGTGTTCGACGGGGCGTCAGAGTCGGAGATCCGCCAACTTCTGGTCAGCGCCGGCGTTGACGAGGTCGGGCAGACAACCTTGCATGACGGTCTGACCGGCGAGCCGTTTGACAACCAGGTCACGGTTGGCGCCATGTACATGCTCAAGCTGCATCACCTGGTCGACAACAAGATCCATGCCCGCTCCACGGGTCCGTATTCCCTGGTCACGCAGCAGCCTCTCGGCGGCAAGGCCCAGTTCGGCGGCCAACGGTTGGGCGAGATGGAGGTCTGGGCCATGGAAGCCTATGGCGCGGCGTATACCTTGAAAGAGTTTCTTACGGTCAAGTCTGACGACGTCGAAGGCCGGACAACGATGTACGAGAAGATTGTCAAAGGAAATAACTTCCTTGAGACCGGCCTGCCAGAATCATTCCATGTTCTGGTCAAGGAATTGAAAGGTCTGTGCCTGGACATTGAGTTGCAGGAGTAGTCCAAGCGGCCCAAGCGGCGCGATTGGACAAGACCTGGTCGCTTTTCAGCCGTGTAACGCGGATTGACTTGAATATACATAGGTGAAAACGTGGAAGAACTGTTTAGCTTCTTTGCCAAACCAAAAGGCCCTGTCAGTTTCAACAAGGTAAAGATTTCCCTTGCCTCGCCGGAAAAGATCAGGGAGTGGTCGCATGGAGAAGTCAAAAAGCCGGAAACCATCAATTATCGGACCTTCAAGCCGGAGCGCGACGGTTTGTTTTGCGCCAAGATTTTCGGGCCGGTCAAGGATTACGAGTGCAACTGCGGCAAATACAAGCGGATGAAACATCGCGGCGTGGTCTGCGAGAAATGCGGGGTCGAGGTCATTCAGTCCAAGGTGCGCCGCGAGCGGCTGGGACATATCGAGCTGGCCGCGCCGGTGGCCCACATCTGGTTCCTCAAGAGTCTGCCGTCCAAGATCGGCGCCATTCTCGACATGACCTTGAAGCAGTTGGAGCGGATTCTCTATTTTGAATCCTATGCCGTGGTCGCCTCGCAAACCGATGCGCTGCCGGTTGGCACGCTGCTCAACGAGGATCAGTATCGCACCGCCTTGGAAGAGCATCCGGGGCTGTTTAGGGTAGGCATCGGCGCCGAGGCGATCCGGGAAATGCTGATGGCGCTTGATTTGAAGGATCTGTCCGAGCGGCTGCGCAAGGAAATGAAGGAAACCGGCTCGGCCACCAAGCGGACCAAGTACGGCAAACGGCTCAATGTGGTCGAAGCGTTCCGGGATTCAGGCAATCGGCCCGAGTGGATGATTCTCGAAGTGATTCCGGTATTGCCGCCCGACCTGCGCCCGCTGGTACCCTTGGAGGGTGGCCGGTTCGCCACCTCGGACTTGAACGATCTCTACCGCCGGGTGATCAACCGCAACAACCGCCTCAAGCGTTTGCTGGAGCTCGACGCCCCCGACATCATCATCCGCAACGAAAAACGCATGCTGCAAGAGGCGGTGGATGTCCTGTTCGACAACGGACGCCGAGGGCGGACCATCACCGGGCCGAACAAGCGGCCGTTAAAATCGTTGTCTGATATGCTCAAGGGTAAGCAGGGCCGATTCCGCCAGAACCTGCTCGGCAAGCGTGTGGATTATTCCGGACGTTCGGTTATCGTGGTCGGCCCGCATCTGCGGCTGCATCAGTGCGGCCTGCCCAAGAAGATGGCCTTGGAGCTGTTCAAGCCGTTCATCTACAACAGGCTGGAACGGAAGGGATATGTCACCACCATTAAAAGTGCCCGCAAGATGGTGGAGAAGGGGACCAAGGAAGTATGGGATGTGCTGGATGACATCGTGCAAGAGTACCCCGTCATTCTCAACCGGGCCCCGACCCTGCACCGCCTGGGCATGCAGGCGTTCGAGGTCGCGTTGATCGAAGGAAAAGCCATCCAGTTGCATCCCCTGGTCTGCGCGGCGTTCAACGCAGACTTTGACGGCGATCAGATGGCCGTGCATGTTCCTCTGTCGGTGGAAGCCCAGGTCGAGGCCAGGGTGCTGATGATGTCGACCAACAATATCCTGTCGCCGGCCAACGGTGGTCCGATCATCATCCCGAGCCAGGATATTGTTCTGGGACTGTATTACATGACCCGCGAGCGGGTGGGCGTGCCCGGCGAAGGCGCAATTTTCGGTTCTCCGGCCGAAGCCCGGATCGCCTACGATCATGGCGCGGTGCACATGCAGGCCAAGGTCAAGGTGCGCATCAAGAGCGCACTGGTTGAAACGACCATCGGACGCATTCTGGTGGGCGAACTGTTGCCGCCGATGATTCCCTATTCGCTGGTGAACAAGGAACTGTCGAAGAAGGAATTGGCCTTCCTCATTGACTATGCCTACCGCCACGGCGGCACCAAGGAAACGGTCATCCTGGCCGATCGGCTCAAGGATCTGGGCTACGAATACGCCACCCGGGCCGGCATTTCCATCTGCATCAACGATATGAAGATTCCGGTTAAGAAAGAGGAGTTTGTCGAGGATGCCGAAAAAGAGGCGGCCGATGTCGACCAACAGTATTCGGACGGTCTGATTACCGATGGTGAGAAATACAACAAGATCATTGATATATGGTCAAAAGCCACCGACAAGATCACCAAGGAAATGATGGATGAGATGGCGGTGGAGTTCAAACCCGATACCTCCGGCCGCATCCGGGAAATAAAGAGCTTCAATCCGGTCTTCATCATGGCCGATTCCGGGGCGCGCGGTTCAAAGGACCAGATTCGCCAGTTGGCGGGTATGCGCGGCCTCATGGCCAAGCCTTCCGGCGAGATCATTGAAACACCGATCAAAGCCAATTTCCGTGAGGGACTCAGCGTGTTGGAATACTTCATTTCAACGCATGGCGCCCGCAAGGGACTGGCGGACACGGCCCTGAAAACAGCGAACTCGGGATACCTGACCAGGCGTTTGGTCGATGTAGCCCAGGATTCCACCATTGTCATGAAGGACTGCGGCACCATGCGCGGCACCTTGGCTGAACCCCTGATCGAGGGCGGCGAGGTGATCGTGCGCATCGGCGAGCGTATCTTGGGGCGCGTGGCCCTGGAAGATGTTACGGACCTGCACACCGGCGAAGTGTTGGTGGGCATGGATGAGGAAATCACCGAGGATAAGGTCGAGGCGATTGAGGCCGCCGGCATTGACCGGGTGCATATCCGTTCGGCCTTGACCTGCGAGGCCAGGCGTGGCATCTGCGCCATGTGCTACGGCCGCGACCTCGGGCGCGGACACATGGTCAACATCGGCGAGGCGGTCGGCATCATCGCGGCGCAGTCGATCGGCGAGCCCGGCACCCAGCTGACCATGCGGACCTTCCACATCGGCGGCACCGCCCGCGGCGCGGTGGAACAAGCGGAAGTCAGAACCCAGCGCGGCGGTCAGATCCGGTACAAGAATCTCCATTCGGTCGGCAACAGCGAGGGGTTCGAAGTGGTGATGAACCGCAACGCCGAGATCACTATTTTGGATGATCTTGGGGTTGATCGCGAGCGTTTTCCTGTTCCTTACGGCGCGACCTTGCGCATCACCGAGGGTGCGGTGGTCGATCCGGGCACGGTGATCGCCGACTGGGACGCCTTTTCCATCCCGATTGTCGCTGAGGCCGGCGGCAAGATCAAGTACGGCGACGTGGTGGAAGGCGACAGCATGCAGGAGCGTGTTGACCAGATCACCGGCAAGGCCAGTAAGGTGATCACCCCGGTGAGTTCAACCAAGCAGATGAACCCGCGCATCTCCATCAAGGACGATCGAGGCAGAACGTTGAAGTTGCCGGATGGCGAGCAGGCGGCCCGATACCCCCTGCCCGTGGGGTCGATCATCACGGTCAATGAGCACGATGTCATTTCTCCCGGTACCGTCATTGCCAAAATTCCGCGCGAAACGACCAAAACCAAAGATATTACGGGCGGTTTGCCCCGTGTCGCCGAGTTGTTCGAAGTCCGCAAGCCCAAAGAACAGGCAATCATTACTGAAATCGATGGACGCGTCAGTTTCGGCAAGGATTTGAAAGGCAAGCGCCGGGTTATCGTGACCCCTGAAATAGGTGAGCCCAAGGAGTATCTGATCCCCAAATCCAAGCACATCACGGTGCACGAAAATGACCGGGTCGAAGCTGGCGACCCATTGATGGAAGGAAACCGGCTGCCGAATGACATCTTGCGGGTCAAGGGCGCCGAAGCGCTGGCCCGCTTCCTGGTCAACGAAATCCAAGAGGTGTACAGACTCCAAGGCGTCAAGATCAATGACAAGCACATTGAAACGATTGTTCGACAGATGCTCAAGCGGGTACGCATCACCGATGCCGGCGATTCCAGATTCATGCTGGACCAGCAGGTGGAGTGGTGGAAATTCCAAGAGGAAAACGAGCAATTGCTGCACGAGGGTTTGCAGCCGGCTTCCGCCGAACCGTTGCTTCTCGGCGTGACCAAGGCTTCATTGTCGACCGATTCGTTTATTTCCGCAGCCTCTTTCCAAGAAACGACCAAGGTGTTGACCAATGCGGCCATGGCTGGCAAGATCGACGACCTCTCCGGCCTGAAAGAAAATGTCATCATGGGTCGGCTGATTTCTGCGGGGACGGGGTTGAAGCGATACCGGTTTCATCATGACAATTAAAAAAGATAAAACTTGACCTTTACGAGCTGTTCGATTAATAATCTCAGGTTTCATGCCCGCGCTTTGTGCAAAGTGCGGCCTGATTGTATTCTCTAAAGGAGCTGCCTGCATGCCCACTATCAATCAACTTGTCAGGAATAGACGAAAAAAGATATCCAAGCGGACCAACACGCCTGCATTGCAGAGTTGTCCGCAGAAGCGTGGTGTTTGTGTCCGTGTCTATACGACAACTCCCAAGAAGCCGAACTCGGCTTTGCGGAAAGTTGCCAGGGTGCGTCTGACAAATGGCATCGAGGTGACGTCCTATATCCCCGGTATCGGGCACAACCTGCAGGAGCACTCGGTGGTGCTTATCCGCGGCGGCCGTGTCAAAGATTTGCCGGGTGTGCGTTATCATATCATCCGCGGCACTCTGGACACGCTCGGGGTGAACGACAGGAAGCAGGGGCGCTCGAAATACGGAGCGAAACGTCCGAAGTAATATTCTGACAAGATTTTGAACGAGTGAAAGTATGCCAAGGAAAAAATTGTTAGACAAACGGCCGATTGCTCCGGATCCGAAGTTTAATTCCGTTTTGGTTGCAAAATTCACCAACGGACTGATGGTTGCCGGAAAAAAAACCGTGGCGCGGCGTCTGTTTTACGATGCCATGGATATCATTGGCGGCAAGGTGGCGGATCAGGAGCCGTTGACGGTCTTTGAGGATGCCATGGAGAATGTGCGGCCTCGGGTTGAGGTCAAGAGCCGGCGAGTTGGCGGCGCTACCTATCAGGTGCCGGTCGAGGTGCGTCCGGAGCGTCGCAACGCCTTGGCGATTCGTTGGATTATTAATTTTTCCAAGGGGCGCTCGGGGCAGACGATGTCGGAAAAATTGGCCGCCGAGCTGCTCGATGCCTACAACAACCGTGGCGCTTCTGTGAAGAAAAAGGATGATACTCATAAGATGGCGGAGGCGAATAAGGCGTTTGCGCATTATCGCTGGTAGGGCCGTTGCCGTCATGTCAGTCGTGAAAAGCTGATTGACAGATGAGAAAAACTGATGTAGGAACAGCGACATTTTTCTTGGGATAAAACCGGAGGAATGTTCACAACGTTGATAGGAAGCAGCTGTGGCGGGTGTCGATCCATTATCCAATGTGCGCAATATTGGGATTATGGCGCATATAGATGCGGGAAAAACGACCACCACCGAGCGTATTCTGTATTACACGGGCCGGTCGCATAAGATCGGCGAGGTTCACGATGGCGCCGCTGTCATGGACTGGATGGAGCAGGAGCAGGAGCGGGGCATTACCATTACCTCCGCTGCCACGACCTGTTGTTGGCGAAGCTGTCAGATCAACATAATCGATACGCCGGGACATGTTGATTTTACCATCGAGGTTGAACGATGCTTGCGGGTTCTCGATGGGGCAATAGCGATTTTCTGTGCCGTTGGCGGGGTTGAACCTCAATCCGAGACCGTATGGCATCAAGCCGACCATTATCGGATTCCGAGAATCGCGTTTGTCAATAAAATGGATCGAATCGGGGCGTCTTTTGGCAGATGCCTGGAAGAGATCGAAACCCGGCTTGGAGCGTCGCCCGTTGCAATTACGCTCCCGGTTGGCAGTGAGGACACCTTTTCGGGCGTCATCGATCTTATCGAGCAGAAGATGCTTCGCTTCGATGAAGAGTCGATGGGGCAGGTCGTCTCGGAAGAAGTCATTCCGGAATCATTGTTTGGAGAATCATCGGCCGCCAGAATGGCCCTCCTCGAGAAGTTGGCCGACTTCGATGAGGAGGTCATGGAAAAATATTTAAACGATCAAGAGATCGCTCCTGGTGAAATCAGGGCAGCTTTGCGTAAGGCGACGCTGGCCTTGAAACTTGTGCCGGTCCTGTGCGGTTCGGCGTTTAAGAACAAGGGAATTCAGCCCTTGTTGGACGCTGTTGCATGGTACTTGCCTTCACCCGTTGATGTTCCCCCGGTTGAGGGGACGGATAAGGACGGTGAGCCGCTTATCCGCAAGCCTGAAAGGAGCG
>WRFD01000092.1 GCA_009778955.1 Desulfobulbus sp.
CGGCGCAAGCGCCATCCCAATAGTCAAGCAGGGCTTGGCGGAAGGTGTCCTGGCCTATCCGTTGTTTCACCATCCGTTCCACTTCGGTGTCGAATGACTGAATGGCGGCTAATTCCTCTTTGATCTTGATGGCATAGGTCGAAGCGGCTTGATTCGGCAGGGAGAGGGCCAATTCCGCTATTCAGCGCAACAGAGGAGCGAGTTGTTCGATATCGGCAGCCAAAAAAGGTCCATCAGGCGCTTTGATCCATCGAGTTGAAGGGCCAATTCGGCGTGTAGTAAACCCTGTTGGCGCTGTGACTCCCCAACGCGCAGAAAGTTTCTACTCGCTGCGCTCATCAAAAAGGCGGAAAAAGGCCAGGTCAGGGTTGGCGCCGCTCAATGCAGTTGGTTGGCGATCAGGCCGTAAAACGGGCCGTCGCCGGTGAATAACCATCCGAGATGGGCATGGCAGGTGGCGCAGAGCGCGACGCGCCAGCGATATCCGGCAAACCAGGTGAACTCGGCTGAGGGGGCGCCATGGAAAGTGGTCCCCTGAGCCGCGTAAAAACAACGGATTTCGAAGGCGATTCCGGAGGGATTGAAAAAGGCGTGTTGATGACGACCGTTGATTGGCACGGAGTTGCGCTGGTGTGTGATTACGGCGCGGCACACGGCGCAGAGGATGGCCCAGTCGGCCACATCCTCCGCCAAATCGCCCGGAGCGGCGGCCGGGCGCCGGCCTGTCCTGGAGCGTGGCTGGTGGACGCGGCAGAGGCGCGGCTCAACCTGCTTGATCGGCCAGGTCTCGGTAATGGGCCACAATCGCTTGCACCATGTCGCTGATGGTGTACCACTCGGGCTGGATATCGACAGGCAGACCGTGTTCCCGGATGGTTTCGGCGGTGATCGGCCCAATGGCGGCTATGGTCACCCGGTCGAGCAGGCGGTGCAACTCGTCGTCTGCGGCGTCGATCAGGGCGAGGAAATTGGTCACGGTCGAGGAACTGGTGAAGGTGACCAGATCAATCGAACCTTCCAGCAACTGGTCGCGCAGCTCCTCCTTGGGGCCCTGGGGGGGCACGTTACGGTAGACTGGGGCGATGGTCACCTGGGCGCCAGCGTCGGCGAGCATTTCGGGCAGGATCTCGCTGGCCCGCAGGGCCCGGGGCAAAAGGACGCGGCTGCCCTGCATCCCGGTGCGGAGCAGTGCCTCGGCCAGGCCTTCGCCGGTGAATTTTTCCGGCAAGAGGTCGGCCTTGAGGCCATACTTGCCCAATTCGTCGGCAGTGGCCTTGCCGACCACGGCAATTTTGATTCCGGCCAGCAGGCGGCTGTCGTGGCCGAGGGCGAGAAGCCGTTGGAAGAAATGGGTGACCGCGTTGATGCTGGTGAACAGCAGCCATTGGTAGCTGCCGATTGCCGTGATGGCGGCATCGACGATGCGGCAATCGTCCATCGGCTCAATGTGGATGGTGGAATATTCGAGTACCTCGGCCCCCTGTTCTTCGAGTTGCGCCACCAAGTCACTCGCCTGCTCGCGGGTCCGGGTGACGACGATCCGCCGTCCGAACAACGGCCGCTTCTCGAACCAGTCGATGGTGGAGCGGAGCTTGACCACCTCGCCGACAATGATCAGGGCCGGCGGCTTGATGTCTGCCTGCTGCACCACCTCGCAAATGGTGGCCAGGGTGCCGACCACTGAGCGCTGCTGCGGGGTTGAGGCCCAGCGGACCACCGCCACCGGTGTATCCGGCGACCGGCCGTGATCGATCAGCTTGCGGGTGATGCTGGGCAGTGTCTTGATCCCCATGTAGACCACAATGGTGCCCGCGCCGGTGGCCAGTTTATCCCAGGAAATGTTGGAAAATTTTTTGGTCGGGTCCTCGTGGCCGGTGACAAAGGCCACCGAGGCGGTGTAGTCCCGGTGGGTGATGGGAATGCCGGCATAGGTGGCGGCGGCGGTGGCGGAAGTCACGCCCGGAACCACCTCGTAATCGATGGACTCGGCCACCAGTTCCTCGACTTCCTCGGCGCCTCGGCCAAAGATGAAGGGATCGCCGCCCTTGAGCCGCACCACCATCTTGCCCTGTTTGGCATGGTCGACCAGCAACCGGTTGATCCCCTCCTGGGTAAAGGCGTGCAGGCCGCCGCCCTTCTTGCCGGCATAGATCAACTGGGCGTTTTTCGGCACATAACCGAGCAGTTTGGGGTTGACGAGGTAATCGTAGACCACCACTTCGGCATGTTCGAGCAGGTATTTGCCGCGCAGGGTGATCAGGCCGGGGTCGCCGGGACCGGCCCCCACGAGGTACACTTTGCCGGTCTTGGCAGGGGGAGAAGAGGTGTTTGTCGTCACGGGAGTATTGTTTTGCGAAATGGTTCAGTCGCCGGGAGATCCGGCGCAATAGACGGCAGCAAGGATGGCCTTGCCGCCTCTGGCAAGCAAGGCGTCCGCCAGGGCAGCGCCGAGTTCGGCGGCTTTTTTGGCCTTTGCTGCGGCGATATCCCTGATCAGATGGCGGCCGTCGACACTGGCGATCAGGCCGGTCAGAGTCAGAGTGTCGTTGTCAAAGGTGGCGTGGGCCCCGATCGGCACCTGGCACCCTCCTTCGAGGCGGAGCAAAAAGGCCCGTTCGGCGGCCACGGCCACGGCAGTGGCCGGGTGATGCAGAAACCGCAGATCCGAAAGCAAATGGGTGTCGTCCTGGCGCAACTCGATGCCCAGAGCGCCCTGGCCGATGGCCGGGAGCATGTGCGCCGGCGCCAGCAAAGAGGTGATGCGGGCGGCCAGCCCCAGGCGGTGGAGGCCGGCGCCGGCCAGGATGACGGCGTCGAACACGCCCTCATCAAGCTTGCGTAGCCGGGTGTCGATGTTGCCGCGCAGATCGACGATTGTGAGATCGGGCCGCAGGGCCGCCAACTGCGACCGACGCCGCAGGCTGGATGTGCCCACCGTGGCCCCGGCGGGCAGGGCGGCAATCGAATCGTATTTGACCGACAAAAAGGCGTCATGGGCGGTTTCGCGCTGGGGAATGACGCCGATATGCAATCCTGCCGGCAGCTCGGTGGGCACATCCTTCATGGAGTGGACCGCCAGGTCGACCTCGCCAGCCAGAAGCGCATCCTCAATTTCCTTGACGAAAAGGCCCTTGCCGCCGACCTTGGCCAGCGGCACGTCCAGTATCCGGTCGCCCTTGGTGGTGATCTTGACCAACTCCACCTGGACACCCGGATGGGCCTGTTCGATCTGGTCTTTGACCCAGGTGGATTGGGTCACGGCCAGGAGGCTGGCGCGGGTCCCTATGCGCAACGTTGTTCTCATGCCCCGGTCCTGTGGCGGAAGAGTTAAAAAAAACCTTGAAAAGTGGTTGCGGCGATATACCGCCTGCACGGTTATTTGTCAATTTCGTCGACAAGGGCGGCGGCCAACAGCGGCAGCATCAGTTCGTGATGGCCGGTGAAATGGAAACCTCTGCCGCCTTCCAAAGTGGGACGGTGGACCACGTTGGTCGTCGGACGGTAGTGGCGGATGAAGTCGAAGTTGGCGGTGGTGAAGCGCTTGACCTGGTGGCCGAGGTTGCGGACCACGGTGAGCGCCTTGAGAAAGACCTCGGGCAGCAGGACCGCCGAGCCGACATTGAGGTAGACGCCGCCCTCCAATTCGCTGACCAGGCGGCAGAACATCCGGAAATCATGGTGCCCAGCCCGGCCGATGGCCGCGCCGTTCGCCGATGGATGGATATGAATGATGTCGGTGCCCATGGCGACGTGAACGGTCACCGGCACCCCAAAATGGGCGGCCATGGCCAGCAGGCTCTGGTCGTTGTGGGGGAAACAGCTCTCCAGCAGGGCCTCGCCCACGGCCCGGCCGATGCCGATTTCGCGGATCGCCCCGTCGACAATGGCGGCGTTGAGCACCTCGCCGGTCTCCTGGGCGGCGCCGAAGGCTCCGGCCCCTAGGACGTCGGCCACTTCCTCCGAGGTACGGCCGACCATGGCGATCTCGGCGTCATGGATGATGCCCGCGCCGTTGAGGGCGATGGCGGTGATCAGGTCCCGTCGCATCAGATCGATAAGGATCGGATTGAGCCCCACCTTGATGACATGGGCGCCCATGCCGAGGATTACCGGCCGGCCCAGGCGGCGGGCCGTGGCGATCCGCAGGACGAGTTCGGGAAAGTCGGCGCCGGCCAGTTGGGCGGGCAAGGCATCCAGCAGTTGACGCACGGTCATGCCCGGCCGGACCGGAGTCGCGAAATCGTCGATACTGACCTTGGAGTGGCGGCTGCGGACGGAATAGGTGCGCAGGCCGCTGAAATCGAGGGGTTCGGGATGGGAATCAGGCATGGGTGGACTTATAAGGTGTCAGGTAATGATTGTATGGAATCACTTGTTTAATACGATCGCTAAACACCGAACATTGTGCTCAACGTCGTTGCCGTTGAGCCGGGCGGTGGGCTCCGCAACCGGAAGGAGGGAATAAATTTTTCTCCCTCGGCACGCAGCGACGAGAACCTGTTTGAGCGCAGTGAATTCTTGCCCCGCCTGTTGCGGAATGCGTCAACCGGGGTCGTCTCAGCGGCTCGGCGAGAGAGCGACCTTGTTGTTCGCATCGACGCTCATGCTATGATCCTGGATTGTTTTCTGGATTGCCGAGTCGCTCCGCTCCTCGCATATGACAGGAACAATGAGCGGCATCCTGGCGGCCCATTGTTTTTTTGCCGCTGAAAACAAAAAAAGGGGGTCAGGAGGCGCTGAACATCCGGAGTTCGACGATCTCGCAGAGCACATGCTCCAGCCAGAGATGCGCTTCCTGGATATGGGGAGTCGAATCCGAGGGAACGTTGAGCACCATGTCGCAGATCGCTGCAAGATCGCCGCCTGGACGGGCCGTGCCGCCGGTCAGGGCCACGGTTTTCATGCCGATGCCCCGCGCCGCCTGCATGGCCTTGACCACATTGGCCGATGTGCCGGAGGTGGATATGCCCAAAGCCAGGTCTTCCGGTTTGCCCAAGGCCTGGATCTGCTTGACGAAAACCAGTTCGTAGGAGAAGTCGTTGGCGATCGAGGTGAGCACAGATGTGTCGGTGGTCAGGGCCAGGGCCGGCAGGGGGCGGCGATTAATCAGGAAGCGGTTGACGAATTCGGCGGCCAGGTGCTGGGCGTCAGCCGCGCTGCCGCCGTTGCCGAAAATGAGCAGTTTGCCGCCGTCTTCGAAGACTTCGCAGACCCATTCGGTCAGGCGGATGATATCGTCCGCAGCCTCTTTGACAAAGGCCTCCTTGGCCATAATGGACTGGATCAGATTGGTCGATATAAGCGTGTTCATGTCCCCCACCTTATAGAAAAACCCGGTGCTGTCAAACAAAAAAACGTTTCCGCGCCACCAGGGACACGGAAACGTTTGAGGGTCGATACGAGGCTGGTGCGCTTACGGCAACTGCTGCATGATCAGGTCGGAAACCTCCTTGATGGCCTTGGAGCCGTCCACGGAGATCACATGGGAGCCTGACTGTTTCTTGAAGTAGTTGACCGCTGCCATGGTGCCGGTCTTGTCGTCATAATAGATGTCGTGGCGCTTGTTGATGGCGCCCTCGTCCTGGTCGTCGGCGCGGGCGGACAGCTCGCCGCCGCACACTCGGCAGACCAGACGGCCGTCCTTTTCCACCGGCTTGATGGCCTCGAAGGCGATATGGTTGGGATGGTTGTTGTCATTGGCGCAAAGGCGGCGACCCATGATGCGGTCCTTGGCGATCTGGCGGTCAAGCATGATCTCGACTACGTAATCCAGTTTCATGCCCGCTTCCTTCAGGGCCTTGTCCAAGGCCTCGGCCTGGGCCAGCGAACGGGGGAAGCCGTCGAGCAGCCAGCCTTTCTCCTTCGATTTGGCAAGGGTCTCCAGCACCATCGGGATGGTGATCTCGTCGGGCACCAGGTCGCCGCGATCGATGAATGCCTTGGCCTTCTTGCCCAATTCGGTCCCACCCTTGATGTGCTCGCGGAAAATGGCGCCCGACTCGATATGGTTGATGCCGTATTTTTCCTTGATGATGGCGCCCTGGGTGCCTTTGCCGCTGCCGTTCGGACCGAAAGTCAGGATGTTCATGCCGGATTCCTCCATGTCTTGTTCAAAAAATGTTAGGTAAAGTCTTTATTTTGCTGGAAAAACAGGATGAAAAAATGAATGCCCTCTCATCGGCCCAAGAATATACCGCACCTCGGGTGAATGCGCCATGAAAAATGAGGGTATGGATCAGGCGAAGTGATGAGCAGGGTGAGGCGCGGGACTGTGCCGCGATAACGGCCGGTGTAATGCCGCGTTCCGGCGGGCGGCAGGGGTGGCGGCCGGCCCGTTTTCGCCCGGCGCGCGAAAGGAGTCGGAGCATACTTTTTGACAAGGCGAGGCAAAGAGGGTAGAAAACGGCCTATACTGGTCTCTTCTTTCAATTTTTCCGGGTGATGACAGCTATGAAGGAAATTAAGGTCGGGTTGATCGGGTTTGGCACCGTGGGCAAGGGATTGGCGGAAGTGCTGCTGTTGCAGCGAGAACGGCTGGTCAAGCGGACCGGGATGTCCATCCGCCTGGCAGGTATTGCCGACCACAGCGCCACTGCGCTGCCGGAGCGGTTGAGCGACATTCCGCTGTTCAAGGATGGGATGGATCTGATCAATAACCCGGAACTCGATATCATCGTCGAACTGATCGGCGGCATCGAACCGGCCAAGACTTTTGTCATGCGGTCCATTGAGGCGGGCAAGCATGTGGTCACCGCCAACAAAGCCCTGTTGTCGCAGGAGGGCGCCGACATCTTCGCCGCCGCGACCAGAAAAGGGGTCGAGGTGGGATTCGAGGCCAGCGTCGGTGGCGGCATCCCGGTGATCAAGGCCCTCAAGGAGGGGCTGGTGGCCAACAAGATCCTCTCGATCATGGGCATAATGAACGGCACCTCTAACTACATCCTCACCAGGATGACCGATGAGGGCATCCCCTTTGCCGAGGTGCTCAAGGAGGCGCAGAAGCTGGGATTTGCCGAGGCCGATCCAACCTACGATGTGGAAGGCATCGACACCGCCCACAAGCTGGCCATCCTGATGACCATCGCCTACGGCACGCCGATCACTCATAGGCAGATCGCCACCGAGGGCATTTCCCAGATCGAACCGATCGACATCGAGCTGGCACGGGAATTCGGCTGCCGGATCAAGCTGCTTGCCATCAGCCGCAACCATGGCGACCATGTCGAGGCCCGGGTGCATGCCACCATGGTGCCGCAGCAACACCTGCTGGCCTCGATCAACGGCGCCTTCAACGCCATCCATTTCCAAGGCGACACCGTGGGAAAGGTTTTGTTGTATGGACTCGGCGCGGGCATGATCCCCACCGGCAGCGCCGTGGCCGCCGACGTGGTCGATATCGCCCGCAACATCGCCAGCGGCTCGATCGGCCGGGTGCCGGCGCTGTCCTACCTGCCCGAGCAGATGCGGCCCCGGCGGATCACTCCCATGGACGAGCTGTGCGGGCCCTACTACTTCCGCTGCACCGTGCTCGATCAGCCCGGCGTGCTGGCGCTGATTGCCGGCATCCTCGCCAAGCACGAGATCAGCATCGAATCGGTGATCCAGAAGGGGCGTCGGGACATCGGCGCCGTGCCGCTGGTGGTCGTCACTCACAGCGCCAGGGAGTCGGCGATCCGCGCCGCCTTGGACGAAATCGGCCGGCTCGACTGCGTCACCGGCCCGGTGGTCAAGATTCGCATTCTGGAGGAGGAGTGAACCCGTGGGGTTTGCTCGCATGAGGCGATGAAATACATTCTCCTGATCGGCGACGGCATGGGCGATGTGCCCATCCCTTCCCTAGGTGGCCGCACCCCGTTGGAGGCGGCCGAAACTCCGGCCATGGACCGCCTGGCCCGGCAGGCCGAGATGCTCTTGGTGCGGACCGTGCCCGAAGGCTATCCGCCGGGGAGCGATGTGGCCAATCTGTCGCTGTTGGGCTATGAGCCGGAGCGCTGCTACACCGGTCGGGCGCCGTTGGAAGCGGCTAGCCTGGGGGTGGATCTGGCCCCGGAAGAGATCGCCTTCCGCTGCAATCTGGTCCATGTCGAGCGGCCGGACGACGGCCGCCTAATCATGGTCGACTACAGCAGCGACCACATTACCACCGCCGAGAGCCGGCAGCTGATCGAGGCCTTGCAGGCAGCCTGCGGCAACGACCGTTTGCGCCTCTATCCCGGGGTGAGCTATCGCCATCTCCTGGTCTATCGCGGCGATCTGCCGGCTGGATTCGCCACTGTGCCGCCCCATGACCATTCCGACCAGGACGTGACGGGTTTTTTTCGGGAATATCGGCAGGTCGAGGCCTTTCCTCCCCTGCTGACCAAGGCCGAAGGCATCCTGGCCGACCATCCGGTCAACCAGGAGCGGCAGCGGCAGGGCAAACGGACCGCCAATGCCATCTGGCTCTGGGGCGAAGGCAAGCGGCCGGACATGGCGACCTTGGAGGCGCGTTTCGGCATCCGGGGCGGTTTGATTTCAGCGGTCGACCTGCTCAAGGGACTTGGGGTGCTCGGCGGCTTGACCGTGGTCGATGTGCCCGGCGCCACCGGCTACCTTGACACCAACTACGAGGGCAAGGCCCAGGCGGCGCTTGATGTGCTGACCAAAGACGATTTCGTCCTGGTGCATGTCGAGGCCCCGGACGAGACCGGCCACCAGGGGCTGGCGCAGGAGAAGGTGCGGGCTGTGGCCGATTTCGACAGCCGGATCGTCGCCCCGATTGCCGAGGCCATGGAGCGCCGGGGCGAGCCTTTCCGCCTGGTGGTGACCATGGATCATTACACCCCGGTGCATCGCCGCACCCACGAGGATTGGCCGGTGCCGATGTTTATCTACGATTCCAGGGGCATTGCCACGCCCTCCGGCCGGACCTACACCGAGGGCAAGGTGCTGGCGGCGGTGCGGGAAAGCGGGCTGCCCATCCTGTCCGGAGCGGCCTTTTTCCAGCGTTTTGTCGAGCGGGAGGCGCGCGGATGAGCAAATTGACGGTCAATTTGGTGGAGCCGGTGTTCACCACCACCTACCGGGTGATCTATGGCGACACCGACGCGGCGGGCGTGGTCTATAACGCCAACTACCTGCGCTATTTCGAGATCGGCCGTACCGAGATGATGCGCGCCTGGGCCATGCCCTACAGCGCCATCGAGGCCTTGGGCTGCGTTTTGCCGGTGACCGAGAGCTATCTTCGCTTCAAAGCCCCGGCCGTCTACGATGAGCTGTTGACAATCGCCACTTCGCTGGTCGAGGCGAGCAAGGTGACGTGCCGCTTCCACTACGCTATCTCCAGGTGCGGGGAGAACGATCGGCCAGCTCTGCTGGCCAAGGGTTTCACTGTGCACGCCTGTGTCAACCGCCAGGGAAAACTGACGCCTTTTCCGCCGCTTGTGCTGGAGAAGATTGAGGCGATTCTGGAAAAGGGAGCGCCAGGTCAACAGAACGGTTGACTTTGCAGCGCAATCGGGTATTATCGACCGACCGTGACGCGGGGTGGAGCAGTCTGGTAGCTCGTCGGGCTCATAACCCGAAGGCCGCAGGTTCAAATCCTGCCCCCGCTACCAATAAAATCAAGGGCTTGCGAGACTGACTCGCAAGCCCTTTTCTGCTTCAAGAGGATTTTGCCCCGCTATAGCCCCGCTGTTGCAGGCGACAAGGCTATGTAGCCTCGCGCGAGCTTTGGAACCAATTAGCGCGAGCTTTGGAACCAATTAGCGCGAGCTTTGGAACCAATTAGCGCGAGCTTTGGAACCTAGTTTGCAGCCTCATTATAGCCCTTTTAATTGTCCTTTTAGC
>WRFD01000093.1 GCA_009778955.1 Desulfobulbus sp.
ATCGATCTGGTCAAGACCGCGCTGGTCGGAAACCCGCACCCGCGAGCCCTGGGCCACCAGATAGCGCACCGTGGACAGACCCGCCGCCCCCAACCCGATCACCGCTGCCTGCAAACCGTCGCGCATCTGCATAGGCTATCTCAACTTGAGGGTTGCCAGGGCTATCAGGCCGAGGATGATGGAAATGATCCAGAAACGAACCACCACCTTGGGTTCCAGCCAGCCCTTCTTCTCGAAATGGTGGTGAAAGGGGGCCATGAGAAAGATCCGCTTGCCGCCGGTCATCTTGAAATACCCGACCTGAAGAATGACTGAAACCGCCTCCATGACGAAAATGCCGCCGACCAGAACCAGCAAGAATTCCTGCTTGGTGATCACTGAAACCACGCCCAGAGTGCCGCCCAGGGCAAGGGAGCCGACATCGCCCATGAAGATCTCCGCCGGGTAGCAGTTGAACCACAAGAAGCCCAAGCAGGCTCCGACAATGGCGCCGCAGAACACGGTGACCTCGCCGGCGCCGGGCACGAAGGGAATCTGGAGATAGCTGGCGACCACCGCGTTGCCGGCGACATACGAAAAGATGAGGTAGGTCGAGGCGGTGATGACGATCGGCCCGCAGGCCAGGCCGTCGAGACCGTCGGTGAGATTGACCGCGTTGGAGGCGCCCACGATCACCAGCACGGCAAAGGGGAGATACCACCAGTTCAGGTTGGGGTGGAAGGTCTTGAAGAACGGCACATTGAGCACGCCGTCGTGCCCCTTGGTCAACAACAGCAGGATGCCGACCGCCAAGGCGCCGCCGATCTGGAGAGCCAATTTTTCCCTGGCGGTCAAGCCCCGGGAATTGTTCTTGCGGATTTTCTTGATGTCGTCGGTCGCGCCGATGGCCCCAAAAAACAGACTGATGCCGATCAGCATCCAAACCAGCGAACTCCGCAGATCGGTCCACAGCAGCGCCGAGGCGGTCATGGCGAACAGAATCAGGATCCCGCCCATGGTCGGCACCCCTTTCTTGGCAAAATGGGTTTCCGGCCCATCATCCCGAATCACCTGACCGATCTGCCTTTGTTGGAGCCAGGCAATCAAACGGGGCCCGATGACGACCATGATCAGGAATGCGGTCACCGCGCTGCCGATGGAGCGGAAAGTGATGTACCGAAAAACGTTGAGCCAACTCAACTCGGTATAAAAGGGATACAGCAGGTTGTAAAACATGAGGATCCGATTATTGGTTCGTTTGCAGTCGTCGCTCCAGCTGGTCGAGGAGCCGTTCCATGCGCATGCCGCGCGATCCCTTGATGAAAAGCCAGTCTCCCGGCCCCAAGCCGCCCTCTGCCAGCATTTGGCAGAGGGTTTCAGCCATGTCGTTCAGATCGGGACAGAGCTGAACCTGCGCAGGCCCCATGCCGCCTCCCAGAGCCGCCTTGGCCACGTGGGGAGCCTGGGCGCCGGTGACCAGCAGGCAATCGTAGTGCAAGTGGGCGGCCAGGGCGCCGATGCCGGCATGAAGCCTTGCCGAGGCCTCGCCCAATTCTAGCATGTCGCCCAAGGCAGCCACATGACGACAGTTGCCGCCAAAAGCGGCGATGGCGCGCAGACCGGCAGCCATGGAGGCGGGATTGGCGTTATAGGCGTCGTTGACCACCTTGAGCCCGCCGGGCAATTGGCTGATCGAAAGCCGCTTGTCCGCGGCGGGCGCGTAGCCCTCCAATCCGGCGGCAATGACATCTGAGCCGATGGCGGCGGCATGGGCGATGGCGGCGGCGGCGGCACAGTTGCTCACATTGTGGCTGCCAAAGACCGGCACGGTCAGCCGGCGGCGCCACGGACCGATATGCAGGATGAAGCGCATGCCCTGTTCGCCGAGATTTTCCTGGCGGGTGACCCGGATCTGGGGCCGGCGCCGCCGGCCGGCCGCAGTGACCGCAAAACCGATGTGCGAGCCGCCGGACCTTCTGGCCTGTTCCAGCACCAGGGGATCGTCGCAGTTGACCACCCGGACGGCATCGGGCCGCATGCCGAAAAAGAGCTCGCCCTTGGCTGCGGCCACGCCGGCCACGCTGCCCAGCCCCTGCAGGTGGGCCGGGTGGACATTGTTGATGCAGCCGATATCCGGATCGGCAATGGCGGTCAACCGGGCGATTTCGCCGGGCACGTTCATCCCCATCTCGACAATCGCCAGCCGGTGGCCCGCTTCGAGGGGCAGAAGGGAAAGCGGCAGGCCGACCAGGTTGTTGAAATTCCCTCTGGTCTTCAGCAAAGGGTCGATGCCGGTGGGGGTTTGCGCCAGGGCTTGGGTAAAGATGGCAGCCACCATTTCCTTGACCGTGGTCTTGCCAGAACTGCCGGTGACCGCCGCCACCCTGACCGCGCCGCCCAGCAGGCGGCGGCGATAGCTTGCCAGGTCGCCAAGGGCGCGCAAGCTGTCGGCAACTCTAATGTAGAGGACATCCTTGCACACGGCAGCAGGCAGCCGTTCGGCGATCACTGCCGCTGCGCCGCGCTCCACCGCTGTTTCAATGTAGGCATGACCATCGAAGGTTTCGCCGGCAAGCGCCACGAATATATCGCCAGAGCCCAAGGAGCGGGTGTCGGTCGAAATGTGGCGCAACACGCTTTGCTGCGACCCGGCCGCTACTTGGCCGCCGGTAGCCGCCAGCAGGTGGCGTTGGTTCCAGCGCAATAGCCCGTTGGCCGCCTCAAGACCGTCATCGAAAAAGTGCTTGGCGGCGCCGATGATCTGGTAGTTTTCGTGGCCCTTGCCAGCAATGAGCACGGTGTCGCCGGGTGCGGCCAGGCTGCAAGCGGCGGCGATGGCCTCCCGCCGGTTTTCGATCACGGCAAATCCTTTGGTCGATGCCGGTCCGCACAGCAAAGCGGCCGCCGGCAGCGGCTCCGTTTGGCCTGCGGTCATGCCCTGGACAATCTCCTCGATAATGGCCTCCGGCTTTTCGGTACGCGGATTGTCGGAGGTGACGATTACCACCTGGGCATGATGGAGGGCAAGCGCCCCCATTTGAGGACGTTTGCCGCGGTCGCGGTCGCCGCCGCAACCAAAGACGCAGATCAGGCGGCCATGAGTCAGTTCGGTCAGGGTTGCCAGCACCTTGTCGAGGGCGTCGGGGGTATGGGCGTAATCCACGAATACCGCCGGTTCGGAACCTGGCCTTGCCCCCGGCAGCCGCACCCGCTCCAGCCGGCCGGGAATGCTTCGCACGGTGGCCAGCCCATCGCTGATCTGACGGTCCGACAGACCAAGGGCAAGGCCTGCGCCGGCGGCCGCCAGCACGTTGAACAGGTTGTACCATCCGGCCAGGCAGGACGAAAACGGCAAAAACCTGCCCTTGAGAACAAGCCGGCATTGCATCCCCTCCACGGTCTGGACCATCTCCTCGGCGCGCACCTCGCACTCCGGGCCAAGGCCACAGCGGATTATTGTCCGGCCTGCGATTGACCGACAGATCGCCGCACTCCAGTCGACCCCTTCGAATTCTGGCCCCATCACCACCACTGCGGCGCCGTTGGGCTGGAGGTGGCGCCGGAACAGCCGATTCTTGGCGGCAAAATACTCGTCCACGGTGCGATGGTAGTCGAGATGGTCGCGGCTGAGGTTGGTGAACAAGGCCACCGCAAAGGAGGTCCGGCCAAGCCGTTGCTGGTCGAGGGCGTGGGAGGAGACCTCCATGATCACATGGGTGACCCCGGCGTCGGCCATGGCATGGAACACCCCTTGCAAGGTCAACGGGTCGGGCGTGGTCAGGGGCGCGTCTTGGAGGATGTGAACATTCTTGCCGTCGTAATAGCGATAGTTGACCGTGCCGATCACTCCGGGCCGATAGCCTGCGGCGATCAGCATGCCCTCGATCAGCCAGCTGCAGGTGGTTTTGCCGTTGGTGCCGGTGATGCCGATCAGCCGCATTCTTGCCGCCGGAAATCCATGCCAGGCGGCCGCCAGTTCGCTCAGGGCCGCGCGACAGTCGGCGACGCGGACCAGAGGAATCGGCCATGCATCCCCGCCCTTCCGGTCTTCGACCACTATGGCCAGGCAGCCCCTGGCGATGGCTTGGGGGATGAACAGATGACCGTCTGTTTTTGCCCCGGGTACGGCCACAAACAAACTGCCGGGCGCCACCTGCCGGGAATCGGTGGTGATGCAGGCAACTTCACTCGCCAGGACGGCCGCGGACAAATGCCCGATGTCAGCGGTGGGGATGGCCTGAAGCAGTTGCGCCAAGGTGCTCATCCGTTGCCTCCGCTCATTTGATATCCAAGGTGAGAATGCATTCGTTGACCCCGAGCAGCGGCTGCCCCGGCAGCGGATATTGGGCGACAATCCGGCCACTGCCGTTCACTCGGACCTTCATCTTGTACTTATCGAGCTGTTGTAGCCCCTTGCGCAGGCTCATCCCCCGCATCTGCGGCATAGTGCCGACCGGCTCGCTGATCTTGCCCGGAGCCTCGCGGTAATTCAGGCGTTTGCTGATAAAAAACTGCCGCAGGTTTTCCTTGCTCCGCTCCGGAGCCACGGCCTCCACGGCATCTGTCGTCTGATTTTTGGCAAAACCGGCCAGCAGTTCCTTGCCCATGGTCTCCAAGGCGCCAAGACCGCTGCCCTTGTCAGTGGTCTTCGGATAGAGGTGATCCTGCTCAATCGCCATCAACAGCAAGAATTTCGGCTGCCTGGCCGGAGCGAATCCGGCAAACAGCTCTTGAATGGAAAAACTGGAGAATTGCTTTTCCCGCCGCATCTGGACGCTGTCGGCGGTAAAGGCGACCATGTTGTCCCGTTCCTGGAGCCAGTTGGTGAACAGGTCGCGTCGGATCATGACCCCCAGCGCCGGATTGAGCACATGAATTTTTTCCGTGGCCTCACTGCCGCGCTCATAGCGCTTTCTTGTCCGGTGATCATACAACGAATCAACGACATAGGGAGTTATCCGCCAGCCGCCGTTGACCAGGCTCGCCAGGGTGACGCCAACCTGCACCCCGGTGACCACCGGTTCGGCCTCACCCTGCTCCGGCATACCGGGGCCAGACTCCCAGTTGCCGAACACCGAGCCGTACAACTGGATCTGCCGCTCAAAGGCATCGAGTTTTTCTCGGGTGAAGCCGTAGTCGGGCGCGGCCACCGTCAGGGGCAGCAGGGCCGGGCCTTCCAGCCCTTCCCGCTCGATGGCGGCCGCCCTGGACAGGATGGGCCGAATCAGCTCCTTGTTGAGCACATGGTTGTACATCCGGTTGATCCGATTGGTTTCGCTGGCCTTCCAAAAGTAATTAGGATTGAAGGAGGGTTGGTTGACCAGGGCCAGAATCCGCCCGCTGCCGGGCTCGATCACCATGCCCATGCCCTTTTCCGCGCCCTGGGCGGCAAGGTAGCTGCGAAACCGGTTTTCCACCTGCCGTTGTAAATCCAGATCCAAGGTCAGCATCAGGTCAGCGCCCTCGGCGCCCAGGCTTTCCTGGTTCTTGAAATCGATGTCCGGGATATTGGCCTTGGTGAAACCGCCTCCCTGCAGGAGGGTATCGTATTTGCCTTCCACTCCCGCCAGCCCCACGCCATCCCCCATGAAGCCCAGCATATGGGATGCGGCGGTGTGTCCGGGATAAAAACGGACATTCTCGCCCTTGCAGGTCACTCCCCTGAGGTGCATGTTGTTGACCTCCTCGGCCTGCTTTTCTTCGAGATCCTCGGCCAGGACCATGGAATCCTGCGAATTCTTCAGCTTCGCCTCCAGCCGCTCCGGCTGCTCGTCGATGTATGGGGCCACCTGCTGGGCGACCTCGTGCCGGTCAACGATTTCAGCCGGATTGACCACCAGGGAGTACAACCGGTACGAAACCGCCATCTCCCGCCATTTCCTGTCGTAGACCGTGCCCCTTAAAACAGGTTCAGCGGGCGAGTGGCCCGCTGACTGGGAGGAAATTTTGCCGACAGCAGACTGTAATATCCTGCCGATATCCTGGAGGGAGGAAGGGATTCTATACAGAACGGTGCCAGCTGCTGTCAGCAAAATAACCAAAGAAAGGAGCGGGAAGAACCATCGTCTTTTATTCTTTCTGGACCGGAGGGATCGTGTCATCGCCAAACTACATCCGACGCACCTGCCCTTGGTCAGGCTCAAATAACTTCAACTTGGTTTTGGCCAGCGCCGCGACCTGGGTTTTCGAGGCTACCTGAGCCCGCGCCGCCAACAGCCGAACATTCTCGCTGGCAATGGCGGTGTTCCTGGCCTGCAGTTGCCCGGCCTTGGCCTGTATGTCCACCATCTGTCCGTGAAAGACCTGGGTCAACGTCAAACCAAGCACCAAGGCCACTCCCGCCATGGCTGCCAGCATCTTGCCCTGTTCTCCCGGAAGACGGAATGCAATCATCTTCGATCGTTTACGGGCTTTGGCCTTTGGCAACACCACTTGGCGGGGCCTGTACGTCCGGATGCGCGTGCTCGATGACATTTCAGATCCTCCTGTTCTTCCTTTTCGCTCCCCGGACGTACTCCGGAAATCCATCACATTCGCGCCGCGACCCTGAGCTTTGCGCTCCTGGCCCGCGGATTGCGCCCGATCTCTTCAGCTGTTGGCCCGATCGGCCGCCTGTTGACCACCGTGTATGCCGGATTGTCCGCAAAGGCCTGCTTCACAATCCGGTCTTCCAGAGAGTGGAAGGTGATCATGCAGATTCGAGCCCCCGGCAACATCACGGCCGGCGCCTCGACCAGCAGCCGGGTCACATTCTCCAATTCCCCGTTGACCGCTATCCGCAGGGCCTGAAACACCTTGGTGGCCACATGCGCCTTCGGCGGGTGATACTTCCGGGGCACCGCCGCGGCCACCACCGCGGCCAACCGTCCGGTGGTCGCCACCGGCTCTTTCTCCCTGGCCTGGACCAGAAACTTGGCAATTCGCCGCGCTTGCCGCTCTTCCCCGTAATAGTAGAAAATATCGGCCAGCGCCTCTTCGGTCAGATCGGCAACCAGCATGGCCGCAGTCACCGGCCTTGAGCGATCCATGCGCATGTCGAGCGGGTTGTCGCCCCTGAAACTAAATCCCCGGTCGGCTTGATCCAACTGCAGCGAAGAAACCCCGAGATCGGCAACCAGACCGTCAATTTCCCTGACGTCCAGTTGGCCGAGATCCGGGACCAGATCGGCATAGGAGGCGCGCACAAGCTCAAACCGTCCGCCAAACCCTGCCAGCCGTTTCGCGGCCCTCGCCGCCGCGTCGGCATCCCACTCAAAACCGATCAGCCGGCCAACAGGCGGCATAGCCCGCAGGATCGCTTCGGCATGGCCGCCCAAACCGAGGGTGGCGTCCACGTAGACGCCGCCGGGCCGCAGCCCGAGATGCTTGAGCGCCGCATCGAGCAAGACCGGGATATGCGCCTCATGCTGATCGTGCTCCATCGGACTTCCCGGGCTACCTAATGCCCAATTGGGTCAGGCCCGCACTGAGATTGTCGAAATGTTGGCGCGTCCAGCTGCCTTCCTCGTCATAGAGCCTTTTATCCCAGATCTCGAAATGGAGGAGCATGCCGACCACCGCCACATCCTTGTCGATGCCCATCTCGGCCCTGAGCGTCGGCGGCAGCAGAATGCGTCCTTGCTTGTCCACCGGGCATTCGTTGGCGCCGGCGATGATATAGCGGACAAGCTTGCCGAAATCCGGCTGGCTTACTCCTTGGGCAAGGAGCTTTTCCTCAAGAGCTTCCCATTCGGCAACGGGATAGGCCCGCAGATTTTTGTCCCAATGGGTGACGATCAGCAGGTCAGAGTTGTACTGCTCCCGCAGCACGTCGCGGAAACGGGTCGGGATGTTCAGCCGTCCCTTAAGGTCAAGGGTATGTTCAGAGTGACTTCGAAATCGCTGCACAACGCATTCTTTCCTTTTCGACCGCTCCTAGCTGGCCGGACTCACCACTTTCAACCCCTTTAAACCACTTTTCACCACCTCATGACTCATTAGTAAACGAACCAACCACGAGAGTCAAGAAAAATCACAACAAAGCAATGAGGTGCACGCCACTGGTCCACCCGGCGCAACCCCCTGAAAAAACAAAATAAAAACAGACCAATACCATTTGCCGTCACCGGCATTGCAACAGGACATTATGACGGCATACGGCCCGAAAAGCAGGGATGGCTCCCATTCAGAGAAAAGGGGCGTAAAAAGGACAAGTTGGAGGAAATTGCGAGAGGAATGCAGGCCCCTGAGGGGAACGGTTCAACTGTTCCGGTCAGCGTCGTCAAACAGGCCGGGCTGCTGCATGACGCCGGCGCGGATCGGCAGGCCGAAGTGTTCGTAGGCAGTCGTAGTGGCCATGCGGCCTCTAGGGGTCCGGATCAGAAAGCCGGATTGGATCAGGAAGGGTTCATACACGTCTTCCAGGGTGTTTTTTTCCTCACACACCGCAGTAGACAAGGTTTCTAGCCCAATGGGGCCACCCTGGAATTTTTCCATCAAGGTCAGGAGAATGCGGCGATCCATCTCGTCGAGACCGAGGCGGTCAACGTTGAGCATGGTCAGGGCCGCATCGGCGACTTCACGGGAAATAGCCGCATGTCCGCCCACCTCTGAAAAATCGCGGACCCGCCGCAGCAGCCGGTTGGCGATGCGGGGAGTGCCCCGCGAGCGCCGGCCCAGTTCCATGGCGCCCTCGGCGTCGATCTTGATGTTGAACACCCGGGCCGTCCGCTGGATGATGGTCACCAGTTGTTCGGGGCTGTAAAAATCAAGCCGGAGCACAACCCCGAACCGGTCCCGCAGCGGCGGGGTCAGCAGGCCGGTCCTGGTCGTGGCGCCCACCAGGGTGAACCGGGGCAGGTCCATCTTCACCGACCGGGCTCCAGGCCCCTGACCGATCACCAGATCGAGCTGGAAATCCTCCATGGCTGGGTAGAGAATCTCCTCGACCACATGGTTGAGCCGGTGAATCTCGTCAATGAACAGCACATCCCCGGCTTGCAGGCTAGTGAGGATAGCCGCCAGATCGCCGGAACGCTCGATGACCGGCCCGGAGGTCACCTTGATTCCCGCCCCCATCTCATTGGCGATGATGTAGGCAAGGGTGGTCTTGCCCAAGCCAGGAAAACCGTGGAACAGCACATGGTCCAGCGACTCTCCCCGCTGGCGGGCGGCCTGGATGAAAACCCGCAGGCTCTGCTTGACCTGATCCTGGCCAATGTACTCGTCCAGGGTGCGCGGCCGGATCTCGCCGCCGGTCTGCAGGTCCTCGGGCAGCGCGCCGCCAGCGACAAACCGCCTGCCAGTCAACTGTTCCTCGTGTTTCATCGCGCTCTCCCGCCGCTCCGCCGTCTTTTACCGCAGGGCCAGAAACCGAAGGGCCTGGCGAATCAGTTCCTCAACCTTGAGCGGCGGCGTTCCTTCGGCCATCTGTTGTTCGACCGCTCGCAGGGCTTGCCAGGCCGTGGCCTGGGGATAGCCGAGATTGATCAGGGCCGACGCCGCATCGCTCGTGGCATCGGATTCACCGGTCGGCGCCGTCATTGACCGCAGACCAGCTTCTCCAGCCGGAAAACAGCCCAGGCCGCCGACCTTTTCCGCCAGGTCAACGCAGATCCGCTGCGCCGTCTTTTTGCCGATGCCGGGCAGGGCGGTCAGGCGCGACAGATCCTTGCCGGTGATCGCCCGGCACAACTCGTCGACTCCGATCCCCGAAAGAATGGTCAGGGCCAGCCGCGGGCCGATGCCGGAAACCGTGATCAGCAGCAGGAACATCTCCTTTTCTTCCCTGGTGTGGAATCCGA
>WRFD01000094.1 GCA_009778955.1 Desulfobulbus sp.
GGTCGGGAAAAGACTGTAGGCCACTGGTTTGAATCTGCCGAAAAACGGCGGAGAAAGGGGGAGGGCGGGAAAGGATGCTCTCTTGCGAAAAAATGAGGGCGCCGATTATTAAGTTGGGAAGGCAATCAATCGTTGATTTCCATTAGGAAATCCTTGATCTTATAGCGTTGCGATTCCGGGATCTCCGTGCCCTAGATGCATTGTTCGGAGGGCCTGCCGGCGATGCTCGCCTTGGCCTTGACAGGCAGGGAATGGAGCAAGGCCGCCTCGGGTTGTTTTTTTTATTTGTCCAGGGCGTGTACTGCACTCCCTTGGAAGGGCATCTTTGGCAGTGCGGGCGTGCAACACTTTGTCCAGCCTCAGCAGCAAGGAGGCGCATGGGGCGGAACAAGGACATGGACGGATTTTTGCGGAAATACGGCCATTGCTGCCGATTGTGGATGGTGCGGCCAGTCGGCGGAAATCTGTTTTATTCCCCAGGGCTTTTTGGTATGCTCGTGCCTTTTATGGGGGCGGAGGGCAGGAAATGATCGAGCTGAATGCGGAGGATCGGAACTGGCTGCGTGCCGTGCGGCAGGAACTGGACGATCGCGAACGATCCACGCTCGCCCCTCTGGCCTGCGCCAGCCGCCATGGCTTGCGCCGGGAGCCGGAGCCTCTGGCCGGCCATCGCCAGAATTTCGCCCAGGATGCGGACCGCATTCTGCACTCCAGGGCCTATGCCCGCTATATCGACAAGACCCAGGTTTTCTCCCTGGTGGACAACGACCACATCACCCATCGGGTGCTGCATGTGCAGTTGGTGTCGCGCATTGGCCGCACCATCGGCCGGTTTTTAGGGCTCAACGAGGATCTGATCGAGGCCATCGCCCTGGGGCACGACATCGGCCACTCGCCTTTTGGGCACGAAGGCGAGCACATGCTGTCAAGGATCTGCCGCCGCCATGGCCTGACCTCCTTCCAGCACAACATTCAGTCGGTTCAATTTCTGGATCGGTTTGAGCGGGGAGGCAGGGGCTGGAACCTTTCCCTCCAGGTGCTGGACGGCATCCTTTGCCACGACGGCGAGGTCCGGTCGCGGCGGCTTAGGCCCGACCGGCAAAAGGATTTTGCCGTCCATGACCGGGAAATCGCGGCCAAGTTGGCTGACCCCGGCCTGCGCCTGATGCCGATGACTTTGGAAGGGTGCGTGGTCCGGCTGGCCGACACTATCGCCTACATCGGCCGCGACCTTGAGGATGCCATCGAGTTGGGCCTGATCGAGCGAGGTGAGATTCCCGAGGAGTGTTGCCGGGTGCTCGGCGACAGCAACGGCACCATTGTCTATACCCTGGTGACCGATCTCCTCGCCAACAGCGCCCGGATCCGCAGGGCGGCCGCCGACGATCCGGACAACGATTGCCTCGGCTTCGGCGAAGATGTGGGGGAAGCGCTCCATCGGTTGAGCGTATTCAACTATCAGCGTATTTACACCAATCCGGCCTTCAAGCCGGATTTTGCCAAGATCCATGTGTGTTACGAGCGATTGTTCGACCATTACCTCGACCTGGCGCACCGGGCTGAGCGCGGGGAACACGGCCGGAGCTTCCTCCGGTCGATGTCGCCCGCCTACCTGGCTGCGCATGGCCCGGCCGCCATGGTGCGCGATTACCTTGCCGGCATGACCGACGCCTATTTTCTGCGGCAGGCAGCGGCCATCGGCTGTGCAATCCCGGAGCGGCTATGCTTACCAAAGTAAAACGATTTCTGCCGGGGGAACGGGCACGGATGATCCTGATCGCGGCCTGCATCGGGGTCATGTCCGGACTTGCCATCATCGTCTTTCGCGAGTCGGTGGAGCTGATCCACGAGATTATTTTTGTCTGGGGCCATGAAGCGCTCGGCATTAATGAAGGCGGCTGGCGGCTGTTGCTGCTGCCGCTTCTGCCCATGGCCGGAGCGGCCCTGCTTATCCCCTTTTCCCTGGCCTTCCCCGGCCGGGTCAACGGCTACGGCTTCACCGCCTTTCTGCGCCGGGTCAACCTGGAAAACGGGGTGATCCGGGCGCGCAACATCTTCATCAAGATCATCGTCACCGCCCTGACCATCGGCAGCGGCAACTCGGCCGGGGTGGAAGGGCCGATCGCCCAGATCGGCGGCGCCCTCGGCTCGCAGATGGGGCAGCGGTTCCGGGTTTCGGGCAAACGGATGAAGGTCTATATCGCGGCGGGATGCGCTGGCGCCATCGCCGGCATTTTCAACGCCCCGCTGGCCGGCATGTTTTTCGCCTCTGAAATCGTCCTGCTCGGCACCTACGAAATTTCCTCCTTTTCCGCCCTGGTGATCGCCTCGGCTCTCTCGACTGTGGTGTCGCGGGCATACTACGGCACGGTGCCGGCCTTTCCCATTCC
The DNA here is from genome assembly GCA_009778955.1 of Desulfobulbus sp. Lineage (GTDB taxonomy): Bacteria > Desulfobacterota > Desulfobulbia > Desulfobulbales > Desulfobulbaceae > Desulfobulbus. The sequence continues at coordinate 2,391 of WRFD01000094.1, forward strand.
GGACTACACTATTGTCAACGCCTTTGTCGAAATCCCGCTCTACACCCTGATGGCGGTGATCGTCGGCGCGACGGCGGTGCTGCATATCCGCTTTTTCTATCTGATTCGGGACTGGTTTAAGCGCCTGCGGCTGCACGAGCAGATCAAGCCCGTCTTCGGCGCCCTGATGGTCGGCTGCATCGGCATTTTCTTCCCGCAGGTGATGGGGAACGGCTACGACTACATCGCCAAGGCCCTGTCCGGCGACGCCCTGGTCTGGCGGATGATGGTGCTGGTCCTCCTCAAGTCGCTGGCCACCGCCATCACTTTGGGCTCGGGCGGCGCCGGCGGCGTCTTTGCCCCGGCCCTGTTCATCGGCGCGGTCCTCGGCGGCGCCTATGGCGGCATCGTGCATCACTTCTTCCCCGATGTGACCGCCACCGCCGGCGCCTACGCCACGGTGGGCATCGGCGCTTTCCTCGCCGCCACCACCCATTCCCCCCTGACCGCCATCTTTCTCCTCTTCGAGATGACCGGCAATTACATGATCATCATTCCGGTGATGGTGACCGCAGTGCTGGGCACGGTCACCTCCTCTTGGTTGTATGGCGACTCCATGGATACCGTTGATTTCACCCGCGAAGGGATCGATATTCACGAAGGCCGCGAAGTGGCGATCTTCAAGTCGATCCGGGTGGGCAAGGCGATCACCGAGGATGTCGATTTCATCAGCGAGAATGCCAACATCAACCACCTGCTGGAATTGTTCCGCATTGCCCGCAACAGTTTCTATTTCCCGGTGGTCAACGATAAAGGGATGATGGTGGGCGTGGTTTCGATGCAGGACGTCAAGACCATCCTCCACAGCGAGGAGGAGCGCGTCTTCCATCTGGTGGGCGGCATCTGTGCCCGCGACGTGATCATGCTTACCCCAGACGCCAACTGCTATGAGGCGATGCAGTTGTTCGACGTCAAGGGGATCGACGAGATTCCGGTGGTGGAAAGCCTGGAGGAGCCCTGGGTGCTCGGCATGCTCAAACGCCAGGACGTGATCGCCGCCTACAACCACGAGATGCTCAAGCGGGGCATCAACGAACGGGCTGAGTCCATCCGGATGATCTGTTCGGCCGGGTAGGATAAACCCATCGTCTTTTGGATTGCAGTCACGATACTCTTCGCAGAAGGATTCGACTTGAGATGGGTACAAATATGACCAGGGGCGCGACAAGCCCCGACCTGAAGGGCGGCGCTTGTCGCGCACCTGGTCAACTTCCCCAAGGCTGTATGCTTCAAACGCATGCGTCTCTATTTGCCCCGCCTCTGGGCAGGATCATCCCAAACCTTAGACTCGGAACATGTCTTTTCGATCAAACTTGGAGCAAAGCGACGAGAAGCCCAACGTTCAGTCATGGTGAGCGCTGCGAAAATACAGCGGTACGCCCAGGCTGGAACTCGACGGCGGTCAATACGCCGCAGAAGGAGTTGTGATGGACATCACTCTGTTTTCCTTTGGTTTCAAGCACGGCCATCCCGAGGCCGACATGGTGTGGGATGTCCGTTTCCTGCCCAACCCGTATTGGGTGCCGGAACTGCGACTCCACACCGGCCTGGAGGCCGAGGTGGCCAGCTACGTGCTGGCCAATGAGGCCGGAGAGCGGTTTCTCGCTCTGCTGGAACCCCTGTTGCTGTTCGTGGTCGACGAGCATGCGGCCCGTGACCGGGAGTCGCTGACCTTGGCCATAGGCTGCACCGGCGGCAAGCATCGTTCGGTGGCCCTGGTGGAACATCTTCGGCTGCTGCTGGCCGCCAAAGGTTACAGCCCTGAGGCGCACCATCGCGATATCGACAAGGAATAGGGTGCGTGGACGGCATACAGGGCCTATAGTGAGGAGGTGGTCTTTCCCTTTCCTGCACAGTGGAGGCAATTATGAAGAAATTTGTGAAAAACTTGGTTTATGCCGGTATTGGCGCCGCTTTCCTAACCAAGGAGAAGATCGAGGAGCTGAAAAGCGAACTGGTTGAAAAGGGCAAAATGTCGCAGGAGGAAGGCAAGCAGTTTGTCGACGATCTCCTGCGCAAGTCGGAAAATGCCAAGAATCAGCTCGAGTTATGGATCAACAGACAGGTCGAGGACCGGATCAAAAAACTCAACCTGGCCACCAGCGACGAGATTGCCGAGCTACAACGCAAGATCGAGGAACTGCAGGCGGCGATCAACCGGGGCAAAGTCGACTAGCCGCGCATGTTCAGCATCAGGAAGCTCGGGGCCATCGGGCGGACCTACCGCCACCTCAACCGCTACCACCGCATTTTGCGGGTCCTGTTCAAATACGGCTTCAACGATCTGATCGACCGGCTGCACATCGATCAGTATCTGGAGTCCGGCCTGCAGATGATCAACCGCAAGCCGCGGGAGCGGATTTCCCGGCTCGCGCGGCCCGAGCGGTTGCGGCTGGTGTTCGAGGAACTGGGACCGACCTTCATCAAGCTCGGCCAACTGCTCTCCACCCGCCCTGACCTGATCCCCCCCGATTTCCTCGACGAGCTGGCCAAACTCCAAGACGACATCCCTCCCTTCTCCGCGGAAGAGGTCCGCGCCATTTTCAAGGAGGAGTTGGGACGTTATCCCGAGGAAATCTTTCATTATTTCGATGCAGAACCCTTGGCGGCGGCCTCAATCGGCCAGGTGCACCGGGCCCGGATGGACAATGGCGCCGAGCTAGCCGTCAAGGTGCAGCGGCCGGGCATCGAGAACGTCATCGCCGTCGACCTGGAGATCCTGGCCCACATCGCCGAGTTGATGGAGCAGTACCTGGAGGAGGCGCAGGGACACCAGCCCATGGCCATTGTCCATGAGTTCGCCCGCAGCTTGAGCCGGGAAATCGACTTTTCGGTCGAACTGGCGAACATTCAACGGTTTGCCCGCCAGTTCGAGGGCAACCCGGCTATCCATGTGCCCCTGGTGTACCCAGAGTTGAGCACTGACCGAGTGCTGGTCATGGAATACGTGTTGGGCATCAAGTCGTCCAAGGTGGGGGTGCTGAACGAGCAGGGCTACGATCTTTCCCTGATTGCCGAGCGCGGCGCCAACCTGGTGATGGAACAGATTTTCGTCCATGGCTTTTTCCATGCCGATCCCCATCCAGGCAACGTGTTCATCCTGCCGGACAACGTGGTTTGCTTCATCGATTTCGGCCAGATGGGGCGGCTGTCGCTCAAGGACCGGGAAGATTTCACCAACCTGGTGCTCGACCTGGTGGCCGGCAAAGAGCAGAACATCGTCGCCGGCGTGCTCAAGGTCACGGTGCAACTGGGCGAGATCGACCGGGAACACTTGAACCGGGACCTGGGGGGGCTGATGGACATGTATCTGTACCGCCCCCTGAAAGATTTGGAGGCCGGCAAGATCCTCCAAGATCTGCTCGGTCTGGTTTCCCGGCACAAGCTGTCGTTCAAGCCGAGCTTCTATCAAATGCTCAAGGCCCTGACCACAGTGGAAGGGCTGGGGTTGATGCTCGATCCCAAGCTGGAATTGATCCGCCTGGCCGGGCCATTCATGCGCAAGATCCGGTTGGGCCGACTGCAACCCGGCCGCCTGGCCGCGGAGTTGTCGGCCACCGGGGCCTCCTACCTCAGCCTATTGCGCGATCTGCCCGAGGAGGCGCGCACCATCCTGCACCTGCTGCGCACCGGCCGACTGCGGCTGGAATTCGAGCACCGGGGCCTGAAATCCCTGAGCGTGACCTTGGATCAATTGTCCAATCGCATCAGTTTCGCCATTGTCCTCGCCGCCCTGATCATCGGCAGTTCCCTCATCCTCCATTCCGGGCTTCCTCCTCTCTGGCGCGGCGTCCCGATCATTGGTCTGATCGGTTTCATCGTGGCCGGACTCATGGGATTCCGGCTTCTGCTGTCCATCCTCAGCCACAGCCGGATGTGAGCGGCGCGGCGGTTTGGGCAAAGAAAAAATCTGATTGCCACTGAATCTCACCTGTCGATTTTTTCAGTTGATCAGACCCTATTTATCAAACCAGCTCTGGTATGCTGCTCCCCACACTCACCATTGAGGGGCAAGGTATGGCCAAAAAACAAGATGCAGTTTCAGAAAGGACTGAGTTTGTCAGAATTTGCCAGCGGCGGCTGAAGCTGGCTGAGGTTCGATGGTAATCAGAAAGAAAAAACATATCCTGCACAAACAAGAGAAAGGAGGCATGGACATGACCAATAGACCACAGCAGGCGGATGAAAAGAGGTTGTGCGGCAAGACCGCGATCGTCACCGGCGCCAGCTCCGGTATTGGCCGGGCCACGGCCCTGGCTTTGGCCGGTGAGGGCGCGGCGGTGGTGCTCAACGCCAGGCGGCGGGAGCGGCTGACCGAGGTGGCGGCGGAGATCGCCGCCTTGGGCGGCAAGGCGCTGGTGGCGCCCGGCGATGTCGGCAAGAAGGAGGCGATCGATGCCTTGCTTGCCCAGACGCTGGCCTGGGCTAATGGCGGCAACAGCTATCACATCGTGGTGGCCAATGCCGGCCGGGGCCTGGAGGGCGGTTTGCTGACCAGCGACGAGGCTCAGTGGGAGGCTCTGTACCGGACCAACGTCCTGGGCACGGCCCATCTGATGCGGCAGGCCGGCCGTTACCTAGTGCAGCGGCAGTGCGGCGATATTGTGGCCGTCGGCTCGGTGGTGGGCCGCGCCATCTCGCCGTTCAGTTCGGTGTACGGCGCCACCAAGTTCGCGGTGGCTGGCCTGGTCGAGGGGCTGCGACGGGAAATTTGCGGCCATGGGGTGCGGGTCTCCCTGGTAATGCCGGGCATCGTCAACTCGGAATTCCAGCAGATGGCGGGATATGATGAGGAAAAATTCGGCGCCTTCACCGCCCAGTTCGGCGCCCTGCTCGAACCCGGCGACATCGCCGAGGGCATCCGCTGGCTGCTCACCCTGCCGCCCCATGTCCATGTCAATGAAATCATGATCCGCTCCACCGGTCAGAGCACTCCCTGATTAGTGTCGCCGGGCGGCCGTTCCCCAGGCGCCGTTGCCTGGCCTTCCCCCCTCTTTCCCTGTTCCCGGAGCGTCAGTCCTTGACTTTCCGGGAACAACGTTCGTACAATCGAGAGACCCCGGTCTTTTCCTGGAAATGCCCCACGGCATGCCGGCCAGGTCGTAGGAGATCCATGGACAGAGTGGAGAGATGGCTGTCAACCCGCACCTTCCACCATCGGCAATTCGCCGATACCGCAGCCTTGATCCGGCAGAAACAGGCCCAGGGCCTGCGGCTTTCGTTGGTCATTCCCACCCTCAACGAAGCGCAGACCATCGGGGCCGTGCTTGAGCGGCTGCTGCCGCTGCGGGACAGGCTGCCGCTTCTGGATGAAATCGCGGTGGTCGATTCCGGCTCCACAGACCGTACCGTGGAACGGGCCAATGATGCGGGAGCGGATGTGTACCGGGCCACGGACATCCTGCCGGAGATGGAAGCCGCCCGCGGCAAGGGCGAGAACCTGTGGAAGGCCTTGCACCAGCTTTCGGGCGATATCCTGATCGTGCTTGATGCCGACATTGCCAACATGGACCCACGCTTTGTGACCGGTCTGGTGGGTCCTCTCCTCCAGCAACCCGAGATCGGCTATGTCAAGGCCTGCTATGAGCGGCCCGCCAGCCCGGACAGCGTCGCCTTGGGCGGCGGCCGGGTGACCGAAATCCTGGTCCGACCACTGCTTTCCCTGCATTTCCCTGAATTGACCGGCTTTATCCAACCGTTAGCCGGCGAGTTCGCGGCCCGACGCTCCCTGCTGGAAACAATCCCCTTTCCGGTAGGGTATGGGGTCGAGACAGCGCATTTGGTCGACCTCCATGGACGCCACGGCCTCTCGATCTTCGCCCAGACCGATCTGGGCCAGCGCCGCCACCGCCACCGGGGCAACGACGAGCTGGGCAGGGCGGCCTGCGCCATCCTCCAGGTGCTGGGCCGGCGGCTGCGCCTGCAGGGATGTCGGCTAGAACCTTCGGTAGGCTGCATGATTCGCCAATTCATTCGCGACAACGGCGCCTTTGCGGCCACGACCTTTGCCGTCGAGGAGCGGGAACGGCCGCCGATGCTGACGGTGGCTGCCTACCGGCAAAGATGCCTGCCGCAGGATGAACGGCAATGCCCGCCACGGGCAATGGTTATGCATCCGGCCAAAGCGGCTGCGGCCATCGGGGGGGAATGAAGATGCGGGTCGCGTTGGTGCACTATCATCTGCAGGGTGGCGGGGTGACCCGGATCGTCTGCCACCAGCAAAAAGCGCTCGGCCAGCGGGGCATCACCGCCGTGATTCTGACCGGCAAGCCGCCGGCGGTCCCGTACGCGGGCGATTACCGGGTCGTTCCCGGCCTCCAGTACGAAGCGGACCGCCCTCCCATAACCCCTGGGGAGCTCGCGGCGCAGATGCGGGCTGCGGCTGGGGCGGCCTTGGGCGGTCCTCCTGACCTCTGGCATGTGCACAACCACAGCCTGGGCAAGAACCTTGTCCTTCCCTTGGCGTTAACGCTTCTGGCCGCCCGGGGCGAGCGGCTTCTGTGCCAGATTCACGATTTTGCCGAGGACGGCCGGCCGGCCAACTATCGAGCCATGCTCGCCGCCATGGCGGCGGGCCGAAGGAAGACCCTCTCCCGTCTCCTCTATTCTAGAGGCGATCATCTCCACTATGCGGTGCTCAACCGCCGCGATCACCGATTTTTGCGTGAAGCCGGGCTTGAGGCCGACCGTCTCCATTTGCTGCACAATCCTGTGGACCTGGGTCCGGTGGTCTCCGAAACGTTTGCCGCTGCCTCCGACCAGGAGCCGCTCTGGCTCTATCCCACCCGCGCCATTCGTCGCAAGAACCTGGGCGAATTTCTCCTCTGGTCGGCCCTGGCCCCCAAGGGCATCAGGTTCGGCGCCACTTCGGGACCTGAAAATCCCGCTGACCAGTCCCGTTACCAGCGCTGGCTCCAGGTGGTCGGGGAATTGGGCCTGCCGGTCCGGTTCGAGCTGGTGAAGCAGGGCGGCCCGGATTTTTGCGCTCTGCTGCGCCAGGCCGAGGTGGCGGTGTCCACCAGCATCGCCGAAGGGTTCGGCATGGCCTTTTTTGAGCCTTGGTTGCTCGGCGTGCCGGTTTTCAGCCGCAATCTCCCGGAGATCATGTCTCCTGCCGACGACGAGAGCATCTGCCAGCCTTGGACCTACGACCGGTTGGATATCCCCCTGGACTGGCTCGGCCGCTCCCGGGTCGAACAGGCGGCGCGGGAAGGTCTGGGACGCTGTCTGGCCGCCTACGAACGCGGGCCGGCCAAGGACGAGGA
>WRFD01000095.1 GCA_009778955.1 Desulfobulbus sp.
ACAATGGCCGTGGCAATGGTAATGCCCGCCGACGGCCCGTCCTTGGGGATGGCGCCCTCGGGCACATGGACATGGATGTCGATCTTCTGGTAAAAATCAGGCGCCAATCCCAGACGCATGGCCCGCGAACGCACGTACGACAAGGCCGCCTGGGCCGACTCCTGCATGACATCGCCGAGCTTGCCGGTGATGGTCAACTTGCCGGACCCCGGCATGATGGTCGCCTCGATTTGCAGCAATTCGCCGCCAACCTCGGTCCAGGCCATTCCCGTGGCCAGACCGATTTCGTCGCGCTCCTCGGCCAGGCCGAAACGGTGTTTGGGCACCCCCAGATACCGCTCGATCGCCTGGGCCGAAATCCGGTATTTCTTGCGCGGTTCTTTGTTTTTGAGGCGCTCCCGGGCCACCTTGCGGCAAATGGAGGCAATGGTCCGCTCCAAACTGCGCACCCCAGCTTCGCGGGTGTAGCGGCGGATGATCGAAAGAATGGCCTTATCGTTTAAGACGATCTCTTCGCCCTTGAACCCGTTGGCCTCCAGTTGCTTGGGCAACAGAAAGTCGTTGGCGATACTGAGCTTTTCCTCTTCGGTGTAGCCGTTGAGGTGAATGATCTCCATGCGGTCCTGCAGAGGCACCGGAATGCCGTGCAGATTGTTGGCCGTGGTGATGAAGAAGACCTCGGACAGGTTATAATCGACATCAAGATAGTGGTCGTTGAAGGCGAAATTCTGCTCCGGATCCAGCACCTCGAGCAAGGCTGCCGAAGGATCGCCCCGGAAATCGACACTCATCTTGTCGACTTCGTCCAGACAAAACACCGGATTGATCACTCCCGCCTTCTGCATGGACAGGATGATTTTACCGGGCATGGCGCCGATATAGGTTCTTCGGTGGCCGCGAATTTCTGCTTCGTCACGGACCCCGCCCAGCGACAGGCGAACGAATTCCCGCCCCATGGCCCTGGCGATGGACCGGCAGACCGAGGTCTTGCCAACCCCCGGCGGCCCCACCAGACAGAGAATCGGGCCGCGGATCTTCTTAACCTGGGTCTGCACGGCCAGATACTCGAGAATCCGTTCCTTGGGCTTTTCCAGACCGTAATGGTCTTCGTTGAGCACGCACTCCGCCCGTTCGATGTCGATCGTGGAGCGGGACTTCTTTTTCCACGGCAGGCTGAGGATGGCGTCGATATAGTTGCGCACCACCGTTGTCTCGGCCGACATCGACGGCATTTGCCGCAGCTTCTTGAATTCCTTCCAGACCTTCTCCTTGACCGCCTTAGGCAGGCGCTTCTTCTCGATCACTTCTTGTAATTCGGTCAGGTCGTCGCCGCCCTCACCCTGCCCCATCTCGTCCTGGATGGCGCGCATCTTTTCGGAGAGATAGTAGTTGCGCTGGGTGGCGTTCATTTTCTTCTTCACCTTGGCGTGGATATCCTTCTCCATCTCGGAAAGTTCCATTTCCCGATATAGGACCTCCAGCACCTTGGCGATGCGCTGCGGCAGACTGACCAATTCGAGGATCGACTGTTTCTCGTCGGTCTTCAGTTGGATGTGGGAAGAAATCAGGTCGACCATCCGTGACGGATCGTCCAGCGAAATGATCGACTTCAGCACCTCACGCGGCAGCTTCTTGTTCGTCAGGGTGTACTGGTCAAAGGCCTTGCGCAATTCACGAACATAGGCAGGCACATCCTCACGGTCGATATCGACCTCCGGGGACTCGACCAGCCGGACCGAATAAAAAGAATCCTCATGCTCGCCTCCAGTGAAGGCGCCGACGATAATCGCCCGGCGCTTGCCTTCCACCAGGGCCTTGATGGTGCCGTCGGGCAGGCGCAACAACTGCATGACCGAAGCCAGCGTGCCGAGGGAGTACAGATGCTTCTGGCCAGGGTCATCCACCCGCGCGTCCTTCTGGGTGACCAAAAAAACCAGCGAGCGCTGCTCCATGGCAGCCTCAAGCGCCAGGATGGATCGCTTTCTCCCGACCACGAGCGGCGCCACCATGCCGGGAAAAAGGACAATGTCCCGGAGGGGCATCAGGGGATAGGTTTCGGCAGACATCTCACTCATCGGTGATATCAAGCAATCTTTTTGGTTTCGGCATTATCGTAGAGAATAACCGGATATTCTCCCTGAGTAATGACCTGTTCGTTGATCACGCATTCGGCGGCATGCTCGTCGGAAGGGAGCTCGTACATGACATCCAGCATGCATTCCTCCATCACCGACCGCAAACCGCGGGCCCCAGACTTGCGCTCCAGCGCCTTCTGGGCAATGGCCTTGTAGGCCCCTTCGGTGAATCGCAGGGTGATTCCCTCATAGGCGAACAGCTTCTGGTACTGTTTGCTGAGCGCATTCTTGGGTTCCTTGAGAATACGGATGAGGTCGTCTTCCGCCAGCTCGTCCATGGTGGCGATCACCGGCAAGCGCCCGACCAACTCAGGAATCAGGCCGAACTTGAGCAGATCTTCCGGCTGAATCGCGGCCAGAAGTTCACCGACCGGCCACTCCTTCTGGCTGACCACCTTGGCGCCGAAGCCGATGGCCTGGGTGCCGGTGCGCCGTTTGATCACGCCGTCCAGCCCGACAAAGGCGCCGCCGACAATGAACAGAATGTTGGTGGTATCGATCCGGACCAGTTCCTGTTGCGGATGTTTGCGTCCGCCCTTGGGCGGCACCGAGGCCATGGTGCCCTCGATGATTTTCAGCAGGGCCTGTTGCACGCCCTCGCCTGAAACATCGCGGGTCAGGGAGGCCGAGTCGGACTTGCGGGCGATTTTGTCGATCTCGTCGATATAGATGATGCCCCGCTGGGCCTTTTCGATGTCATAGTCAGCGGCTTGCAGCAGATTGACCAGAATGTTTTCCACGTCCTCGCCGACATAGCCCGCCTCGGTCAGGGTGGTGGCGTCGGCGATGGTGAACGGCACCTTGAGCAGCCGGGCCAGGGTTTGAGCGACCAGAGTCTTGCCGCTGCCGGTCGGCCCAATCAGGATGACGTTGGATTTTTGCAGTTCAACCTCGTCGTTATCGACAGGCGCCCCTGTAATCCGCTTGTAATGGTTGTGGACCGCCACCGACAGGATGCGCTTGGCTTGCTCCTGGCCGATCACATACTGGTCGAGATAGGCCTTGATCTCTTTCGGCTTAAGCACCCCCTGTTCGAACTCGGGCGGCTGCTCCTCTTCGGAGGATTCGGTCATGATCTCGTTGCAAAGGGCGATGCACTCGTCACAGATGTAGACGTTTGGACCGGCCACCAGTTTGCCGACTTCCTCCTGGGCTTTGCCGCAGAAGGAACAAACGCAGGTCAGGTGCTGGTCGTCATCATGAAAATCGTTGTTCACCGTTTTTTCTCCGCAGCCAGTTCCTCGCGACTGGCCATGACCTTGTCGACAATGCCGTATTGGCAGGCCTCGGCGGCGTTCATGAAGTTGTCGCGCTCGGTATCGGCCTGGATCTTCTTCATCGGCTTGCCGGTGTGCCTGGCCAAAATGGTGTTCAAGTCGTGCCGCATCCGCAGGATCTCGCGGGCATGAATGTCGATGTCCGTGGCTTGACCCTGGTAGCCGCCCATGGGCTGATGGATCATGATCCGCGAGTTGGGCAGGGCGAACCGCTTGCCAGCGGCGCCGCTGGCCAACAGCAGGGCGCCCATGGAGGCCGCTTGTCCCAGGCAAAGGGTGGCCACATCGCAGCGGATATACTGCATGGTGTCGTAGATGGCCATGCCGGCGGTCACCGATCCTCCGGGAGAATTGATATAAAAGGTGATGTCTTTGTCCGGATCTTCGGCCTCCAAAAACAGCAACTGGGCCACGATCAGGCTAGCCACGTCATCGTTGACCTGGCTGCCGAGGAAGATGATCCTTTCTTTGAGCAGCCGGGAATAAATATCGTAAGCCCGTTCACCGCGCGGACTCTGTTCAACAACCATGGGCACCAGATTCATATTCTCCACACTCCGAAAAGGTGATAACCCGACGGCGGGCCATGCGGACCGCAGCCGACGGGCAGCGAAGCCGCTCAGGCCGAGGCCTGTTCGGCGGACTCGACGGGCGCGACTTCGATGAATTTCGCTTGTTCGCGCAGAAAATTGAGCACTTTTTCGTTATGCAGCTCATTCATAAACGGCAAAATCTCTTCCCGCCGCTTGAAGTATTTTTTCACTTCGTCCAGGGTCATGCGGTACTGGTCGGCTATACGCTGATAGCCGCGTTGGATATCCTCGTCCGCGATCTTGATCTCTTCGACCTCGGCTATCTTCTTGAGCAGGAAGTCGCCCTTGACCCGATTGACCGCGACCTCCCGGTTCTTCTCCACCAGGTCATCCAGCTTGATGCCCGCCGACTCGAACGACAAGCCGCTCCGCTTGAGGTTTTCCTCGGTCTGCTTGAGCATTTCCTGGATCTCGTAGTTGACCAGGCGCTGTGGCACCTCAAAGGGGTTAAGTTCGATCAGTTTGTGCATGATCTTGTCGTCAAGATCGCCCCGCAACGCTTCGTCCTGGGCCTTCTGCAGCCGATGACGGACGTCTTCCCGGAGCTCGGCCAGGGTGTTCAATTCCGGCTTGATGTCTTTGGCGAACTCATCGTCAAGGGCTGGCTGGATCCGCACCTTGACGTCCTTGACATCGACTTTGAATTCCACGTTTTTCCCGGCCAGCAGCGGGTTGGGGTAATCGGCCGGGAAGGCGATCTCGTAGAGGGTCTTGTCGCCTTTCTTCAAGCCGATCAATTTTTCCTCGAAATCCTTGCCGAGCCGGTGCATGCCGATGTCGACGCTGAAATTCTCACTGTGGACCTCCTTCATGGCCTTGCCCTTGTGAAAGCCTTGGAAATCGACCACCGCCACGTCGTCCATGGCAATACCATGGCCCTCCTCGGCAGTCTGCAACACCGCCTGATGCCGCCGCAAAAGGCTAATCTCCTTGTCGATCTCCTCGTTTTTCACTGCGACCACGATCTTTTCCACCTCCAGCCCCTTGTATTCCTTGAGGTCGATCTGGGGTTTGACGTCGACCATGGCCACGTACACGAAGGTTCCGTCCTCCTTGAACGCGTGCTCCGTGATCTCGGGATGGACCACTGGATCGAGCGCCTGCTTCTCAACCGCGTCGAAATAGCTCTCCTGCACCAATTTCTCGCCGACCTCGTCCTGGATCTGCCCCTTGAAATTATTTTCAAGCACGCTTTGCGGGATCTTGCCGCGACGAAACCCCTTGAGCTTGACATCCTTGTTGATCTTGGCATAGGCCTTGGACAGAGCTGGCTCCACGGTTTCCTTGGGAAGGGTGATGGTCAATTTCCTTGTTAATTCAGAGAGTTGCTCGACGACGATATCCATGGACTGCTATTCCTCATGTTCGGTTTGCCGCAGCTTGCAAAGCCGCGGCGTTGGCTCGTGGATCAGCCCGCTCTTCGATGGGGCGCGCTGTGCTTGAAATAAAGGCGCAACTGGTGCGAGAGGGGGGACTCGAACCCCCATGGGCTGGCCCGCTGGATCCTAAGTCCAGTGCGTCTACCAATTTCACCACTCTCGCTTTACGTTAAACCTTAATTAATAACCAAAATAACTATTTCCGTCAAGTGATCCATGCGAGGAAAAAGGTGTATTATCAACAAATTTAAAGCATTAGGAAGTTGGCGGAAGGGAGCGGGCCACGGCATTTTTCTCCCCAATTTCACCCGCGTTTTCACCGGAACGGATCAAATAGGCGGCCAGGGAACAGAGAATGACGATGGCGCCGCCCGTGCCCCAGAAAGCATGGCGCATACCCAGTCCATCCATGCTTAGTCCGGACAAAAGGGCGCCGGTAAAAACCCCGGCGCTCATCGCCAGGTTGAACACGCCCATCATGGTGCCGTGACCGAAAAGGTTGCGCCCCTCTTCCACGGCATAGGCGCCGAGCACCGGCCAGAGCACGGCTTCGCCGAAGCCGAGAAAAAGATAGATCCCGATCATGGCGCCCAAACCGGTCATCGAAGGGATGAGCACCACGGCCAGGCACGTGCAGAGCGAACCGCAAAGGAGCAGAACCACCTTGTCGCACCGGTCGGCCATGGCGCCGAAGGGATACTGGAGCACGGCATTCATCAGGGTCCGGCTGGCGATCACCAGGCCGATCTGCATGCCGCTGCTTCCGGGCCATCCGTCCATCATCACCGGGAGAAAGGCCATGGTCGGAACCATCATCAGCACTGTGGCGAACCGGGCAAGGAGAATGCCTACGGTGCGGCGCCTGCGCAGCATCAGGCCGATGTTCGCCATCAGGCCAATGCACTGCGGACGGTCGCCCGGACAAGAGACGGGCATATTGAGCCAAACCAGGATAAAGGCGATAAAACTCAGACAGGCCATCGCATAAAACACTGAAGCCATCCCCCAGTTGTCGGCAAAATAGCCGCCCAGCATCGGCCCGCAGCCGATGCCGCAGAAAACGGCGACATTGATGACGCCCATGTAGCGGCCCTCCTCGCCGGGCGGCGAAAGGAAGCTGGCATAGGCCATGGCCACCGGCACGACCATCGCCGCGCCGAATCCTTGGAACAGGCGGATGATCACCAGGTGCAATACGTTGTCGGCCAGGGGAACCAGCAGCCCGACCAGGCCGTAAATGAACAGCCCGGCCACGAGAAACCCCTTGCGGCCCCAACGGTCGGAGAGATTGCCGACCACTGGCTGGCACAATCCCCGGCTTAAGGAAAAGGCGGCGGTGATCAGCCCTAAAGCGAATCCGGACGCCCCCAGCTTGGTGGCCAGGACCGGCAGGATCGGAATGATGATTCCGATCCCCAGTAGGGCGATGAATACCGCGACCACCACAGTGATGAGGATACGGTTGAACATTATTTTTATTCACCGGTGCATATGATGGAACAAAAGCCGAAGGCCGGCGCAGCCGGTTCGTCCGCCATAGGTTCGCCTCTTCATACCACCAGGCCAGAGGAATGCAAGCCGCTCGTGGGCGCCGGCGAGGCCTGCTCCATGCTGGCGCGGCTTGAATCGCATGTGAAAATCCCGTATAGTGTGCCGGGCCATCATCGTTTCACATCCGCGCCGCATGTATTGGGAATCATGGAAAACCAACACCGGCCAACGCCTTGCCTTGAAAGCGGGCGCCGACCGCAACCCGTTCACCCTTTCCGGACAATTCAGTGTGAAAGAACTTGCAATCCCCTCACCCCAAGAGGTAGTCGACGCCCGCATCAGCCCCACCTCCAGCCTGGATCTCCTCTCCCGGCTGGAAGTGGGCAAGCTGCTCGACACCAGCCGAGGCGAACTGTATCCTCTGTTCCGCAACTCATCACTGGCCGTGCTCAACAACGGCGATTACCTCGACGACGGCCGTGAGTTGTTGAAGCGTTTCCAGAGTTTCGATATCCGGGTGATCCAAGAGGAGCGCGGCATCAAGCTCGACCTGCGCAACGCCCCGGCCAGCGCCTTTGTCGACGGCAAGATCATCAAGGGCATCAACGAACACCTCTTTGCCGTGCTCCGCGATATCGTCTATACCGACAACTCCATCAACAACACCCCCCGCTTCGACCTCGCCAGCTCGGACGGCATCACCAACGCGGTGTTCCACATCCTGCGCAACGCCGGGATCATGCGGCCGCACACCAAGCCGCGCCTGGCGGTCTGCTGGGGCGGCCACTCGATCGTCCCTGCCGAATACGATTACAGCAAGGAGGTCGGCTACCAACTGGGCCTGCGCGGCCTCGACATCTGCACCGGCTGCGGTCCCGGCGCCATGAAGGGGCCGATGAAGGGCGCCACCATCGGCCATGCCAAGCAGCGGGTCTACAACGGCCAATACCTGGGCATCACCGAGCCCGGAATTATTGTCTCGGAATCGCCCAACCCCATCGTCAACGAACTGGTGATAATGCCGGACATCGAAAAACGGCTGGAGGCCTTTGTCCGGGTCGGTCACGCGGTGATCGTCTTCCCCGGCGGCGTGGGAACGGCGGAGGAGATCCTCTACCTCCTCGCCATTCTCCTCGATCCGGAGAACTCGCGCATTCCCCTGCCCCTGATCTTCACCGGTCCGGCCGACGCCGCCGGCTATTTCGAGCGGATCGACCGCTTCATCACCGATACCCTCGGCCCAGCCACCCGACAGCTGTACCGGACCATTATCGACGATCCCGAAGCTGTGGCCCGGAAAGTGGTGGAAGGGATCGAGGAGGTCTACCAATTCCGGCTGAAAACCGACGACGCCTTCTATTTCAACTGGATGCTCAACGTCAGCCTCGACCTGCAGCTGCCCTTTGCGCCCAGCCACGAAAACATGCGTAGCCTCAACCTGCACAAGCGCCAGCCCCCGCACTTGCTGGCCGCCAACCTGCGCCGGGGCTTTTCCGGCATTGTCGCCGGCAACGTCAAGGATGCCGGCATCCGGACCATCGAGGAGAAAGGCGTCTTCGAACTCAGTGGTGATGCAACCATCATGCGGCCGCTCGACGAGCTGTTGACCTCCTTTGTCGAGCAGCAACGGATGAAGCTGCCGACCACGACCTACAATCCCTGTTACCGGCTGATAGCGGAAAACAACGGGCCAGCGTGATGGTTGTCCGGCAATGCGGTGCGCAAGGATTGCTTTTTCTCGCCGGATGCAGAATAATTGGCCTGTCTTAGCCGGGTCCGTGCCCGACAGGGCCACACCACCAGGCGGTCAAGCCGGACAGACATCATTCGGGCCGGCGGCGCAACGCCTTGCAGCTCCGCTCCCATTGACCCCCAAACAGGAGGGCTTCCTGCCATGCTACGAGATTTAGCCCTTGCCGCCAAGGCTGCCTGCAGCCGGGAAGACCAGGAAAGTTTGGTGCCGATCATCGAACAGCTGCGCGATCTGGGCGAGATCGCCTTCAAACGGGGGATACTGGCCCTGGAAGGCGAACTCTCCCAGATCAAGGATCCCCTGCTCAAGCTCGGGGTCGAGATGATCGTCGACAAGACCGATCCGGAAAACGTCCGGGACATCCTTGATTCGGATATCTACTACAACGAGTCCAACGGTCGAGAACTGTTAAAAAAAATCATCATCCGCGAAGGGCTGCTCCGCATCCAGGCGGGCGACAACGCCCGCAGCATCCTGATCTGCACCAAGATCTTTCTCGGCAAGGTCGATCCAGGCGTCTGGTAGGCGGCTGGCCCTGTAATGCCGGGCGGGAGGTGGGGCATGCTGGAGGGAAAACTCGTCGATCTGCCGCGTGAGCGGCAGGCGGAAGTGGTGCGAAGCCGTTTTCAGCGCCGCGAAGGAAGCGGCTGGTTCACGCCGGAAGGCGTCTTTGCCGGCGCCAGCGAGGAGGAGGTGATTGCCGCCCTGATCGATTTGGAAGAGGCCGAGATCAACGCCATCGGCGACTGCATGGGCGGCTGTTCCATGATCGCGCCCCGGCTAGAGGATTTTGTCCGCAAGCACTGACCGGCCCAGCCGGAGCCCCTCTCGCCGAAAGGATCAGAGCTGGCCGCGGCTGTTCCCTGGCCACCCTTCCCGGCCGCTCTTACTCGCCGCCGCGGCAGCCAGTCGCGTCTTTTGGCTCTTCGTCGTTTCACGTGGATTTCAGAATATTCTGAATCGGAGCGGCGATGAGGTAGATTATGGTGATGAAGGTTTCGTCGTTCCGAA
The DNA here is from genome assembly GCA_009778955.1 of Desulfobulbus sp. Taxonomy (GTDB): domain Bacteria; phylum Desulfobacterota; class Desulfobulbia; order Desulfobulbales; family Desulfobulbaceae; genus Desulfobulbus. The sequence goes on from WRFD01000095.1 coordinate 9,640, forward strand.
ATCCTCTTGCCCGGCGTTTGGCGGCTTGGAAGATGCCG
>WRFD01000096.1 GCA_009778955.1 Desulfobulbus sp.
AAAAAGGAAATTGGCTTACAAAAGCAAGTCCTTGCCGAGTATTTTCACCAATTCGTCGGCGGCGCGGGTAGGCGCCATGGTGCCAACTTCGACCCGATGCTTGATAGCGGGGAGTAATTTCTGGATTTCAGGATGCTGGTAAAACCAGCGCTCCAGTCCTTCGTTCACCAAAAACCACATCCAGCTCATGGCCTGATCCTGGCGTTTCTTCTCCAATTCGCCGGTGGCGGTCATGATTTTTTTATGATTTTTGATGGTGGACCAGACATCCTTCAATCCTACTTCTTCAAGGGCGCTGCAGGTCATGACCGGAGGCGCCCAGTTGGGCGAAGAGGGCGTCACCAGGTGAAGAGCGGTTTCATACTGTCTTTTCGCTAATTTTGCACGGTTGATATTGTCGCCGTCAGCCTTGTTGACCAAAATGGCGTCGGCAACTTCCAAGACGCCTTTCTTGATTCCCTGGAGTTCGTCGCCAGCGCCTGAAATCTGGAGCACCAGGAAGAAATCGACCATCGAGGCGACCGTGGTTTCCGACTGTCCCACGCCGACGGTTTCGACGATAATGACGTCAAATCCGGCCGCCTCGCAGATCAACATGGATTCACGGGTTTTCCGGGCAACACCGCCGAGGCTGCCGCCGGAAGGGGAAGGCCGGATGAACGCCATGTCATTGACCGCCAGCCTTTCCATCCGGGTCTTGTCTCCGAGAATGGAACCGCCGCTGCGGGTTGAACTAGGATCAATGGCAAGAACAGCTACCCTGAGGCCAAGGGTGGTCAGCATGGTGCCGAAACTTTCGATGAAGGTGCTCTTGCCGGCGCCGGGCACACCGGTGATTCCCAGGCGCACCGCTTTGCCGGTGTACGGGAGCAGCTCATTGATGACATGTTTGGCAATTTCCTGATGCGAAGAGAGAATGCTCTCGACCAGGGTGATGGTCCGGGCGAGCATCAGGCGATTGTTATCCAGGACGCCTTGGATATAGTAACTGGGATCTTTATACATATCTGACTGTCGGTAAGAGTTTCGTCGTGCGTATAAACAAACGGACGGATTGTCGTCCGTCCGTTTGTCTTCGCGCCAATATGCGGAACTACTGCCGCTTACTTACAATACTTCGCCTCGAGCATGTCCATGACCTTGCCAGCGGACTCGGTGATCGGGGTGCCGGGGCCGTAGATGCCCTTGCAGCCGGCGTCATAGAGGAACTGATAATCACTCGGCGGGATAACGCCGCCGGCAACGACCATGATCTCTTCAGCTCCTTTCTTCTTCAGTTCGCCAATGAGTTCGGGAACCAGGGTTTTGTGACCGGCTGCCAGCGAGGAGGCGCCGATGAGATGGACGTCGTTCTCGATACCCATCTTGGCTGCTTCTTCCGGGGTCTGGAACATCGGGCTGATGTCGACGTCGAATCCGAGGTCGGCATAGGAGGAGGCGACAACCTTGATCCCGCGGTCATGACCATCCTGTCCCATCTTGGTGACGAGGATGCGCGGCCGACGTCCGGTTTTGGCCAGAAAGTCGTTGGTCCGCTTGCGCATCGCTTCGATGACCTGGGCGGAATCGCTGCCGACCTCGCTGTATTCGGAAGAATACGCGCCGGATACGCACTGGGTGGTGGCCACATAACGTCCAAATACTTTTTCCATGGCGTCAGAAATTTCTCCAACAGTGGCTCTGGCCTTGGCGGCCTCGATGGCGACTTTGAGCAGGTTCTCTTTGCCGGATGCCGCCTTGGTGATTGCATCCAGACATGCCTGGCACTTGGCGCTGTCGCGGGTCTTTTTAATGTGGTTGATCCGGTCGATCTGCTCGAGACGGACTGAATCCGGGACTTCGAGGATATCGAAATCAAGCTTCTCATCTTTGAGCCGGTACTTGTTGACGCCAACGATGACGTCCTTGCCCTGGTCGATGCGGGCCTGGCGGCGGGCAGCGGACTCTTCGATGCGCATCTTCGGCATGCCGGAGGCGATGGCGTTGGCCATACCGCCCATCTCTTCGATCTCGTTGATGATCTTCTCGGCTTCCTGCACGATCTGGTTGGTCAGCCACTCAACATAGTAGGAGCCGCCCAGCGGATCGGCGACCCGGCAGACCTGGCTCTCCTCCTGGATGATGATCTGGGTGTTGCGGGCGATGCGGGCGGAGAATTCGGTCGGCAGACAGACCGCCTCGTCGAACGAGTTGGTGTGCAGCGACTGGGTGCCGCCCAGGACGGCAGACATTGCCTCGATGGTGGTGCGGATGACGTTGTTGTACGGATCCTGCTCGGTGAGTGACCAGCCGGAGGTCTGAACATGGGTCCGCAGCATGGAGGACTGGACCTTCTTGGGGTTGAACTGCTGCATCAGCTTGTACCAGAGGAAGCGTGCTGCACGCAGCATGGCGATTTCCATGAAGAAGTTCATGCCAACGCCAAAGAAGAAGCTCAGACGAGGAGCAAATGTGTCGATATCCATGCCGGATTTAAGGGCGGCGCGAACATACTCGACGCCATCGGCCAGGGTAAAGGCGCACTGCAACACAGAGTCAGCGCCAGCTTCCATGATGTGGTAGCCGCTGATGGAGATGGTGTTGTATTTGGGCATGTTCTCCGAGCTGTAGGCCATGATGTCGGAGACGATCCGCATGGAATGATCCGGCGGATAGATGTAGGTGTTCCGGGTCAGGTACTCTTTGAGGATGTCGTTTTGAATGGTGCCGTTCAGCTGGTCTTGGCTGACGCCCTGCTCCTCGGCGGTGGCAATCCACATGGCCAGAATCGGAATAACCGCGCCGTTCATGGTCATGGAAACGGACATCTGATCCAGCGGGATGCCGTCGAACAGGATCTTCATATCCTCGATCGAATCGATGGCCACGCCTGCCTTGCCGATGTCGCCGGAAACGCGGGGATTGTCCGAGTCGTATCCGCGATGGGTGGAAAGACTGAAGGCGACCGACAGACCTTTCTGACCGGCAGCAAGGTTCTTGCGGTAAAATTCGTTGGATGCCTTGGCGGTGGAGAAACCCGCATACTGACGGATGGTCCAGGGGCGGCCGGCGTACATGGTCGCCATCGGGCCACGGGTATAGGGGGCCATGCCGGGAAACATGCTGAATGACTCAAGGCCCTTGATGTCATCCTCGAAATACATTGGTTTAACGGTAATGCCTTCGGGCGCTTTCCAATTCAGCGTGTCAGGGGATTTACCCTTCATCTGTTTGGTAGCCATATCAAGCCATTTTTCATATCCAGTTGCCATGTCGCTTACTCCTTGTTGTTTATCTATTACGGGGCTATCCCCAAGTCGAAAAAAGCGGAACAACGGCGCCCGGCCTTTTGGGGGCGCCGGTTGCCGGTACCGTCTGGATCGGTCTGCCGCCTTGGTTCTCGTTGCCGCGAAAACCGGGGAGCAGGTTTATTTAATTTCTTAGTTGCGCTCGGAAATCTCGACTAGAACGCCGCCGGTGGCCTTGGGATGCAGGAAGGCGATCTTGGCGCCGCCGGCGCCCATGCGCGGGGTCTTGTCAATCAGGGCTACTCCTTTTTCCTGCAGCTCCTTCAGGGCCTCTTCGATGTTCTCAACCCGGAAGGCCACATGTTGGAAGCCGCCCTTACCGCCGTTTTTCTCGATGAATTTGGCGATCGGGCCATCGGGGGAGGTGGATACCAGCAGTTCGACTTCGCTGTCGCCGACCGGCAGAAAAACGGTGGTGACCTTCTGCTCCTCAACGGTTTCGGAGCCTTCCACTTTGAGGCCCAGAACGTCGGCCCAAAATTTCTTGCCCTCTTCCATGTTGGGGACTGCGATGCCAAGATGATCGATTTTGAGAATTTTCATGCTATAAGCTCCTTTGTGGTGGATGTTTGATTGGATAACGGAAGAAATTCAAAATTGATGCCGCCAACGAAAAACGCCTCGGAACTGACCGACTCAATGTGCTGCATGCCCATGGGAGACAACCCGACGGGCAACATGTGTTTTTCTAAGTATCGACTGCCTGGTTGAGTCTGTATTGCTGGTATAAGGTACGAGATGCTGCAATGCTAAGATGACAAAAATGAATTTCTTTGCGTCAACAGAAAATCGTGCGATCAGGTTAGTGCCGCCGGTAAGCGGCACTAACCTGATGTTCCTCTTTTATTTGGCAGCGCGCTTGACAAAGACGCCGTTCGGATCAACGGCTTCGCGAATCAGGCGGACTTCTTCAACCGTCGGAGGCGCGAACTCGGAGACATTCGGGGCCACCAACAGCTCGAATCCGGTATTCTCCTGGATGGATGCAATCGTTTCTCCGGGGAAGGTGTGGAGAATCCGCATTCTCTTGGTCTTCTCCTCGAAGTCGAAAATGCCTTTGGTGGTGATGAGTCGATAGGGGCCCTTGCCCTGCATGCCGGCTTTCTGACGGGCGCCGGGGCTGCCATCGAGGTGGCCGGGGCTGGTCACATAGGAAACCTTCTCGTTGAACTTCTTCTTGTCGTGGGGAACAATCAGAATAGTCCGTTCGCAGGAAGCGGCCATGTCGGCCGCGCCGCCGGAACCGGGCAGGCGGACTTTTGGCTTCTGGTATCCAGCAGGAAAGTCGCCCATCATGGTCGAGTTGAGGTTGCCATACATATCCACCTCGGCCCCGCCGATGAAACCGTAATCGGCAAAGCCGCGCTGGGTCAGTTCAAAGGCAGCGTTCAGGCCCTTCAAGTAGGAAGCGCCGGTGAAGGTTTTGGAGTCGCCGACCGAGATAGGCAGGCCGTGCTTCAAGGGCGGACCGACTGCACCGGCCTCGAAGACCGGGATCAACCCAGGGGCATGGGTCAGAATTGCCAGGAGCGAGGCCACCATAGGGAGGCCGGTTCCGACAAAGACTATTTTATTGTCTTCTAGAACTTTTGAACCCGCCACAACAATGATTTCTTGGGCGGTATAATCCGTTGATACTGTCATGATGACTCCTTCTCGCAAGGGTTTCGTATGATTCCGATAAGATGACCCGCGCCGTGTTACGCCAGTCGCTCGCTGTGGAAAGCTTCCGCGAGTTGGTCGGCAATAAGCTTTTTGTTTGAGAACTTCTCGATGTAGTCCTCGAAGGTCTCTACACCGAAGATATTCGCGTCATACCAAGCTTTCAGTCCATCTGCGGCGCCGCCCTTGACCATAGGAGTAATGTTGCCGACAAATTCACGGATGGCGTCACCATTGAAATAATAGTGGCGGCGACATGCACCAGGATAGGCGCCAAACGGTACATGGACAACAGCGTCAACTGCCGGGAATGGTATTACAACATCTTTTGGATTGCTGACTATTAGTTCATGGGAAACAAGCTGTTCGCAGGTCACGATGGTATGGGCGGACGCCATGGCGATTTCGCCGCAGGTGGCATCGGTGCCCCGGATGATGCAGTTGCCGTACATGTCAGCCGCCTGAACATGAATCAACGCCACATTGGGGTGGCTCGCGGGTACCAGGGCGATGGGACGGCCGGTAAATGGGCAATCAATAATCTTGGTGCGGCTGGTGTTCTTAATGTCTCCGCCCAGCGGACCACGGGAGGGAATGAAGGGCAACCCCATGGCTCCGGCCTTGAAACGAGCGGACATGTTATGGTTGCTCCAGTCCTCGAACTCAATCATGCCGCGTTCGGTCAGATAACGCCATGCCTGAGCCAGACCAAAGGCCTCGTGTCCCCAATAGGCCAGCTCAATCCGCTTGATTGAGCAATGATCGGGGCGAGCCATCATGGCGCCGGCCAGCAGTTCTGGGGCCATGCCCGCTGATTGAAAGGAGAGGGTGAGGTCTTTGAACCCCTGCCGAATCATTTCATGACAGGTTGCAATTGGTTGACGGATGTTGACAAAGCCGCCGATACCAACGTTATCGCCGGGTTTGACAAAACGAGAGACAGCCTCCTTCAGGGGCATCCGTTTGTCTTTCTTGGACTTGTCTTTGTTGACAAGAACTTCCCTTGCCTCATCGGGTGATAGGCCTGTCCAGAACATTTTTGCGTTCGTTTCCAATGTGCACCTCTTTCCTTGTAAGCATTTGTGTTGCCCAAACGCCATCATGTGGCATCCGGTTCCCCCTGTACAAAAAAAGACCGGTGAAGAACAGCATTACTTGCTGTTCTTCCGCCGGTCTTTTTTTTGACTCGTTTGCTGCAAAGATACTGCTTTTATTTTGTATGATCCTGCTGTCATAGCTGAGCCATTTTCCTCTGTCGGTCTCCCTGAAACTATCCGTTGAAAATCCCGCTTTGTGACGCAATGGATAAACGATTTCATTGATCGCTCTTTTTCCGGAAAAATATAACTTGCTCGCGTGTTAATGCAACCTCTTCTAGCTCTCCCTGCTCGGTGTACGTGCGGCGGCAGGTGATTATTGAAAAATTATCCCGGAGAATAGTCTTTCCGGGTTCACTCGGGAAAAAGCGGAACCACTGTATGAACATCTTTTCAGTACAAAGCCTAGCATCTACTATTGGAGAATAGGCCTTTTGTCAACAGCAAAAAATATCGGTCGAAGGGCGGGTAAATGAGTCGGTGGAGGAGAAAACGATAGAATAACGAGTTAATAGAACCCATTGGGAGGGGTTGCCAACTCTTTCACCTGGCGGCAGGCAAAGAAAAATGTGGTGATGGTCGTCGTCATGAGAGAGATTTGTCGCTGTTTGCAGCGTTTTATTTTTGGGAGCCCGGAGACCGCATGGAGCTGACAAGGATAAAGATCGACGACATTCTGCGGGTAGAAGATTCATGCATCATCCTGACTTGGGCGGTCGGGTCTGGCGCACGCCCCTGGTAGGCAGGGCGGTCATCGGGTCGTCGGGCCAGAAGTGCTTGGGATATCGCCCCTTGAGCTCCTTTTTCACCTCGGGATAGCCGCGCTGCCAGAAGCTGGTCAAATCGCCGGTGACCTGAATGGGGCGCTGGGCCGGGCTGAGCAGGTGAAGCAGCAGCGGCGCGCGACCATGGCAGATGGACGGCGTTTCGGCCAGGCCAAAGAGTTCCTGCAGGCGGGCCGCCAGGATCGGCGGTCCGTCGATTTGGTATTCGATCCGGATTTTGGAGCCGCTGGGCACGGTGAAGAAGGCCGGCGCATCCCGTTGCAGCCGCTGTTGCCGCTCCCAGTCGAGCAGTCCGGTCAGGATCGCCGTCAGGTTGAGCTGGGCCAGATGGCGGCCGGCGTTCATGCCATCAAGATAAGGCGCAAGCCATGCAAGATCCGCTGCCAGGGCCTCGTCGCTGCAATCGGGCCAATCCATCTCCGGCTGCCAGGCTCGCAGGCCGAGGATCCGGGCCTGCATCTGGCGGGCCTCCCGATTCCAGGGCAGGCGGGCAATTCCCAGCAGGCGGATGCCGGCCAGAAGGGCGTCTCGAACCGCTTCCGCAGCCGGATCGGCCAGCGGTTGCGCCGCCACCACGATCTCGCCCAACATCTCCCGCCGCACCGCCGTCACCCGCTCCTGGGCCGCGTCCCATGCCACCTGCTCCTGGATGGTCAGCAGGTGGCCATGGTCCCGCCGCAGTGCCTCGATGCTCACCGCTTCGGCCCAAAAGATGCGGCCCTCGCCCGGCCGGGCGTCCAGATGGGGAATGACCAGGTATTCGCTGGTTGCCAGCGGGTCGTCCGGGGCAAGGGCCGTGCCCCGGCCCGAAGCCAGGAGATACCGCTCTCGATGGCCGGGCCGTCGGCGGGCGATGCGGTCGGGATAGGCCGCTGCCAGTAGGGAACCGATATCCTCGGTCTCGCGGCCGCCGGGTTCGCTGTCCATCAGCCGCCGCAATTGGAGGGCCGCTTGAGCGATCCGACGGCAACATGATGGGTCGCCCCCATCGCGGACCACCGACGCCTTGCCTGCGTTTCGCCAGGTCGCGATGAGATTGAGCCGGGTTTCCAGGCTGGCGCCGGCCGCCTCGCGTTGCAGGGGATCGCGTTCGGACAGGAGTGCTGCGAGATCGCAGGCCAAGGCGTTCTGGCCGCGCATCCGGGCTGCTAGCAGGAGATGGGCCAGACGAGGGTGGACCGGCAGCGCCGCCAGTTGCCGACCAACGGCGGTGAGGCGACAGTGGGCGTCAAGCGCCCCCAGAGAGCGCAGCAGATCGCGGGCCTGGCGAAAGGGGCCGGGGCGGGGTGGGTCGAGCCAGCGCAATTGGCCGGGATCAGCCGCGCCCCATGCCGCCAGTTCCAGCGCCAGGCTGGCCAGATCGGCGTTGAGAATTTCCGGGGGATGAAAAGGGGCCAGTCCGTGGTGGGTGGTCCTGGTCCATAGCCGCAAGCAGTAGCCCGGCCCGAGACGGCCCGCCCGGCCGGCGCGTTGATCCGCGGCCGCCTTGGAAACCCGGACCGTGGTCAGCCGGCTCAGGCCGCAGCTGGGATCAAAGGCGGGCAGGCGCGACCAGCCGCAATCGACCACGCAGCGGATGCCTTCGATGGTCAGGCTGGTTTCGGCGATCGAGGTGGCCAGGATGACCCGCCGCCGGCCATCTGCATCGGGGATCATGGCCCGGTCCTGTTCCTGGCGGGAGAGGTCGCCGTACAGAGGGGCGAGCGCCAGGCCGGCGCAGTTTGGGGCAGCGGCCATCAGGCCGTAGGCTTCACGGATTTCGCCGGCCCCGGGAAGAAAGGCGAGGAGGTCGCCCTCCTGTTCCCGCAGCACCTTCTGGATGCCCGTTACTGCGATTTGCGCGATCCGACCTTTGGGTTCCCGGTCAAGATGGTCGATCCGGATCGGGTGGGCCTGGCCCTGGCCGGTCAGCACCGGCGCACCGCCCAGCAGCCGGGCCAGCGGCTCGGCGTCGAGGGTGGCCGACATGACCAGCAGACGCAAATCTCCTTTGAGCTGGCAGAGATCCAGACATAGGGCCAGGGCCAGGTCGGCATGGATCGAACGCTCGTGGAATTCGTCGAAGATGATCAGGCCGGTATCGGTCAGGCTGGCATCGGTTTGCAGCCGCCGGGTGAGAATGCCCTCGGTCAGCACCTCAATCCGGGTTTCGGCGCCGATCAACCGCTCAAACCGGATCTGGTGCCCCACGGTCCGCCCTACTGGCTCGCCCAAGAGCGTCGCCATCCGGGATGCCGCCGCCCTGGCAGCCAGCCGCCTTGGTTCGAGGATGAGGATTTTCTTGTTTGCCAGCCAGGGTTCGGCCAGCAGCGCCAGGGGGGCAACAGTGGTCTTGCCTGAACCGGGCGGTGCGGCCAAAACCGCGTGGCCGACGGCCAGCGCCGCCTTCAGCGCCGGCAGAAGCGGCTGGATGGGTAAGGGCGGAAGATGAGGCGGAGCTTGCACGGCAACGATTCAGAGACGGAGAAACAGGACGATAGTTCCGTACTGCGCGGGCAACAACAGCCGGTGGTGGTGGCGGTCGTTCACAATCGGGTCGGATAGTTTGGCCCCGGCAAAGCGCTTTTTATGCGGCCGTTTGTCAAGTTCCCACGAAGTTCATTCTTATATCGCAAATCGGCAAAAAGGGGTAGGGTGCGGCTGCCCGGCGCCGTTGTTTCCGCCTCCCTTGTCCCCGATTTCTTATGTCCAGCCAGCGACCGAACGAATCCCCCGAACAACTGCGCCAGGCCTTCGGCGCCGCCTGCAC
>WRFD01000097.1 GCA_009778955.1 Desulfobulbus sp.
CGATACGGCCAATAAATGCAGCATCCTGATGATCCCGGTATTTCTGAACCCATCCCTTCAAAACTCCATAGGTAATCCCGAGATTTCGTTCAACCTCACGAATGCCCATGCCTGCCTCAATGATCAAGCGAACGACTTCTCGTTTAAATTCAGGATCATACTTCCGATTCGTTCCCATGAACACACCTCCTGGTCCCTGTAGGATACTTGATGTGTCCTGAAAAACGAAGATAGCTCATCATTCACTGCGGTCGCTTCATTTCAAGATTGCGCATGAATTTTCGTGTTCATACAGCCTGGCGGCTGTGGAAGATCGCAAATGAGTTCCTTACTTGACATAAATTTATTTTTTTCTTATATATAAGTAAAAGATATACCTAATGAGGTTATTTATGAGTAAAAAATCTATGGCAAAAGATTCTTTGTCACCTGATTCAGCAAGGATGCTTAGAGAACTCGGTGAGCGTATTCGTTTTGCGCGTAAACGTCGCGGCATGACTATTTCTGATCTGGCAGCGAGAATGATGTCATCTCCGGCTACTGTGCAACGCTTGGAGAAAGCCGATCCTGGTATAAGCCTGGGTGTGCTCATGTCAGCTCTTTTATGTCTGGGGCTTGAGAAGGATATTGCCAGTGTAGCCGCGATGGAAACCGATTTTCGAGGTTTGGCTTATGACCGCCGACGATTGCTGAAAAGGAAACAGGGGCATGACATGACCCCGGAAGAAAGTTTTTTTAAATCCTAGACCGTGAGCCGGCCATGAAGGAGAGGTTTGCCTGCGTCCACATCTTTCTCGGCACTGATTTTGTTCCCGCCGGGCTGATTGAAGTTGTTGAAGATGGTCCTCTCAGCACCTGCCGGTACAGGTATTTTGATGAATATCTTGAGCGGAAGGATGCGGTTGCCGTTGATCCTGTCCGATTGCCCCTGCATGATGCCATGAGGGGTAATCGTGTTTTTGACGGTCCCCTGGGTGGTGATCTTTTTGGAGGTATTGAGGATGCTTGTCCGGATAGCTGGGGACGGCATGTTCTGGACACTGCTGCTGAAAATGCAGGTCATGCGCTACAGCCTTACGATTATATGTTATACGCCGGCCGCGAACGTATCGGTGCGCTTGGTTTCAGTGAAAGAATAAAAGAACCTCCCTTTCAGAACTTTCCAGATTGGTTACGGGAACCTCTCGACAACGAACTTTCTCTTGAGGAAATGCTTCGAGCTGCGGACAAGGTGGAAGATGCGGAAAATCTTGAGCCACAATATCGCCGTTTTTTCGTGCGCGGTTCTTCTCTTGGTGGAGCCAAACCCAAGGCGGCTATTGAGCATGAAGGAGAGTCGTGGATTGCAAAATTTGGCGCCGAAAGGGAAGTTTTGCCAACTTGCCGGATGGAGCATGCCACGATGGAACTTGCCCGCTTGTGTGGAATTCGAACTCCTGAAACTCGAATCGTCACTGTTTACGAAAATCGCGATATTTTACTGGTGAAGCGTTTTGACAGGCTTGCAGGAACCTGTGTTCGTCTTCCTTTTGTATCTGCATTGACCATGCTGGGCCGAAGTCGATCCGAGGCGGACCATCCAGCTACATATATTAACATTGCTGAAGCAATGCGCCGACACTGCGCGGGCAGCACTTTGAAAAATGATTTAGCCGAACTTTTTTCCAGGATGATCTTCAATATTTGTTGCAACAACAATGACGATCATTTGCGCAATCACGGTTTTTTGCACCTTGAAACCAGAGTGAGGGGCTGGACGCTTTCACCGCTTTACGATGTGGTTCCTCAACCGTTCAACCAAGAAACATTGCAATTAGGGATTGGGTCACAAGGGCGCAAGGCGACATTTGAAAATGCTTTGTCATCGGCTGCGCATTTTGGGCTTTCCCGTGAGGAAGCTGAAAACAGCGTTTTAAAAATCAAAAAAACTGTTTTTGCGAATTGGGAAAAATTGATGCGAGGAGCTGGCGTACCGGCTTCCCTTTTGCCTATGGTACGAAAATCGTTCAAGGCGGTTTTTTAATTTAACGACTTGGCCGGCCAAAACGCTTTTTGAGCCAGGGCCAACATGATCTCTCACTGAGTGCTCAGTTTCCGAACAAACGACCAAGAAAAGTTTTGATCTACGTTTAGAGTCATAGTTACACATTCCGGGAATTCAGGTTAGGTAATCGTCAACGGCATCCTCGAAGGCTTGCCGGATTTCCTCCACTCTTTTCTTCGTAGGAGATAATATCGCGAATGCCGGCAATGCATCCGAACAGACATTCGTCTTCCTCGCTGCATTCTACCGTTCCAATGTAGCCTTTATACGTCATCGCGTTTCTTGGCCTCATTCCAGCAACAGCCGCCAATCCGTATTCAGCACCTTGGCAAGGCGCTTTGCCATCTCCTTGCCGATGGACCGCCGTCCATGTTCAATGTGGGAAAGATTCTGAACGCTGATCCCTGCCTTTTCCGCAAGCTGTTTTTGAGTCATATTTTCACGGTAGCGCAAGCCGATAATCTTGTCGCCTGCATGAAAATGTGGGAATACTTCTTCCGGCGTCAACCAGTTTCTCTCTTCCACAGGGGGCAGCGCAGGCTTTTCCTCTCGGATAGTACAGCCCTTTGCCTCAAGCACAGCCTTCACTTCTTTAAGCGTGGCTTGCTGGCAGACAACACCAAGAAATACCGACCCGGCATCAGTAAGGGGCTTTTTCGTGTGTTCCAACATAGGTCACCTCAATGGTCTGCTTTTCTTGCCGTACTTCCCACCAGACAGAAACGTAAGTCGGCCTGCCTTTTTTCAAGTGGCAGTGGTGCTGTTTATCATCTAATTTGCCATAGTTCGGCCAATTACCTGCCACCGGTCCATTGCACATCAGATCGGCAGCAAGCGCTGCAAAAGCCCTTTGCACCAATGGCGGAAGCCGTTGCAGATTCTTATCCGCTTTCTTCGACACTCTGACTGACCACATAATAATGTCCAAGACTTTTCTTGTCAATTTGTGACAAGTTTAAGACTCACGATCCAACAGCCTTTTTCTTGAAAGGTATCACTTCCCCTTTGCACGGCTTAGCCTGCAATGCCGCAGCAATTTTCGCCCCCGCGTCCTCTGCCACGGCATGAACCGGGTTCGCTGCGACATGCGCGTAGCGCTGTGTTGTGCTGGCCTGGGTATGCCCAAGCAATGCGCCGATCTGTGGCAGAGAGTGACCGCTGTTGGCGGCAACACTGGCAAAGGCGTGGCGCAAATCGTGAATACGCCAGCCGGCCAGCCCTGCCTTCTTGCATACAGTCCGCCAAGCGTGATGGACTTCAGTCATGTGTCCATTGCCTCTGCCAGGGAATACCCATTCGGAAAACTCGATCATACCGGAAAGCAGTTCCACAGCAGGACGGGGCAGGTGCAACGTCTTCGCTCCTGTTTTCGAATCCGGCAGGCGAGCAACTCCCATGTCCAAATCAAGATATTCCCATTTGAGAGAAAGGATTTCTCCTGACCGTGCCCCGGTTAAGCAAAGCAAGCGGATCACGTTGGCGGCCTGCGGTGTGATAACCGCTATGCCAGGAGGCGTTTTCTCTCTACGTTGCTGCATGGCCTCTCGGTCATTCCGTGCCTGCTTAAGCTCAGAAAGCGCTGTGCCTATGCGGGAAAGCGTTTCCGCGTCCATGAAGGCGGTCCGCTTGTGCTCCCTGTGCTTTTACGCCACTTGCCGGATTCGTGCCCCGCGCCCGATAGCCGTTCTTTTCGCACCATGAAAAAAATTTACTGACAACGGCAAAAGCTCTGTTCGCCAAGCATGGTCGTTCCTTCATTTCATGGTGCAGCATGGCGATGTGGCGGTGTTCAACATCCTTCACCTTGAGCTTGCCAATAGCGGGCAGGATATTGTTGTTGATCAAGCCACGGTACAACTTGCCGGTGCTCTCCTTGAGCTTCGCGGCAACATGTTCCGTGAAAAAAAGTTAACATGTCAAATTTATACGATTTTATTAACAGGCATCAGGGGCGCCGCGGGCGCCGCAGCTATCGGATGCTCCCGGCAGAACCTGTTTCCTGCCCCTGCGGATTTCAGGCGGAAGCGTCCTAGGACTTGCTTTCGCAGGCGGCCAGCCGCTGTTTGAGTTCCTTTTCTTTCCGCCAGCGCTCAGTAACGTCGCGCAAAATGGCGGCACATCCCGCCATCGCCCCCTGTTCATCGCGCAGCAACACGATGCTGAACTCCAGGGAAAGGCGGCTGCCATCCTTGTGGACCCCGGGCGAGGCCAGCAGACTTGTCAGGTAGTTTGTCTCTCCCGTCTCCATCACCCGAGAATACCCCTGCCCGTGCCGTGAACGCAGATTGGGCGGAATGATGAGATCAAGCGAACAGCCTTGGGCCTCGGCGGTGGAATAGCCGAACATCCTCTCCGCTCCGCTATTCCAGAACCGGATGAGGCCATGCCGGTCGGCAATGAGAACGGCATCGGGACTATCACGTAGAATCTGCGAAAAAAAACGATCCATGTCTCCTCCTCTGGCGGTAGGGCATGTTACTGAAAGGCTCATTGACCACGCCGGCCGGCGCATCACGCGGACACCACGGACTTTCCCGGCCTTTGCTGATTTTCCGATTGGTTGTTTGCTCCGCGCCTCAGCGTGAAAAACGCGGGACCGGTTTCAGGCGATCCGAGCGGACCTACTCCTGGCTGATGCAGCTTGCCGGGCACGAGGCCATCGCCTCGTCGATGCAGGCTTGATCTCCACCCTCGGGCTTGATGACGTAGGCTTTGTTTTCGTCCTCGTTGAAGGCGAAAATGTCTGGACAGAGTTCGACACAGGCACTGCAGCCAATACACTCGTACTGATCGATAACGACTTGTTTCATGGCATTCCTCCTCGCTATGGAAGAAAAAAGCATATCGCCCCCCTGCCATCCGTGGCGCCCTGCCCCGCAAGGCGCCGGCACGAGGCCGCCGGCCAACTTCACTGGAGAAAATGGAGCGGGGCCGCATTCATCCTGGACCTGACAGCCTGTCGGCGCTTGGCGCTCCCGTCGTCCTGTCCAGCCCGTTCCCATCGGTTGACTACACCAGGAAAATCCGGGCGAAAACAGGAGGCCCGTTTTACCCCAACGCCTCAGCCGTTGCGGACCAGATGCGCCGCAGCCTGGCGGACGCGGTCGAAATGCTGCGGCTGTTGCCGGACATCGTTCACTCCGCGCAGATTGCCGAAGACCAGCGGCTCCAGGGGACTGAAACCGAGGAAGCCGAACATGTCGTTGACATAGGTGAAATAGGAGGCAAACCGGGTAAGGTCCGGCTGTCCCTGGGTGTAGAGGGTGAGCATCCGCTGGCCGTTAAGCCAGGAGGAGTAATCGGGCTTGAGCACCGGCATCAACCGGTCGGTGAACAGCCTGGCCTGAGCGGTCATCTGCCACATGTACACCGGCGAGGCCAGGACCACGGCATCGGCCGCGAACACATCCGCCAGGATGGGCTGCATGTCGTCCTTGACCGCGCATTGTTTTTCCTTGCCCGGCTGGCGGCAGCTGTAACAGGCCTGGCACCCCTTCAGCCGCAGGGTATTGAGCTTATAGCTGCTGATGGCGGCGCCGAGGCGCTCGGCCTCTTCAAGCAAAGCGTTGAGCAGTTGGGCCGAGTTGCCCGTTGGGCGGGGGCTGGCGTACAAACCAAGTATTTTCATGAGCATCACCTGAGTGAAAAAGAGAGGTACGGCCGCGCCAGGAGCCAAAGAGGTACATCCCCTGGCAAGCCGCTCCGGTTAGGTCGGTCACGCCGTGTTCCGGCCGGCCCCGTAACGCGCGGCTTGGACGGAGCAGGCATGAATCAGGCTCTCATCCTGCCAAAATTTTTGACCGAGCACAAGGGTTTCCGCCAGGCATCCGCCTGCGCCGCGCTGCAGCCGCGCCTTGAGGCGCTGACCATTTTTTGCTGGATAAATGGTCCATTTTCCGGTACCTCTGCCCACTGCCCCACCGGCTCTCTTGCCGGCGCCCTCCATCGCCTTCGTGCCCGATTGCATCTTCCCCCGCGAGGAACCGCCATGCTCCATTGCTGCATCTTTCTCTGCGGCGCGGCCCTGATGATCATCGAACTGACCGGCTCGCGCATCCTGGCCCCCTTTCTCGGCACATCCCTGATCATCTGGACCAGCCTGATCGGCGTCATCCTGGCCAGCTTGAGCCTCGGGGCCTGGTGGGGCGGCATGCTGGCGGACCGCCAACCACAGCCGCGCCTGCTTGGCCGGATCGTACTTCTTGCGGCCTGGGCCACCGCCGCCATCGGCCTCTCCAAAACATGGGTCCTTGAAGCGCTCCAGAGCACCGGCGGCCTGCACGCCGTGACCCTTGCCGCCACCGTAATCCTGTTCGCCCCGGCTGCGGCCCTGCTCGGCATGGTGCCGCCGTTCGCCGTCCGGCTTTGCCTGCACGACCGCGAGCACGGCGGCCGCATCGCCGGCGGTCTCTATGCGATTTCCACCATCGGCTCCATCGTCGGCACATTTCTCGCCGGCTTCGTCCTCATCGCCTGGGTGGGCAGCACCGCCATCCTGTTCATCACCGCCGCCGTGCTGGCCCTTGCCTCCTGGATGGCCGATCCGGGAGGCAAGCCGCTCAAGGCCGCTTCGATCGTGCTTTTTCTTCTGGCCCTTTATTTTCTGCGGCAGCAGGATCTGTGGCTGGCCCAGCAAGGCTTCTTTGACCTCGACACCTCCTATAACCGGGTTTTGGTCTATACCAGCCGGGAAGAGGGCAGCGGCCGGCTCACCCGCGAGATGGTCACCGGCCCCCAGGGACGGCAGTCGGCCATGTACCTCGACGACCCGGTCGAGCTGGCGCTGCCCTACACCCGTTTCTACCGCCTGCTCGAATACTATCGGCCCGGGGCCCGGCGCATGCTGGTGCTGGGCGGCGGCGGCTATTCCTTTCCCAAATACGCCCTGGCCCACTATCCGGAGATGCACATCGACGTGGTCGAACTCGATCCCGGCATCACCCAGCTTGCCCGCAGCCACTTCAACCTGGTTGATCACCCTCGCCTGCGCATCACCGAGGAGGATGCCCGCACCTTTCTCCGCAAGGTGGAGCAGCCCTACGACGTGATCCTCTGCGACGTGTTCAACGCCCACTATTCCATCCCCTTTCACATGGTCACCATCGAGGCGGCGCGCCTGATGCGCGCAGCACTCCGGCCCAATGGAGTGGTTCTGGTCAACCTGCTGGCCTCGCCCGAGGGGGCATCAAGCCGCTTCTACAAAACCCTGCGAGCCACCTTTGCAGCCGAGTTTCCCGCCATCCAGACCTACGCCGTCATCGACCCCGCCGCGCCCCAACTCTGGCAGAACATTCTCCTGGCCGCGGGCCGCGAGACGCCGCCAGTCTATGTCCCCGACGATCCGACGATCCGCGCCATGCTGACCCATCAGCTACCCGATCCAGGCGGCGCCTGGCCGCCGTTCACCGACGAATACTCGCCGGTGGACCGCCTGCTCGACGAGTTCCAACTCCGGGCCTCTTCCGCGGACAAGCAGGATTCCTGAATGGATTGTTGCCGCCATGACCGGCCGCACATCGTTCGCCGGGGCCTGATCCCACCTATCGCCCCGGCAATACATCGCTCATGACTCCGGATACCTACACGGATGGGCATCGGCGCGGGCTCGGCCCGCTCATGACCACTGTTCTGTGGACCAGTTTTTTTCCGGCCTTGTACACTGTCGACCATTTGGCGCCGGCCGCCCGTGAATGCTTTTCCTTCGCGGCTGAGCAAAAAGTATCCAATCGGCGGCCCGCCTGCCCAAACGGTCGGAACCTCGCCGGAATTTTTTTTCATTTTCATCCAACTTCATCAAGATAGATCAACAGACATATTGACTTTACCCCGAACTGAATAAAAAGTATCCAATAGCTCAGGTTGAACGGCTACGGCAAGTTGCCGCCCTTGACTTTCCGGACGCTCGCGCCCGGTCCACACTTTGCCGCCAGCTTCGCGCCTGGCGGCGATACGGCCGGAAACCGGCAGGAATATAGCCGTCACAATCTCCATGATGTTTTTTTAATCCCTGGCCTCATTCCATCCGGGCAATTGGCACGGCAAATGCTGGAGAAAAATAGCTTTGCCCCTCAAGATTTCCCCGCCCAATCAAGGCGGACTGTGAAAGCCAGATCCATCAACGAAAGAGTTCTGTCGTGACAGGAGGGACAACACATGACAAAAAAGATGGTTATCGGCCTGCTGGTCTCCATTCTGGCAGTGACCCTGGCGCCGGCGACGGGAATGTGTTGGCGCGGAGGACCTTCGTATAATTACAGGTACTACGGCCATGGTTATTACCGACATTATTATGGCTCGGACGCATGGGTGTGGGGATTGGGCGGCCTGATGCTAGGCTCGGTCCTGGTGGCTGCGGCCATGCAGCCGCCACCGCCCCAAGTGGTCTATGTCGAACCGTCCCCGCCGCGAATAGTCTATTCGCCAGTAGCCTATTCGTATCAACCCCGGCCTGCTCAAGGAGAGTGCCGGTGGGAGCGGTATGTGCTTGACGGATACGGCAGGACCGTGTTTGATCGGTACGGTCAACCTATCAAGGAATACACGACCGGCCCCTGCAACTATCCGCCTCCCAGGTGATCTTGGGCGCGGCCAGGAATAGAACCAATGAACCAAAGAAGGAAACCAAACATGAAACAGTTGAGTGTCGTCCTTACCCTGCTTGCTCTTCTCACCCTGTCCTCCTGCGCCACCAAAGGCCAGACCGGCGCGCTCGGCGGCGCGGCCGGCGGCGCCCTCATCGGCCAGGCAATCGGACGCAACACCGGCGGCACCTTGATCGGCGCGGCGGTGGGAGCAGGCCTGGGATACATGATCGGTAACGAAATGGACAAGTATGACCGCAGCCAGATGAGCAACGTCTACGAACGGGGCCTGTCGAACCGGCGGTCGGAATGGGTGAATCCCGATTCCGGCAACCAGTATTCGATGACCCCGCAGCCGGCCTTCGAGAACCCCTCCACCCGCCAAGTCTGCCGGAAGGCCGAAATCAACGCGGTGATCGACGGCAAACCGCAACGCACCTACAGCACGGCCTGCCGCAACGCCTCCGGCGAGTGGGTGCTGCAAGGCTCATAATCTCAGATTTTCAGGACCGTGAAGGGTGGGCTTCCTTGCCCGCCTTCACGGTCCGGTTCGTGTTCTTTTCCTGCCTCCGACTTCCCAGTTTCCCTCATCGCCCCTGCGGCATTCCACCTCCTTTAACTCTGTTCAGCCCGGCCATGATGGTGGCAATGAAGGATCGACGCCTTCGCCCCACTCTCCTTCATGTTGGTTGTCCCCTCGACCAAACCGGCCGCGCCCGCCCGTATCGGCATTGAGCGCCACCCGATAGATGCGCAAATGCTCTGCCAAAGGCGCCAGGGCCGGCGGTGGCGGCTGATCGCCCCGAAATTCGCCGTTTACCAAGGGAAAAATCGCGCCTAAGGCTCTGTCGACTGTACCTCGGGGCGAAGCGCAACTCATTTGTGGCTGGCAATTTTCCGCCAACCCGCTTATCTTACCCGCCATTCTCTTCTGGTACGGGGC
>WRFD01000098.1 GCA_009778955.1 Desulfobulbus sp.
CCTTCTAGGAGCAAATCGCTCTCTTCGCTGACCCCTTCGATCAGTACCGGCTCAAGCCGCCCGACATACCGTTGCTGCTGGCGTTCGCTGATGAGGGCCTGCGCCTCCATCACCCGCTGATAGCGGGATTCTTTTTCCTCGTCCGCCACCTTGTTCGGCAACTGCGCCGCAGCGCTGCCGTCTTCGTCCTGGTACTGGAAGACCCCGACATGGTCGAGTCGCCAGGCATGGAGCGAATCGATCAAGTCCGCCACATCATCGTCGGTTTCCCCAGGAAAACCGACAAGCATGGTGGTGCGGACGGCGCATGCCGGCACATGGCTTCGTATCCGGCGAACCAAATCATCCAGCGCGGCATGGCGGTAGTGGCGGTTCATCGCCATCAGCACACGGTCGCTGACATGCTGGAAGGGAATGTCGAGATAGGGGAGAAGACGCGGCTGCCGCGCCATTAAACCCAGAAGTTCGTCGGTTACGCTGGCCGGATAGAGATAGAGCAGACGCAACCAGGGAATGTTCGTTTTTCCCAGCAATTCCTGGAGCAGGACGGTCAAGGTCATTGGCTCGTGGAGATCGCGTCCGTAAGCGGTCAGATCCTGGGCGATCAGGGAAAGCTCGCGCACCCCGGCTTGCTCCAGACGAACCGCCTCGGCGGTCAGGTCGGCGATGGTCCGGCTGCGCAATCGCCCGCGGATCGAGGGAATCATGCAGTAGGCGCAGCGGTTGTCGCAGCCTTCGGTGATCTTCAAATAGGCTCTGAACGGCGGGGTGGCAAGCCGGCGCGAGGCCCGGTGATCCATCAGATAGGCGGCGGGTCCGGGCCGGACGACAATTCGGGACTCGAAGCCAAGGCCATCGACCAATTGACTGATACGCGGAAAATCGTCGAGACCGACAAAGAGATCGACCTCGGGCAGTTCGGCAACGAGTTCCGCGCCGTACCGCTGCACCATGCAGCCGGTCACCACCAACCGCTGATTCGGATTGTTTTCCTTGAAGGCCGCCAGTTCAAGAATCGTGTCGATGGCCTCTTCCACGGCAGGACGAATGAAACCGCAGGTGTTGACCAGAGTGACCGAGGCCTGCTCCGCTTCCTGCACCACAGTATAGCCGGCTTGCCCGAAATCGGCGAGCATCACCTCGGAATCAACAAGATTTTTGGGGCAGCCCAAGCTGACCATGTACAAGGTTTTCATGCGATCTTGCCACATTGAATGAAAGAACAGAGGCATTCGAGGATGTGCCGGGACTGGTTCCGAAAGCCCTTGAGGTGCATGCGCGGCGACCAGGAGCGATGAAACAACTCATCGGAAACCAACATCGCTGCGGCTAAATCGACCTGGCGAAAGGCGGCCACCGCCCGCAGGGCGGTGTACTCCATGTCAACGGCAAGAATGTCTCGCGCCCCGTAGCGCTCGACCTTCTCCCTGGTTTCCCGGTAAACCGCATCGGTGGTCCAGATCAGTCCCTGTTTGAGCCCGGAAAAACCTCCTGCGGTCAGCGCATTGACGAGCGTCATCCGCCAAGAGTCGTCATTACTTGCGACCGGCCCCAGATAGTGGCTGCTGGTCCCTTCCTCGCTCACCCCGCCGGCGGGAATGAACAACTCGCCAGCAGCAAGCGTCGGATGCAGCGACCCGCACCAGCCGTAAACGAGAATCCGGCGCGCGCCCAAAACAATCAACTTTTCCAGACAGATGGCGGCCATGGGAGCACCGACCGCCGGCCCGGCAAGAAAAAATGAGTCATTGGCGAACAGGTGGGCGTGAAAGAGGGCATGCCGCTCCAGGCCATGGCGGCGGGCAAGTGCGGCAAAACAGGGACTGTCGGCGGGATTGACCGCCAAGATGCCGATCAAGGGCAGTTGCGGATCTTTAGGACTCCTGGCAGGGTTGATGATGCAGTCGGACATGGCGCAAGATAGCAATAAAAAAGGGCTGCGGCAACACCGCAGCCCTTTTTCCGGGAATCTCCCGCTGATCGTTCGGCGAAAATTACAGACCGAGCGCAGCCTTGAAGGGATTGGCATAGAGCAGGATAAAAGCGATAACCAAACCATAAATGGCGATGGATTCGCACAGGGCCATACCAAGAATCATGGTGGTGGTGATTGCGCCCTTTGCTTCCGGATTGCGGGCAACGCCGTCGCAAGCGCCGCGCAGACCGTTACCCATACCGATGCCGGCGCCAAAACCTGCAAGGCCGATGCTGAGTGCCGCGCCGATACAGATCAGAGCAAGACTAAGTTTGTCCATTGTTGTGTTCCTCCGTACTAAAGTTATATAAAAGTTGGCCTTCTTCTCCGTTGAACGGAACTGTCAAAACCTATCAATGGGCATGCTCCATCGCTCCCGCACAATAGAGGAGGGAGAGCAGGACAAAAACCACCGCCTGGATCACCGACACCAAGACACCCAGACAGAGGATGGGCAACGGCGCGAAGAAAGCGCCGGCCAGCATGAAAAGCACGCCGAGCAGGACCTCCTTGGCAAGAATGTTGCCGAAAAGACGCATGGAGAGCGAGATCAGCCGGGCAAAGTTACTGATGACCTCCAACAGGAACATGAAAGGCGCCAACCACTTGTTCGGCCCCATAAAATGTTTGTAATAGTGGAGCCCGTGGTATCTGAATCCGAGCACATGATGCGTCACCCAGACGATGATGGTCATCGCCAGAGTGATATTGAGGCTGGAGGTCGGCGACATGAATCCGGGAATGAGCCCGATCATATTGGCGATGATGATGTAGAAGAAAAAGGTGGCCATCATCGGGAACAGCATTTTTGCGCCCTTCTCCCCCAAATTCTCGGAGCAGAAATCCATCAGGCCGCCGACCATCACTTCCCAGAAATTCTGGCCGCTGCCCGGCACCATCTCCAGTTTTCCCATGGTCAGCCTGGGCACGATAATGAGAAAGGCCATGACCATCCAGGTGTAGGTCATGTACGGTTCGCATATTTTTTCAAGCATGGTCGCGCCGACCGGAGTATGGGGAACCGGCAATCCCAATGCCTGCAGAATCAACGAGATGAATAGTATCGGATGTTCCATAGCCTGCTTTCTCCTCACACTTTATCCGGTGACCAGCGGCCCCTTGCGCTCAAGCCGATAACCACCACACTGACCATCACCGTTGCAAACCCCACGACAAGCCCGATCGCATCGATCGGCATTCGCGAGGCCAGCGCGAATAACAATAACCCCACCACCACCAGCCGGCCGAAGGATCTGAGCAGAAAGCGGGTCTTCTCGATGTTGATCACGCTATCGCCGCCGGTTTCGCCAATCCGCCGCAGCAATCGGCGCGTATCCTTCTGCATCAGCCAGAAACTCCCGTTGACCAGCAAGCCGCCAATCAGCAGGGAACGGGCAAAAATCCATCCCTGCAGCAAGTAACCGCCCGTCACAAGCGCAGCCAGCAACACCATGCTGCCCACCGTCACCTGGCGGACGATCAAGGCATTTTTCTGGTCGGCGTTTGGGCCCGCGCCATTTTCCTGCTCATCCATCTTTTATTTTCCTGGTCAACTCCCAAAGCCCCTTGAATCCGGCCCCAATACCAAGTCCCAAAAAAATAAAAGTCAGATAAGGCGCTGTTTTGCCGTCAAACACTTTATTGTCAAGCGCCCAGCCCATACCGAATCCGATCAGGATGGAGAAGACAAAGCTCATGCCTGCCTGGCTGTAGACCGCCAACTGTCTGAACATTTCCCTGCGGTCATCCGCCATCGCGATTCAACCTCCCACAGCCGGGCTATGACAGCAGCAACAGGTAGCATGCGTCTTCGGCAAACGCAATATATTTTTTCTGATTACCATCGGACTTCAGCCAGCTTCAGCAGCCGCTGGCAAATTCTGGCAAACTAAGTCCTTTCTGAAACTGTATCTTGTTTTTTGACCATACCTTGCTCCTCAATGGCGAGTGTGGGGCAATATTCCAGAGCTGGTCTGATAAATAGCGTCTGATCAACTGAAAAAATCGAGGCTCCTCGTCATTTGGCGTGAAATTTATCTGGAACTCTGGGGCCACAAACAGAGCGATGGCAATGCCTCTCAATAAGCAATCTGCGCGGAATGGCATGTATCTCTTTGTTTTCATGGGAAGCTACATGGCGAGCGTGCGAAAAGGTCTTGTTGCTTGCGGTCACCGCCACCTCTTGTCAACGCGCTGTTTTGCTATGATTTTTCATTTTTGTGTGGATTTCTATATTGATCAAATTCACACCAAACGACGAAGAGCCAAAATCGATAGCTGAGATTCAGTGGTAATCAGATACTTCTTTGATTAATCTATCAGTTTCTTGAATGACGATTCAGTTATGTCCAAGGCTTTTTGCAAGTGTTGCCGGTCATGTGCGGCCGACACAAATGCGGCCTCGAACTGGGATGGCGCCAACCAGATCCCGCCGGCGAGCATCTGGCGATAGTGCCGCCCGTACCGGCTGGCATCGGCGCGCAGGGCCGAAGCGAAATCGACAACCGGATCCGCGGCAAAAAAGCAGGTCAGCATTGAGCCGACCCTATTCAGGGTGGCAGGCACGGGTGAGCTGGCCGCGATTTTCTCCAGTTCAACGCCAAACCAGGCGCTTTTTTCCTCCAGTTCCTCATAAAATCCGGGGCGCCGAATCACCTTGAGCACCGCCAGTCCCGCGGCCATGGCCAAGGGATTGCCGGACAGGGTTCCGGCCTGATAGACCGGTCCGTCGGGGGCGATCAACGACATGATCTCCCGTTTGCCGCCATAGGCCCCCACCGGCAGGCCGCCGCCGATGATCTTGCCGAGGCAGGTCAGGTCGGGAAGGATGCCGAACCGCTCCTGAGCGCCGCCCAAGGCCAAGCGGAAGCCGGTAATGACCTCGTCGAAAATCAGCACGATGCCGAGTTCGCGGGTCAGTTCCCGCAACGCCTGCAGAAAACCCGACTTCGGCGCCACCACCCCCATGTTGCCGGCCACGGGCTCGACAATCACGCAGGCGACGTCAAGGGAAGGATCACGCAGGGTTTGCGCAAGGACCTCCGTATCGTTATAGGGAATGGACAAAGTATTGCGAACGATATCATCGGGCACGCCCGGACTTCCAGGTATCCCGAGAGTAATGACGCCCGAGCCCGCCTTGACCAGGAAGGAATCGGCATGGCCATGGTAGCAGCCATCGAATTTGACCACCACTTTGCGACCGGTATATCCCCGGGCCAGCCGGATAGCGCTCATGGTCGCCTCGGTGCCGGAGTTGACAAAGCGAACCATGTCGATCGAGGGCACTGCCGCGCAAACCTGGGCCGACAGCTCCACCTCCAGCGGCGAAGGCGCGCCGAAACTGGCGCCATCCAATGCGGTCCTGCGGATCGCCTCCAGCACCTCCGGATGGGCATGGCCGAGGATCATCGGCCCCCAAGAACCGACAAAATCAAGAAATGTGTTGCCATCGACGTCGGTGATCGTGCACCCCGAGGCCTTGGCCACGAACAGTGGATCACACCCCACGGAGCGACAGGCCCTGACCGGCGAATTAACGCCGCCGGGGATAAGAGCTTTCGCTTGGGTGAATAGTTGGGCAGATGCTTCCGTCTTCATCGAAATCTCACAGGCTAAAGTATAGGTGGTTGCGCCAGCGGCTCGGTTGTCCTTTATAGCATGGCTTTTTTTTCCCTGTCAAAACGAAAACGACGGCGCCGCCGGGCGCAGGCGTACGGCAGAATCAATTTTCTCTTGTCACCATGGGGGTTCGCGAGGTATTATGCCCAAAAATGCAAGCCATGATCATATAACCATCGAAAATTTATTACTTTTTTATCCAAGCCTTCTTGACGGCTACTCAAAAGGAGAAAAACGATGGCAAACGACAAGGTAGTCCATATTTCTGATAGTGAATTTGACAACAAAGTCATCGGGAATACTCTCCCCTGCCTCGTCGATTTCTGGGCGCCCTGGTGCGGTCCGTGCAAAGCCATCGGGCCGGTTATCGACGAACTGGCGGCGGAATTCGATGGCAAGGTCATCATCGCCAAGATGAATGTGGACGACAACCCCGCCACCCCTGGCCGGTTCGGCATTCGTGCCATCCCCACGCTCATTCTCTTCAAAGGCGGTGAAGTTGTCGACCAGATCACTGGCGCGGTAGGCAAGTCGCAGCTCCAGGATCTGATCAAGAAAGCCTTTTGACCCCCACCATTTTCGGCACGGTTTTTGCCTCAGGCGAAGCCGTGCCTTCTTCTTTTTGACGGGACCTCCCATGCAGCAGGCACAGTATCAACTGATCATCGTCGGCGGCGGACCGGCAGGCTTAACAGCCGGCCTGTATGCCGCCCGCGGCCGCCTTGAGGTGTTGCTCGTCGAAAGGGGGACCACTGGCGGCCAGGTGCTGGTCACTGACTGGGTCGATAATTATCCGGGTTTCATTGAGGGCCTGTCGGGATTTGACCTGGTGGACAAGATAGCCGCCCATGCCGATCGCTTTGGCCTCACGAAAAAGTACGCCGCCATTGCCTCCCTGGACCTAACCGGTGAAGTTAAGTCGGTCACTCTGGAGAATGGTGAAGTGCTCACCGCCTCCACCATCATTCTCTGCACCGGCGCCAGGCCACGTAAACTGGACATCCCCGGTGAATACGAATTCACCGGTCGGGGAGTTTCCTACTGCGCCACCTGCGACGGTCCCTTTTACCGCAACCAGGAAATCGCCGTGGTCGGCGGCGGCAACTCCGCCATTCAGGACGCCCTACACCTGACCAAATTCGCTTCAAAAGTCACGGTCATACACCGGCGGGACCAACTGCGCGCCACCAAGATTCTGCAGGAAAAGGCCTTCTCCAACCAGAAAATTGATTTTCTCTGGAACACCCAGGTGCTTGAAGTCCGGGGAGACAAAAGCGGCGTCGACAGCCTGCTGCTCGGGCGCCAGCACGGCGGCGAATCGGTCCTCAAGGTCACCGGCCTGTTCGTGCTGATCGGCATCGCCCCGAACAACGAACTCCTGCTTGCCCATCCCATGCAAACCGATGAGGGCGGCTTCGTCGTCACTGATGAAGAAATGACCACCTCCATCCCAGGCGTCTTCGCTGCGGGCGACATTCGCAGCAAACGATCCCGGCAGATTATCAACGCCGCCGGCGAAGGCGCAGTCGCCGAACTCTCCGCCGAGCGTTATCTCGGCAGCCAAGTTACTGATACCTCCCACAACCGCAGCGAATAAAGGATTGACCATGTCCCGGAACGCATCGTCTTGCCCTGGCCCCAAGCGCCTTCTGCTGATTTTGCTCGTGGCGACGGCCCTCGCCCAGTATGGCTGCGGGATGTTCAATAAACTCACCATTGGGGAAGAGGAAGATGAACCGAAGTCGAGACCGCCCGAGGAGTTGATCGTCCAGGGCATGGACGCCTACAACACCGGCGACTACAAGGGCGCCATCAAACACTTCAAGATCATCCTCGACGAACACCCGTTCAGCGCCCAGGCCATGCTGGCTGAGTTGAAATCCGCCGACGCCCACTACTATGACAGGGAGTATGCCGAGGCCAAAGTCCTGTACAAATCCTTCGAGGAGCGCCACCCCGCCAACGAGGCCATTCCTTACGTCATGTTTCAGATCGGCATGTGCGACCACAGCCGCTCCGACCGCATAGATCGGGACATCGCCGGGCCGCAGGAAGCGATCAAGTCCTTTACCCGCCTGATCAACGCTTACCCCCAATCACCCTACGCCAAGGAAGCGAAGACCAGGATCAAGGACGCCAAAGAGTTTATCGTCAACCATGAATACATGGTGGCTGTTTTTTATGTCCGGACCACCCGCTACGACGAAGCCAAGTACCGGCTCAAATATATGTTGGCCAGGTATCCCGATTCGGATCTGGCGCCTAAGGCAAAAGAGCTGCTTGATTCCCTGGAAGCGGGCAACAGGCCCACCTGGGGCATGAACCGCTGGCTGCCGGAATTCATGACCCAGGCGCCGTCGGATCGACAAGAAGCAAAAGACGCCAGGAAAGCGGCGATAGAAGCTGGCGAAGCGACGACGAATGAGCCGGTGGAATATACGCCGGCGGAATAATATGCACAGTGACCCTTTGCCGGCGTCCGCATGGACGAGCGGAAAACGAAGAGCCGCTTTAAGTTAACGCCTTAACCCCGCCGCACAACAGGACCGTCAGCCGTTGCAGCAGCGTCTCCACCGGCTGTTCGGTGTCCAGGCGCAGGCAATCGTCTTCACTGGCCTGCCCCGTGTCCGGCAGTTCGAACGTTTGCCGCTGGTGCATATAGATCTCCCAACGGCCATCGGAAACCGCCGCCAGATCACGGGACCGCAATGACAATCGCCGCCGGACCTCCTCCTCGCCGCAACTGCAGAAAAGAAAGACGCACCGCACCCCTGCGGCCCTGGCCATGGCCCTGACCCGATCCCGGTCCGCATGTCTGCCATACGAGCCATCCAGCACCACCAAGGGCGTCCCAGAGGTGAAATCCCCACTGGCCCGGTCGAGCATGGCCTGATAGGTCCTTTCGGTGAACGCCTGGCTGTAAATCCCGCGCCCCACCGCATCCGGCCGCTTTTCTTCCGCCCGCAGTCCCGCCAGTTCCTTGCGAACCCGGTCGGTATTGTAGTAGGGAGCACGGCGCCGGTCGGCAAAGGCTTGACCCAAGGTTGACTTGCCCGAAGCAGTCATGCCGAAGAAGACCACTAGGGTTTTCCCGGCAGAACACGGACAGAGATGGCTATCGGCAAGCGGCATAGCGCTGGGCCAGGCGGAAGTACTTGGCGGCCTGGTCGACATTGGCGGTCCGGACCGCAGGATCGACCGCCGGGTCAGCGGCGGTGAACAGGCCAATCTTGCCCCGCACATAGGCCCGATAGCATTTGTAGAAATTGAGCATGGCCTGCAAGCCGTGATCAGCGGTCGCCTGGACAAAGCAGTCGACGAACCGGCCAGCCAACTGATCCAGCCCGTGAAATTCCAAATCCATCACCAGAAAGGCCACATCGCTGGCCACATCGCAATAGCGGAAGCGTTGGTTGAATTCGATGCAGTCGTAGATATAGACCCGGTCGGCCAGGCAGATATTGGCGGAATACAAATCGCCATGGCAGTCGCGGATGAAGCCGCCGTCGATCCGTTGCTGAAACAACGACTCCTGTTCGAGAAAAGCGCGGGCAAAATCGACTATGGCCTCGAACTGGGTGTGATCCAGGGCGCCTTGCCCGATAAAGGGCCGGGTCTGGTCGAAATTTTCCAGGACATTGACCGCCACAGCGGCTGCGGTGCCGAACCGGGCAATCTCCGGACCGTTTTCCGCCCGTTGATAAAAATCGGCCAACACCGCAACCAGCGCGTCG
>WRFD01000099.1 GCA_009778955.1 Desulfobulbus sp.
CTCCTCGGCCTGGGCACAGCAGGAACGCGGAAAAAGCGCGGCAATGTCGCTATGGAGCAGGCGATCCCGGTTCTTGGAATACGCCGAATGACGCCAGATCGTCTCGTCCATGGAAAATCCCGCAAACCAGCGGGAAAGAAGATTGTAAATTTCATGCCGGTCAAGCGCCGGAAAAACTCATCTTCTGCCGCATGCCCTCCCCCGGCCTATCCTACTCCAGAGAACATGCTCCATTTCCGGTCAACCGCACGGCCAGGCGGTCCAGCCGCAGGCGCCACGATTCCCCCTTTGGCGCAAGGAGTAGTCTTCTTGCCGCAGGCGGCTGGCGTTCGATCAGGATGTCCAGCCGCTCTTCAGGGGCCATCCCGCCCAGCCGGTCCGGCCATTCAACCACGCAGACGGCAGCCTGGTCGAAAAAATCGAGCAACCCGGCCGCTTCGACATCCTCTTGGCGGTCCAGCCGGTACAGATCCATGTGCACCACTGGCAGGCGGCCCGTGTATTCATGCACCAGGGCAAAGGACGGGCTGGACACGTACTGGTCGTCGCCGACCTCCAGGGCCTTGGCAAGCGCCTGGGTCAAAGTGGTCTTGCCCACCCCCAGGCTTCCTGACAGCAGGAGCACATCACCGGCAACCAGCACCTCGGCCAGGGCCACGGCCAGGGGTTTCAGGTCCATGGCGCAGGCGCAGGTCAACGCCAGGGTCCCGGCCGAACCCTGAGCCCATCCGTGCTGTCTGTCGTTTGGGAGCATCTCCGATGGCCCTGCCTCTGTTGTCTCGTGGAGGTTCCGCCTTTCCCCATAGACCGTTCCATGACGAAAGCTGAACAGTGATATCTCGGGAAGAGGCCGGATTGCAACGGTTATTTGTGATATTTCTGCCCAGCCCTGATGGTGCAGGCCCTGTACAACTGTTCCAGCAGGATCAGCCGGGTCATTTCGTGGGTGAAGGTCAAGCGGGAAAGCGACATGACCAGGTTGGCCCTGGCCAGCACCGAAGGGTGCAAACCCAGATGGCCGCCGATCAGAAAACAAACGGTGCCTATGCCCCGCTCTTCCCATTGAATCAACAATCCGGCCAGTTCATGGGAATCAGGAGATATGCCTCCGGGATCGAGCGCCACGCACAGGTTGGCTACGGCAGCCTGCGCCAACAGTTGCGCCGCTTCGGCGGCCTTGATCGCTTCGTCCGGATCCCGGCGGCCATGGCGCTCCTTGAGCACTGGCAGACTCACCGGCGCAAAGTGGCTGAGTCGATTGGCATAGTCGCGGATGCCGGCATCGAGATACGGCTCCCTGGTTTTGCCGATCAGAGGGATGAGCAACCTCATGCCGCAAACTTGCCGATATGGCTCTGGGCGAGCAATGCCCGGAATATCCGGCAGAATTCTTCGTATTCCATCCCTTGCGCGAATCCAGGACAGGAGGCGGTGATGGTCCGGAAGTTGTCCTCTTCGGCCAGCATGCTCGGGTGGAGTGGCCACTGCCGGCAACGCCAGGGGCGGCCTTCATGGACCGTGCACCCCTGTTCCGGGCAATAAAAAATGCAGTGGCCGTCGCGGATTTGCATCTGCACCACCGAGCCGGTGATCCGCCAGTACTTTGCGGCCACCTCCTCGCGGCTCATTTTCAGCACCGCGACCATTCGGTCCTGATCGTGCTGGTCAAGCGACACCGTGGTCTCGCCTTGGCAGCAGAAGCCGCAACGGACACAGGCGAAAATGTCGCTTACTTGGCATACTTGTCGTGGTTCGTCATTCATGGCAAAAAAAATCGCCGGTCCACAGGGGCCGGCGCTGGTATGTGAGTGGAGCCGAAAGGGCGCAGCCCTTTACGCATTGCCGATGACATCACCGATCGTAGCGATATCTATACCATATATTCTGGCTGATTTTCGCCATTTTTCTCCATCAGGCGTATGAAAGAGGATATTGATGTCGCCAGGGACGGTCAACCAGCTGTTGTCCATCAACTCACCTTCCAACTGGCCGGCGCCCCAGCCGGCATATCCCAGCATGAAGAGAAAATGCTTCGGTCCCTGCCCGAGGGAAATATCCTCAAGCAGACGGGAATCCCGGCTTAAATAGATGCCGGGCTTTACTTCGACGGCATATCGATCCTGGGTTTCGGCGGCAAACAGGATGAATCCGGCATCGACATCGACCGGCCCCCCGATGTGCACAGGGGGCAGGGGACCTTCGGGAATGGCCAGATTGGAGCCATGGAGAATATCGAACAGGGTGATTTCCGGGTTGGGGTTGTTGATCACCAGCCCCATGGCGCCATCTTCATTGTGCGCACAGATATAGATCACCTGTTCCTGAAAGCGGGGGTCAGGCATCTGTGGCGTGGAAATGAGAAAGTGACCCGTCAAACTCTCCATGTCGACTGCATTGCGTCCTCTATATTGTTTCCTCAAATGACTTACTGTACCATTGCTTCATCGACAGTCAAGGCTCGCTTTCGGCATAGCGATGGATCTCAATTGCCGTTGCCGCTTTGTTGCCGATTAGCTACAGTGTAGCAGCACCATCACCAACAATCAACCGCTATCAGGGAAAAACAGGAGAGATATGAGCGCACAGTCACCAGTGCAGACCAAGTCGGCCAAACTGAAAAAAGCGTTGACCTGGATGGGAGAAACGCTGCGGGACTATCCGGAAAAAAAGCGGCAGGCAGTTGTGCAGGAGGCCGTATTCCGTTTTGACCTGACCCCGGCGGAATGCGCATTTCTCAATCAGCATTTCAGCGCCCCAGACTCCGGCTCATCGCCCTGATCGTCTCTGCCTTCGCCATTCCGTCACCCTTCGGGCCGATAGGCGGGAAGCTGGATGGTCACCGTGGTCCCCATGCCGGGTTCACTTTCCAGTTCGATGGCGCCGCCGTGCTCGGCGATGATTTTTTGCGATATTGCCAGACCAATGCCGGTGCCTTTCCGCTTGGTTGTGAAGTAGGGAAAAAAGACCTGCGCCATCAGATCGGGGGCGATGCCGGCTCCGGTGTCCCGGATCCTTGCTTCCACTGACTGGCCATCAACGCCGTTGGCAAGCGTCACCGACAGGGCGCCGCCCTGCTCCATGGCCTGCAAGCTATTGAGCAGCACATTCATGATAACCTGTTGCAGCCGGTCGGCATCGCCCAGCACCGGCAACAGTTCCGCCTGTTCATCCAGAAATGTCGTCACGCCGTTTTCCGCGGCTTCCGCCTTGATCAGTTCCAGGTTGCGCCGGATCAATTGGGCCAGGTCCACCCGCCCCAGGTGCAAGGCAGCCGGTCGGGTGAAACTGAGCATCTCGGTGATGGTTCGATTCATCCGCTCGGTTTCCTGAACCAACAGGTCGGCGGTATCCTGCTCCTTGCTGCCGGCCGCAAACTTGTTTTTCAACAGCAATGCCAGCCCCTTGATGGAACTCAAGGGGTTGCGCACTTCGTGGGCAACCCCGCCCGCCATTTTTCCTATCGCCGCCAATCGCTCATTTTCCCGCATCCGCTGTTCCAGCGACTTAATTTCAGTCACATCCGAAATCAGCAAGACCTTTCCCATGTACAACTGTTTACTGTCGGTGATGGTCAGCGGATGGCAAAGCAGTTCACATCGCCGCCCGCCGACAACCAGCCGCACGCCATATTCCGTGGTGCTTTCCTGTTGTCGATCGTTGGTCAGTTCCTCGGGAGAGAAAAAGGCGGCCAGTTGTTCGGGCAAGATCTCCCGCGGGCGTCTGCCAACCGCATCGGCCTGGCCGAGACCGGTCAACTGCGCCAGCGCCCTGTTCCAGGTGGTGATCCGCCCGGTGGTATCCGTTGCAATGATGCCGACTGGCAGTTTGGCGATCAGCAATGCGGTGAACGCCTGCATGTCTTCCAAGGTCTTCTGGGAAACCCGATATCCCTGCACCGCCAACAGTGAAAACCAACCGCCGAATCCCACCAACAGCATGGCGAGGGAAAGCATGAAGATCTGCATCCGCAATCGCCCGAGGGTACGATCAAAGTCCTTCATGTCCAGTCCGACGGCAACATAATACTGCTCGCTGAGGGACAGCCCTTCGGGAAAGATGCGCAACGGCGGCATCCGGTTGCCCAGATTGCGAAATGCCGGCCCCATGAATTCCCGGCGCCGCTCATACATTGGCTGATTCAACATCGGCACCATGACAGGAAATGCCGGTGGGAACTGGCGGATCGTGGTGAAGACGCGGCCAAAATCAGAAACATTCTCAATACGGTAAACCAACCGCGGATGATCCTCAGCTTCATCCTCCCCTTCGTCGGCGATGAGATACGATTCGCTGGAACCGATCAGGGCATGGCTGCTATGCGCGATCACCTTGCCCTTGGCATCAACCAAGGCGATGAAACTGACCTCCGGATCTTCGACCAGATGATCAATGATCCGCTGAATATGGGCATGCCAAGGTTCATTGCTCCAAAGATCTTTTTTGAGATTATTGAAGTACGATGCCCTTGCCCCGGAATGAAGCACCCGCATCAGGGTAGCCGCCTTCTGCAGCATGGAATTGGTCATCAGCCGTTTTTCCAGCCGAAGGTTGTGGAAGGCGAAAGTGACCACAATCATAAGCAGCAACCCGGCGGCGGCGGCGAGCAGCCACGGCGAGGAGGCCATGGACGACTGAGGATTGAAACGTTGCCAACATCTCGTTTTCATGTGTTTTTCGCCTGCAAGGACCGCACCAGGAATGAAAAGGCGCGCCAGGCGACTACGCTCATATGGTTCGGCATGCACGGGTTTTGCGGGCTGATCATCTCGATCATCTTTTTCTGAATACATTTTACCCACGATGAGCCTCGACGCCTGGATAGGATGGATACAGCCGCCCGGATGACGAACTGGATGGACTGACGGGCTGTAAATATCGCTTAGACATAAAAAATTCCGTTATTTCAACAAACAAAAAATAAATCTGCCACCTGGCACAATTATCGCTATGCTATGGCATGTGTTGTTATCATTCAACCTCAGAATCTAGGAATTGATGACCATGGAAATGACCTCTCCCAAAAAGAAATTGATGCTGGCGGCTCTCCTCATTAGCGGCTTGACCTTGGCGATCAGTCAAGCTTCGTTAGCCGAACCTGCCAAACTTGCAGCCCCGGATAAACAGACTGGCACAACTTTTCAGCCTCAAATGAGCGCTGAGGCGCGGATAGCGCATGATAAATTTTTAGAGGATACTGTCGCAATCAGAAAAGAGTTGGCCGAAAAGCGTGCGGTCATGCAGGCTTTGATGAAGGCTGGCACCCCGGACACTGTCAAGGCTTCACAGGTGGCTGGCGAACTTTTCGAACTGCGTGAAAAGCTGCGCGCCAAAGCCAAGGAAGCCGGATTGCCCCTTCCGATGGGCAGAGGTATGGGCGGCGATGATTTCGGATGCCAGGGCATGATGGAAAAACACCATCGTGCGCCCAAAAATTAACTCAACAGCAAGACAGTACAACAAGGTTGTATTTTTTTCTTCTCCTTCCACGCGCCTCCCCTGACGCCCCGGCGGTTCCCCCTCCTTGCCGCCGGGGCGTTCTCCTCTGTCCCGCTTCCTGAACCGGCGTTCCTTCTCACATCATATTTTCCGGGTCTATGTCAAATCCTACGGCCACGTCGTGGGGACAGAGTTTTTTCCGTTCCGCCAGCACTGCCTCGCAGAGTGCATGCAGGGCCGCGGGCGAACGGCTCTTGACCATCAATTGCCAGCGGATAGTATCTTTCAATTTACCCAGCGGCGCCGGGGTTGGCCCTAAAATGTCGCTTTTTTTCATCAGGGAATGGCCACAGAGAAACTGACCGACCCGGACGGCCGTCTGCTCCACCCGTTCTTCTTTCCTGCCGCTGAACCGGATGATCACCAGCCGGGAGAAAGGTGGGTACGACAAAGGCTGGCGCACCGCGATCTCCTGTTGGTAAAAGCCCCGGTAATCATGCTGGCGGGCCAGGGCGATGCTGTAATGGTGCGGCTGATAGGTTTGAATGATTACCCGGCCGGGATCACTGCCCCGTCCCGCCCGGCCGGTCACCTGGGAAAGCAAGGCGAATGTGCGCTCCGCGGCCTTGTAATCGGGCATGCCCAGCCCGGTATCGGCCCAGACCACCCCCACCAGAGTGATCCGGGGAAAATGCAACCCCTTGGCAATCATTTGGGTGCCGACCAGGATATCGACCTGCCCCGAGCGCATCGCCCTGAGCGTAGCCTGGTAGTGCTTGCGGTTGCCGGTGGTGTCGCTGTCCAGCCGCGCCACCCTGGCCTCGGGAAAGAGTTGTCGGACCTCCTCTTCGATCCGTTCGGAACCGATGCCGCCGCCGCTGACCCGGGCGGACCCGCAGGCCGGGCACAGCGCGGCAGGATGCTGCCTGAATCCGCAGTAATGGCAGAGCAGGGTGTGCTGCCCCCGGTGCAGGGTCATGGACACCAGGCAATGCCTGCATTGCAGGATGGCGCCGCAGTCGCGGCAGGCCATGTAGGAGGAAAAACCGCGCCGGTTAACAAAAAGCAGACTTTGTCTCCCCTGCTCCAAGGTCTCGGCTACGGCGCTGATCAACTGATCGGAAAAGGCAAGCTCAGGCCGTGACCGCCTAGCTGTGGCCAAATCGACAATTTCAACCGACGGCAGGGGCTGCTCAGCCACCCGCTTGTCCATGGTCAGCAGCCTATATTTTCCCTGCATGCAGTGGTGGTAGCTGACCACCGAAGGGGTAGCCGAGCCGAGCACCACCGGACAGCCCGCCATCTGCGCCCTCAGCACCGCCAGATCGCGGCCGTTGTAGCGCAAACCGTCTTCCTGCTTGTACGCCGGTTCGTGCTCCTCGTCGACAATGACGATGCCGAGGTGCTCCAGGGGGGCGAAAACGGCCGAACGCGCCCCCAGCACCACCCGGGCTTCCCCGGACAAGACCTTTTGCCACTGGTCGAACCGTTCGCCGTCGCCAAGACCGCTGTGCAGCAGCGCCAGCCGGGAACCGAAGCGGGCATGGAAGTGGGCCTCCAGTTGGCTTGCCAGGGCGATTTCCGGCACCAGCACCAGGGCGGTTTTGTTCGCGGCCAGAGCGTGTTGCGCGGCCCTTAGATAGACCTCGGTCTTGCCGCAGCCAGTCACCCCGAACAGAAGATGCGGGGAAAAGGACCGCGCATCCACGGCCGGCAACAGGATGTCCAGCACCTGTTGCTGTTCGGCCGTCAGATGATCAGGCGCCGCGTGCGCCTCTGCCAGGCCTTCAAAGGGATCACGGAAAATCTGTTGGCTGGATTGTTCGAGGATGCCCAATTCCACCAAGTGTTTCAGCTTGGAGCCGGCGCCGGGATATCGTTCCAGCAGCAGGGCGCGAAGAACCGGCTGATAGTTCCCCCGGACAAGATCCCCGCAAAAAAGAGCCAGGGCCTTGCGTTCAGATTTTTTCAAAGAACCTTGCATTGACGCCTCGACGCCATCAACCATCTCATCACCATCAATCTCCGGCCTCGCCTCGATTACAGGCCTCAGTAATGGTCCTGGCAGCAGAATCAAACGCGTCTTGGCCTTGAGTTGGCGGTTGCTGCGGGAAGTGGGAGCCAACGGCAGGGCAGTGCGCAGCACTTCGCCAATGGGATGCAGATAGTAGTTGGCTATCCAGCGATAGAAGGCAATGAGATTGGGCGGAAAGAAAGGGGTTTCGGCCAGCACCTCGACTATCGGTTTGACCACGAAGGACTGTTCCCCCTCGGTCAGCGGCTCGGCCGGCCCCAAGACATAGCCGATGGCAAGGCGGCCGCCTAAGGGCACCCGAACGCAACAGCCCGCCGGGATCTTTTTAATTTCCGTTCTCCCGACGGGCTGGCGATAGGTCAGCGTGGTGGTCAGCGGCGCGTCGACCGCGACTTCATACAGCGCATCCACCGGATTTGACAAAGTAAGAAATAAAAAGAACGAACAATCAGTTCAATTCAGCGCAAACCTTACGTAAATACTCACGAAAGGATTTCCCCAAGGTGTTGTGGCTCACGGCAAAGTCCACGATCGCCTTGAGGTAGCCGAGTTTATCGCCGGCATCGTAGCGCTTGCCGTTGAATTCGTAGGCGTACATGCCGCGCCTGTTGGAAAGGGCCAGGAGGGCGTCGGTCAACTGGATCTCGCCGCCGTGGCCGGGGGTGGTTTTTTCGAGAAATTCAAAAATGTCCGGCATCAACAGGTAGCGGCCGATGATGGCCATATCCGAATTGCAGGTGCCGGGCGCCGGTTTTTCCACCATGCGGTCAATCTTGAATGTCCGCTCGTGCTCGGTCGCCGACCCTTCGACAATACCGTACTGATGGGTTTCCTCCATGGGCACGCGCTGCACGGCCACGATCGATTCTCCCACCTGCTCGTACAACTGGATCATCTGCTTGCAGCAGGCCACCTTGCTCATCACCAGATCGTCGCCCAACAGCACCATGAATGGCTCGTCGCCGACAACATTGCGCGCCATCCAGATCGCATGGCCTAAGCCGAGCGGCTCCTTTTGCCGCACCGAGATGATGTCGATCAGGTTGGAGATGTTGGTCAGCTCCTCCCGCATCTGGACCTTGTTGCGGTCGCGCAGCACGGTGTCCAGTTGGAAGTCGTAATCGAAATGGTTCTCGATGGCCGACTTACCGGCACTGGTGACCAGGATGATCTCCTCAATGCCCGAAGCCACAGCCTCTTCGACGATGTACTGGATAGTGGGCCGGTCGACAATGGTGAGCATTTCTTTGGGGATGGACTTGGTGGCCGGCAAAAACCGTGTTCCCAATCCCGCCACCGGAATAACGGCCTTTCTGATCGCTTTCATGTGCCCTCGCGTGCGATAGAATGATTTTCGGATGTGTTGGCCGCAAAATTCAAGTATAGAGGCCTGAATCGGCGGCAGATTGATGATTGTACCTCAAACCTTGCGCCGTCCTCAAGAAAATTCCCATAGAGTTCATGCAGCTTTTATATCCCCCTGAACTGCCGGTCAGTGAACGGCGGGACGTCCTAGTCGCCGCCATCCACGATCACCAGGTGCTGATTGTGGTCGGAGACACCGGCTGCGGCAAAACCACCCAACTGCCCAAGATGTGCATTGAGGCGGGCCGGGGCGCAATGGGCATGATCGGCTGCACCCAGCCACGCCGCATCGCCGCCTTGTCCGTGGCCGACCGGGTGGCGGAAGAGGTTCAAGCTCCGGGAAAGGTCGGGGTCAAGATCCGCTTTCACGATCGCACCACCGAGGCGACCCTGATCAAATTCATGACCGACGGGGTGCTGCTGGCCGAAACCCGCCAAGACCCGCAACTGCTCCAATACGACACCTTGATTGTCGACGAAGCCCACGA
>WRFD01000100.1 GCA_009778955.1 Desulfobulbus sp.
ATGTGCGAAAGCGAGGGAAGAACTCGGGTCCCAAGACTTGGGGAACTGGCGGGAGACGGTGCTCCGGCTCCACCGGCGGCTCTGCGAGACGCAAGCAAGACAGCAAGGGAGATGTGCGCCGCCCTGATGAGCGCCTGTAAGGGCCTATCAGTCTGCCGAAGCAACCGCAAGGATTTCCGTGGGCGAAGGCATGAACCTTGAACGAAAGCCGGATGCGTTAACTGCGCACATCTGGTTTGACGAGCGGGATGGGGAAACGGAGCCCAAGGCCACCTCGCCACATCTCGACTCTACAAAATGGCGCCGCATCCCTTCATGCCAAGACAACTGACCCTGCGTTGCTGCAAACACCTTTGCGCCCCGTTATGTTTGGCCTTGGTGGCATGCCAAAACTCACCGCCCGAGGTGACAGGCCGCTGCAGATGGATTTCGAAGACCAACTCCATGCCCTCATCTTCACAGGCCGCGACGAAGCCAACGAGAAGAAAGAAGTCGTCGGAAACCCACTGGGTGTCAATCATCATGCTCAAGCAAGGGTTAATTGCCGATGGCGTGCAGGGTTACGGCGTAGGTAATGACTCTTCCGGCCAGGGGATGGTTGTAGTCGACCGTCACCCGTTCCTTGCCAGCGGCGAGGACTGTTGCTGGAACCTGATGGTTTGCGCCATCCCTTTCCAGGTTGAGCGAGAGAATCATGCCGGGTCTGGGATCGATGTGGTCGGCGAAAACGTCACGGGGGATTTCTTGTACCAGCCCCTTATGATACGGGCCAAAGGCATCCTCAGGTTGGATGTGCACGATTTTGGTTTGTCCGGGTTCCATGCCCAGCAAAGACGCCTCGACTGCCTTGAGAATCCGGCCCGAACCGATGGCCAGGGTGAGCGGCTTGCCTTCGGGAGTGGCATCGATGACTTCTCCGGAGGCCAGGGTGGCGGTATAGCTGACCGAGACGACATCAAAGAGCTGGACAGGGCACATGGATAGAATCCTCGAGGATGAAACTTTATTCAGAAATGGGGCCACTATAGTCGCTGCTCAACCGTTTGACAAGAATCCCGGCAAGATGATGAAGACTTGACAAAGCGGTCATGAAGGCATAAATGTGCAAACCCCAAATATGCCGTGCCAAAAAACGGGGCAAGAAATGTCGCCCTGTGCCCAAGGCTCCAATTCTTGCTTGCACTGAAACCATGATTGAACTGAATTTCGCCAAGACTGCCGATGGTCTTTTGCCCGCTGTTGTCCAGGATTTCAAAACCGGCGAGGTGCTCATGCTCGCCTATATCAACCGCCTGGCCTGGGAAAAAACCCTGGCGACTGGCAAGGCCCATTTCTGGAGCCGATCCCGCGCAAGCCTGTGGCTGAAAGGCGAAACGTCCGGCAACGTGCAGCTCATCAAGGAAATCCTGGTTGATTGCGACCAGGATACGGTGGTGTACAAGGTCGAGCAGTTGGGTGGAGCGGCGTGCCACACCGGATATCGGAGCTGCTTTTATCGCAAGGTGGAGGGTGACGGCCTGAGTGTTTGCGACCAAGAGCGTGTTTTTGATCCGGCTGCGGTGTACGGCGCCAAATGACAGCTTTGCGATTTATGCAAGATGAACCCATTGATTGAACAGGAACGAATATGAATGTGTTAAAATTGGGTATCCCGAAAGGCAGCCTGGAAGATGCCACCATCGCCTTGTTCGCCAAGTCGGGCTGGCAGATCAAACTGGCCTCGCGCAACTATTTCCCCGAAGTCGACGATCCGGAGCTTTCCTGCTCGATCTGTAGGCCGCAGGAGATGTCGCGCTATGTGGAATCCGGCATGCTCGACGCTGGCATCACCGGCAAGGATTGGACCTTGGAGAATGGGTCAAATGTCGAAATTGTCGCCGACCTGGTGTATTCAAAGGTCAGCAGGAAGCCCACCCGTTGGGTGATCGCGGTGCCCGGCGATTCCAATATCACCAGAGTCGAGCAGTTGGACGGCAAGCGCATCTCCACCGAGTTGGTGAACGTTACCCGCAAGTTCTTTGAACAGCGGGGATTGACGGTGGAGATCACCTTTTCTTGGGGGGCGACCGAAGCCAAGGCCGTGTCCGGCCTGGCCGATGCCATCGTCGAGGTCACCGAGACCGAATCGACCATCCGGGCCCACGGCTTGCGGGTCATCCACGAGTTGATGCAATCCAATACCCAACTGATCGGCAGCAAGGAGGCCATGGCCGATCCGTGGAAGCGCGAGAAGATTGAAAACATCGCCATGTTGCTGCGGGGCGCCCTGCGGGCGGACAGGATCGTCGGCCTGAAGATGAACGTCGCCAAGGAACGGCTGGACGCGGTGATTGCCATGCTGCCCAGCCTGAATGCCCCAACCGTGGCCCAACTGTACAAGCAGGAGTGGTTCTCGGTGGAGACGGTCATCTCCGAGCATCAGGTGCGCGATTTGGTGCCGAAGCTGAAAAAGGCCGGCGCGGAAGGCATCATCGAGTATTCCCTGAACAAGGTTATCTGAACAGTAAACGGCCGTCTGCAGGCGTAAGAGGGAAAAATGGAGTTCAGCAAGGTAGGGTTTCTCCTGTCCGCCCATGCCAGCCGACAGTTACCCCCGCAGGAGTATGCGGAAATCGCCTTCGCCGGCCGCTCCAACGTCGGCAAGTCGAGCCTGATCAACCGATTGGTCGGTCGGGCCAATCTGGTCAAGACCAGCTCCAGGCCGGGCAAGACCCAAAGTCTCAACTATTTTCTGGTGGATGATTGTTTGTCTTTGGTCGATCTGCCCGGATACGGTTTTGCCCGGGTGTCGCAGCAGGTTCGGCAGGAATGGCGGGGCCTGATCTCCAACTATATCGAAACCCGGACCACCCTGGCCTGCGTGGTGGTGATCATCGATCTGCGGCATGAACTCAAAACCCTGGACCGCGAACTGATCGATTGGCTGCGCTATCTGGGCAAACCCATGTTGCCGGTCTACACCAAGGCGGATAAACTTTCCCGCAACCAGCAGGAAAAAAATGCCGCTGCCCTGGATGCCGGCCTGACCTTGAGCGCCGGTGAGCGGATCCTGTTTTCCGCCCGGACCGGTCAGGGGGTGGATGTGCTGCGCCAGCGGTTGGCCGCCATGGCCTGGCTGGAAGGGTAAAGCCCTGCCCCATGCGCCGGAATGCCCCCGGCTACTGATCCGATTTAAGCACCGCCAGAAAGGCCCGCTGGGGAATGTCGACATTGCCCACGGTCTTCATGCGCTTCTTTCCTTCTTTCTGTTTTTCCAATAATTTCCGCTTTCGGCTGATGTCGCCGCCGTAACATTTGGCGGTTACATCCTTGCGTAGGGCCGAGATGGTTTCCCGGGCAATGATGGCGCTGCCGATGGCTGCCTGGATGGCGATCTTGAACATCTGGCGGGGGATCTCCTCCTTCAGCCGTTCGCACGCCTTCAATCCGCGTTCCCGGGCCTTGGTCCGGTGGGTGAGCTGGGAGAGGGCATCGACCTGTTCGCCGTTCACCAGGATGTCGAGCTTGATCAGGTCGCTGGGACGATAATCGATCAGTTCATAGTCGAACGAGCCATAGCCCTGGGTCACCGATTTGAGGCGATCGTAAAAATCGTAGATCACCTCGGCCAGCGGCAGCTCGCAGATGAACTCGATGCGCCCGGGCATGGGATAGTGGTATTTGGTGTTTTCGCCGCGACGTTCTATGCACAGCGTCATGACCACGCCCATGTATCGTTCGGGGATATGGATGGTCGCCTTGATGTACGGCTCCTCGACCCGGGCGATGGCACTGGGGTCGGGAAAATAGGAAGGATTGTCGACCTCGACCACGGTCTTGTTCAGCAGATAGAATTTGTACTTGACCGTGGGCACGGTCAGGATCAGGTTGATGTCGAACTCGCGCTCCAACCGTTCCTGAACCACTTCAAGGTGGAGCAGGCCGAGGAACCCGCATCGGAAGCCAAAGCCGAGCGCTGCCGAGGAATCTTTTTGGAAAGTGAGGGCGGCATCGTTGAGTTTCAGCTTTTCCAGCGCTGCGGCCAGCTCCTCGTATTCATCGGTGGCGATCGGATAGAGCGAGGAGAAAACGACCTGTTGCACCTCTTTGAAGCCGGTCAGAGGCACCGGGCAGGGATGTTCTTTGAGGGTGATGGTGTCGCCGGGCCGGGTGTCGGAGACGGTTTTCACTCCGGCGATGATGTAGCCGACCTCGCCGGCGGAAAGCTGCGACCGGGGCTCGCGGCGCAGACGAAAAATACCCAGTTCCTCTACCCGGTACTCGGCGCCGTTGGACATGAAAACGATCTGGTCGCCTGTTTTGATCGTGCCGTTGACAATGCGGACCGAGATGACCGTGCCGCGATAGGGGTCGTATTGGGCGTCGAAGATCAGCGCCTCCAGCGGTTTGCTGGGATCGCCCTCAGGCGCCGGCAGCAGCCGGACCACGGCATTGAGCAGTTGGCGCACTCCTTGACCGGTCTTGGCGGAACACATCTGGATGGTCCCGCCGTCGAGTCCCAGATCCTCCTCAATCTGGGCGGCAACCTTTTCCGGTTCAGCGGCCGGCAAATCAATCTTATTGATCACCGGGATGAGGTCCAGGTCGTTCTCCATGGCCAGATAGAGATTGGCCAAGGTCTGGGCTTCGATCCCTTGAGCCGCGTCTATGAGCAGCAGGGCGCCTTCGCATGAGGCAAGGGCGCGGGAAACCTCGTAGCTGAAGTCCACGTGTCCGGGGGTGTCGACTAGATTCAGGGTGTAGGTTTCGCCATCCTCGGCGACAAAGGGCAGGCAGATGGTCTGCGATTTGATTGTGATGCCGCGTTCCCGCTCAATGTCCATGGTGTCGAGGAGCTGGTCCTTGAATTCCCGGTCGGTAACGATATCGCAGAGCTGGATCATCCGATCGGCAAGGGTGGACTTGCCGTGGTCG
Source organism: Desulfobulbus sp. (assembly GCA_009778955.1). GTDB lineage: Bacteria > Desulfobacterota > Desulfobulbia > Desulfobulbales > Desulfobulbaceae > Desulfobulbus. The sequence continues at coordinate 4,915 of WRFD01000100.1, forward strand.
ATATGGGCTATTATGCTGAAATTTCTTATTTTATTCATGGGAAAGCGTAAGCTTCATGGGGCCGATATGGAGGGGTGAAGCTAATACATTTAGCATAATTTGTCACAAAAGAAAACTCTTCACCTGATTCCTGTCGTATTCATGTGTATTTTTTTTTATTTTCGGGTAGTCTTCTGCCAAAACCCTGCATGCGAGTCTTTTCTCCTTGCAGGGTTGTGTTTTCTTGCGATAGGCAAAAATTATGAGCGACCAGAGCGAAATAGACAATCTGGAGTATGACGAGCAGCCGCAGCACGCCCTGATGCTGACCAGTCAGGACGACAATCTGCCGGCGCTCAGCAATCCAGCCCTGCACCGCTATCTCCAAGAAATCAGCCAGTATGAGTTGCTCAGTCGGGAAGAAGCCGAAGAACTGGCCATGCATTTCCAGGAAACCGGTGACCCCGACGCCGCTTATCGTCTTGTCTCCTCGAATCTCCGTCTGGTGGTCAAGGTGGCCATGGATTTTCAGAAATACTGGATGCAGAACTTCATGGATCTCATCCAAGAGGGGAATGTCGGCTTGGTCCAGGCGACCAAAAAATTCGATCCCTATCGCGGGGTTAAATTCTCCTATTATGCCGCCTATTGGATTCGTGCCTATATCCTCAAATTTATCATGGACAACTGGCGGCTGGTCAAAATCGGCACTACCCAGGCCCAGCGCAAGCTCTTTTTCAGCTTGAACAAGGAAAAAAAATTTCTTGAGTCGCAAGGGTTCAAACCCGAGGTTAAATTGCTGGCCGAACGGTTGAACGTCAAGGAGAGCGAAGTGATTGAGATGGGGCAGCGCATGGATAACTGGGATGTCTCCCTGGAAGCTCCGGTGCGCAGCGATTCCGAGGATGAACAAAAAAATTTCCTGCCCCATGAAGGACCGGGCATCGAGGAAATGGTCGCCAGCCAGGAAATGCGCGAGCGTCTAGCGGTGATCCTTGCCGACCTCAGCACGCGGCTCAACGACAAGGAGCAGGTCATCCTCTCCACCCGGTTGCTGAGCGACGAGCCTAAAACACTGCAAACCATTGCCGACGAGTTCAATATTTCCCGGGAGCGCGTTCGGCAGATCGAAGCTAATTTATTGAAAAAATTGCGGAAACAGTTCGAGAAGGAAATGCCTGATATCCAGGATTTTCTCAGCGGCGACGGAGTGATCCTCGCGGCCGGACCAGACAGTCAGTTCTCCTGACCTCTACGCTCTTCTTCTACTCCCATCCCCTTATCAGCTTGTTCACCCATGAAAGTACCGCTCCTTGACTTGAAACCACAATTGGCCGCCCTGCGCCCCCAGATTCTCGAAGCCGTCACCCGGGTCATTGATTCCACCGGCTACATACTTGGACCCGAGGTCACCGGCCTGGAACGGAAGATCGCCCAATATTGCGGCACCGGTTACGGTCTGGGACTGAGTTCCGGAACCGATGCCCTGCTGGCGGCGCTGATGTCGCTGGAAATAGGGCAGGGCGACCTGGTCCTGACCACCCCTTACACCTTTTTTGCCACCATGGGCACGATTCTGCGGGTCGGAGCGCAACCGCTGTTCGTCGACATTGAGCCCGAGAGCTTTAACATCGACCCCGATCAGGTGGCCGAGGCGCTGGCGACCGACCGCAATAACGGCCGCCGCATAAAGGCGATCATTCCGGTTCACCTGTACGGCCAATGCGCCGACATGCGCCGGATCACGACCTTGGCGACCGAATATTCCATTCCAGTGATCGAAGATGCAGCCCAGGCCATCGGCGCCGAATGCCCGTACGAGGAGAAAGGCGCTGTCACCTGGCGCCGGGCCGGTTCAATGGGATTGTGCGGCTGTTTTTCCTTCTTCCCCAGTAAAAATCTCGGCGGCATAGGCGACGGCGGCATGCTGACTACCTCTGATCGCCATTTTGCCGAAGTCGTGCAGTCCACTCGCAACCATGGTGCTGAACCAAAATATTACCATTCACGGGTGGGCGGCAATTTCCGGCTCGATCCAATTCAGGCTGCGGTTTTGTCGGTCAAGTTGGAATATCTCGACAGCTGGCATGCGGCCAGGCGCCGGAATGCCAGCCGATACCGCAAGCTCTTCCGCGATGCGGGATTGGTGGGCAATGCAGTGGCCCTGCCGCAAGCGGTGTATGCCGATGTGCCTTGCGCCGACCAACACAACCACCACATTTACAACCAGTTCGTCATTCTTGTCCCCGAACGCGACAAATTGCGGCAATATCTCCAAGAGCATGGAGTGGGATGTGAGATTTACTATCCCCTGTGCCTGCACCAACAGGAATGCCTTGGTCCGGAGCAGTACAAACGGCAATCTTTCCCGGTGGCGCAACAGGCGGCGGCCAGTTCTCTGGCCCTACCCATTTTCCCCGAACTTGTGGACGAACAACTGGTCTATGTGGTCGAAACCATCCGAGAATTTTACCAGGCCAGATGAACGGCCGGCGTGAGTGTTGCCGCACCGGCGCCATGGGCAGCCCGCGCCGCAGGTATCGAACGCTTGAACAATGCAGAGGCAGTATCGAAAAGCGTTGGGAATGTCCCCAACGCTTTCTTCTTGTCAACACTCGACTGACATCCATGGGAGGATGAGCAATGGTGGAACGTATCCCGATGTCCTTGACTGGAAATCAACAACTTCGGGACGAGCTGGAACGGCTTGAACGGGTGGAACGCCTTGAAATCGTCAAGGCGATCGAAGTGGCCCGGGCGCATGGCGATCTCAGCGAGAATGCCGAATACCACGCGGCCAAGGAACGGCAAAGCCTGGTCGAGGGAAGAATCCTCGAATTGAAGGATAAAATCAGCCGAGCCGAACTCATCGATTGCTCCAAGGTTTCCATCAACCGGGCTGTTTTTGGCACTGTAGTCACCTTGATGGATCTGACCACTGAGATCGAGGCCACGTACCAACTTCTGGGACCCGAGGAAGCAGACGTGAAAAAAGGTTCGATCTCGGTCTTCTCGCCCTTGGGCAGGGCGCTACTCGGCAAAGAGGTCGGCGACGAAGTGACGACCAAGACTCCCGGAGGGATTCGCGAATTCGAGATCATCGCCATCGGGGCCTCGACCATTCGCTAGTGTCTTGTTTGGTTAATTCTTTCGTTTGATTTTGACCACTCACTAAACGAAAATTCAGTGAGTTAATCATTGGAGAGCCTTGGATAGACTTTGCGGGCTCTAAAAATTATGAGACGCAACTAACCAAACGGGAACTAGGCTGCAGATAAAAAAACAGCTCAGGGGTGAAGCTCCGGCAGGAATGCCACTCCGTTTTTCGGCCGGAGCGGCGAGAAAAATCTCAGGTTGCCTGCACCAGTAAGCCGGTCTGCAACAGGCTAGTGATCTGGTAGCTCACCTCGGCCGGCGTGTAGGTGCAGTCGCTGTCCGTGTGCCAGCATATGGAGATTTCATCCAAGGCGCCGAACACAACCTGCTGGGCAATGTCCGGTAGGATATCTTGGCGAAACGTCCCATCCGCCTGTCCTTCTTCGATGATGGCGGCAATGATCATCAGATACTCGTTGAAGGCGTTCTTCCTGTATTCCCGGATAATTTTGGTGGTCTGGCGAAGCTCGATGTGGATGACTTCAGCAAGATAGCGGTTTTTCTTCATCTCTTCGAGGTGGTTGGTGATGAAGATTTCGAGCTTGGTTCTGGCGCTGTTTTTTTTTCCCAGAAGCAGGTTGACATGTTCGATCAGTTTGCCGATCTCCTGTTCGAAAACCGAGAGAAGAATGTCGAATTTATTATTGAAGTAAAGGTAGATGGTGCCATCGGCTACCTTGGCTTCCTTGGCGATGTCGGAAATCCTGGCATTGTAGAAGCCTTTCCTGGCGAAAACCTTGGTGGCGGCTCGAATGATTTTCCTGTGTTTATCCGTTGATTTCATTTAACATGTTGCGACTGACAATTGCCGAGAAAATGAATGAACCTTCATTCTGAAACTAACAGTTTGCTGGATAACTTGTCAAGAAGAATGCCAATATCTTGTTCCGAAGCCTGGGGGAAGCCATGAAGCGGTCGATAATTTTGCTGGACGGGACTTGGGGCGATTTATTAAAGGGCACCTCGAAAAACCCAACCCGGTTCCCGAGGTGAAAAAGAGGTCTTGGTGGCGTATTTATACTTTTATCTTATGTGCAGAGAGTGTACTATCTATTTGTAAATATGATTAAAATTGATCATAAAGCACATAGACTCTCAAGGTAGACTACACGAGCGCCATGAAGCAACTCAATTTTTTCGCCGAAGCAAAACGACTCCGCCGCTTGTCCACGATGGGCGACCCCTTGGAAAAGATGGCCCTCGCAGTGGATTTCGAGGAGTTTCGTCCGCTCTTGGAAACAGCGTTTCCCAAACGCCTTGC
>WRFD01000101.1 GCA_009778955.1 Desulfobulbus sp.
TACTATGCCATGAAGGCCAACCGGTTCGCGCCGCTGCTGACCTTTCTCAAACAGAGCGGCCTCTGCGGCATCGATGCCTGCTCGCCGGCGGAGGTGGAGCATGCGGTGAGCTGCGGTTTTTCACCTGAAGACATCTCCTTGACCGCAACCAGCCTCTCGGCGCGGGATATGGACCTGCTGGCCCGTTACGACGGACTGTTTATGGATTGCGATTCCCTGCATGCCATCCGGAGTTGGGGGGAGCGCAAGCCCGGAACCGCCATCGGCCTGCGGGTCAACCCCGGCATGGGAATTGGCCGGGCCGCCAACGACAAGCTCCACTATGCTGGCGCGGTCACCACCAAGTTCGGCATTTTCGAGGAGCAGTTCGCCGAGGCCCTGGCAACGGCCAAGGCATACGGTTTCAAGGTCGCCAAGATCCATTTCCATGTCGGCTGCGGCTATCTGACCCCGCAACTGGGGCAGTTGGAGCGGATTATCAGACATTGTCTCCGGTTCGTGGAGGCGGCGAGGGAGGTTCTGCGGGTCAACATCGGCGGCGGCCTTGGGGTGCCCCATGTGGCCGACGACCAACCCCTGGATCTGCGGCAATGGGCGGAGGTGCTGCGGCGACAGTTGGGCGGAAGCGGATTGCACGTGGAGATCGAGCCGGGCGACTACATCGTCAAGGACGCGGGCATCCTGCTGGTGGAGAAAACCTACGTTGAACAAAAAAAGGATGTGCGGTTTGTCGGGGTTGACGCCGGTTTCAATATCGCCCCTGAACCAGCCCACTACAGCCTGCCCTTTCAGCCGCTGCCGCTCCGTGATTCGGGCGGCCCGCGCCTGCCTGCCCACGTGGTCGGCAACATCAACGAGGCCCTGGATGTATGGTATGAAAATGCCCAGTTACCCGACCTGGCCGACCACTCGCACCTGGCCTTGATCAACGCCGGGGCCTACTCCTCCGCCATGGCCTCGCAGCACTGCCTGCGCGGCCAGTTCAAGGAATTCCTGCTGTTCTGAACACCGCAGCGGCGCACCCGGGACGTGCTGTGCGCCGCAGACGCGATCAGTTGCTCCTCTTGGACTGTTTGATGCTCTTGGCAGAGATGCCGTGCTGCTTGATTTTGTCGTAAAGGGCTGTTTTGCCGATCTTGAGTTGGTTGGCAGCGGTGGAGACGTTGCCGTGGTACTTGTGCAGGGCGCGTTGGATGATGGCGGCCTCGAAGTCGGCCACGATGGACTTGAGGGCATGGGCGCCGAGCTTCTCGTCGACATCGAAGCTATCGGCCCTCTGCGAGGGCGTGCTGGGATCCTGGTCGAAGATCAGATCGGTTTCGATGATCATCTTCCCCTTGGCCATGAGGACCGCCCGCTGGATGAGGTTCTCCAGTTCGCGGACGTTGCCTGGCCAGTCATGGGCCAGCAGGCGGTTGATGGTCGATTTCGGCACGAAATCGATCTCTTTCTTAAAGGCCTGCCGGTAGTGGTTGACAAAATGGGACACCAGCTCGACGATGTCTTCCTTGCGCTCGCGGAGCGGGGGGATGTCGATGTTGATGATATTGAGCCGGTAGTAGAGGTCCAGTCGGAATTTTTTCTCCTTGACCGCCTGGGCGAGATCGACGTTGGTGGCGGCGATCACCCGGACATTGACCCTCACCGGTTCCGTGCCGCCGACCCGAATGATTTCGCCATTTTGCAGCACGCGGAGCAAGGCGACCTGCATCCTCGGGCTGATGTCGCCGATTTCGTCCAGGAAAATGGTGCCGCCGTCCACTACTTCGAATTTGCCTATCTTGCGGTTTTGCGCACCGGTGAAAGCCCCTTTCTCGTACCCGAACAGATCGGCCTCAAGCAGTGAATCGTTGATGGCGTTGCAGTTGATTTTGAGAAACGGCTTGCCGTCGCGGGTACTCGTGGCTTTGACCAGATTGGCCACCAATTCCTTGCCGGTGCCGGATTCGCCCGTGATGAGGATGGTGGCATCCGAACTCGACACCTGGTGGATCATTTCCCGCAGTTCGCGCATCTTGCGGCTGCGGCCCACCATCTTGTCCGCCTTGTGGTAATGGCCCAGTTGGTTCTTGAGGCTGTTTACCTGACGGGAGAGCCGGAATCGCATTTCCTCGCTTGCCTGTAATTCGTTGATCTTCTGTTCTAAAATTGTTTCGATGCTGGTGTTGAACTGGAGTAGTTCGCGTTCGAAATTCTTGCGCTGGGTGATGTCGCGCATGACCAGCATGATCAGTTCCTCACCGGTGTACCCGACAAAAGGCGCTGCGGAATATTCCACTGGCGTGGAGGCGATGAGGTCTTCGACGAAGGTTCCTTCGCCGTTGGACTTCGATGCGGTGTGTAGTTTCTTTTGGTAATTTTTTTGAGTCTCTTTCAAACTCTCGTGGACAGACTGCGGACACGGTTCGCCAAAACATGTCCTGGCGCTTCTGTTCATGTACTGCACGGCGCCGTCGTCACGAAGCAAAAACACCATCTCCGGCATGGCGTCGAGCAAGGTCTGCCAGTTGGTGCTGAGCCGCTGGACTTCGTCTTCGGCTTTGGAAAGTGTCAGGTGCTTATAGAGCATGTTGTCGCAAAATATCTACAGTGGTGGACGGATTTTTCCTAAATTACCATCGCCGACAATGAATGCCTATTTTTTTCCGGTATTTTGTATTTTTTTTCGACTTTTTTTTTATAACTAGCGACAATAAAAAGGAAAAGTCGTATGGGTAAACTTACCTATTTTCCGGAAAATGGGACCGAAGGGCCGCGACAAGTTGACGGTGACCCGCAGGAAAGGGATACTCCCCGATGTGGTCGAGGGATGCCCAGGCAGAGCGGCTGGCTGCGGTCAGAACGGGGTGTGCGGCAGTGGAGGGCAGGGTGGCAAGAAAACCATGCAGGGTGACGCGGTAGCGGGTGTAATGGTGGGTGACCGTGGCCAATGCGGTCAGTTCGCTGACTTCCCAGCCGGTTTCTTCCCGGATCTCGCGCCGTGCGGCCTGCTCGGGAGATTCTCCCGCTTCGAGCCTGCCACCGGGAAATTCCCACAGGTTGCCCCAGATGTCGTCGGGCAACCGCTGCTGAATGTAGAAAAAATCCCCCTTGCGAAGAATGCCGCAGGCCATGGTGATGTCGATCTTTTTCTGTTTGCCGGTGGGGACGGGCCGGAACTCGACGGTATCGGCCCGATGGGCCTGGCAGTGCGGCTTGAGGGGACAGGCGGGACAGTCCGGATTCTTCGGCGTGCAGACCAGGGCTCCTAGTTCCATCAGCGCCTGGTTGTGGATGCGAGGATGGTCCCGGTCGAGCAGGGCGTCGGCCATGGCGGCCAGTTGTTTTTTGGTCGCACCCTGTTTGAGGGGGCGGCCAATATCGGCCAGACGGGCAAAGAGCCGCTCGACATTGGCGTCAAGGAGTGGGTAAGGCTGGTTGAAGGCGATCGACAGAATGGCCGCGGCGGTGTAGGGGCCTATGCCGGGAAGGGCCAGCAGGCGCTGGCGGTCGGCTGGTATCCCGGACTCGCCGGATGCGATCAGATGTTGTGCGGCCCGGTGGAGATTGCGCGCCCTGCTGTAATAGCCCAATCCCTCCCATGCCTTGAGAATGGCCTGTTCCGGAGATGCTGCCACTGCGGCCAGATCGGGAAACCGCGTGAGCCATCGCAAGAAATACTGAACAACCCTGTCCATCTGGGTCTGCTGGCCCATGATTTCCGCAATCCAAACCTGGTAGGGATCGTAGCTTTGTCGCCAGGGCAGAGGCCGCTGGCGCATGGCGAACCAAAGGCGCAGCAGCCGTTGCAGTTCATGTACTTCTGCAGAATTTTCCTTGTAAGCCATGCTTGGGCGCTTATCCTGTACACAATGTTTTTTTACCCCAACACGGACTGAACAGTAAGGCATTATGATCCACCCTGCCACTCGTATTCTGATTCTCATTCTTCTACTCGTTTTGGGAAGGGAACTTGCGCCATCCATCGCCTGGGCGCTCGAACCGGAGGAGGTGGCGGTTGTCGTCAACACCGAGGTCGGCGACAGTCTGGAGTTGGCCAAGTATTACATGCAAAAGCGCCGGATTCCGGCCAGCCATTTGATCCGCCTTAAGCTCACGGCCAACGAACGCTGTTCGCGACATGAATATGACCAGCAAATCAAGGAGCCCGTTCGTCGAGCCTTGGAAAAGCTCGATCCGGAGCGGCGCATTCGCTGCCTGGTGGTGATGTATGGCGTGCCTCTGGCTGTTTTGCCGATCCCGGCCAAGCAGAAGGATGAGCCGCTTGCCCGGGACGGCCTCAAGGAAACAAGGGCAGCGGTTGATTCTGAACTTGCCCTGGTTCTGGCCGGCGACTATCCCCTGGAGGGATGGCTGCCCAATCCGTATTTTATCGGCTTTGACGGCAAGACCACCCAACTGGCGCGGGATTCGGTGCTGATCGTGGGGCGCCTGGACGGACCCGATCCGGCGACGGTGCGGCGCATAATCGACGATACCCTCTTTGCCGAGCAGAAAGGACTGCGCGGGCGCGCCTATTTCGATGCCCGCTGGCCCAGGCCGAACGCCGCCAAGCTCGAAGGCTATGCCCTGTACGACGACTCGATCCATGCGGCGGCGGCAGGCGTTCGCGCCAGCGGCCGGATGGAGGATGTGCGGCTTGACGATCATGAGCAGCTCTTCCAGCCCGGCGACTGTCCCAAGGCCGCTCTGTACTGCGGCTGGTACAGCCTGGCGAGATATGTCGATGCCTTTGATTGGGTGCGGGGCGCCATTGGCTACCATATCGCCAGCAGCGAATGCGCGACCCTCAAGGGGAAAGATTCGCAGGTCTGGTGCAAGCGCATGCTGGAAAAGGGCGTGGCTGCGACCATCGGCCCGGTGAACGAACCCTATGTCCAGGCCTTTCCTCTGCCGGAGCTGTTTTTCGCCAAACTGGTCGAAGGCTACCTCAGCCTGGGCGAGACCTATCTGGTCAGCCTGCCTTTTCTCTCCTGGCAGATGATCCTGATCGGCGATCCCCTGTATCAGCCGTTTTCGCCGCGTTGAGCTTCTTGCCTTTTTTACCGGGCCAGCCGGTCTCCGGCCGGATTCCCCTTTGCAAACAGGGCGGGTGTGGTAGAAGGAAGCTTTGGTTTTCAATCCATCCCGGCCACGATGAACACGCACCTGATCCGCCAATTTTTTTCGCCAAGCATGCTGGTTGCCTTTTTGATGGGCTTTGCCTGCGGCATGCCGTTGTTGCTGACCTCCACCTTGCTCCAGGCCTGGATGACCGACCAGGGAGTCGATCTGGCCACGATCGGTTTTTTTTCCCTGGTGGGATTGCCCTATACCGTCAAGTTCCTGTGGGCGCCGATCTTCGACCGGTTCACGCTGCCGTTTTTGGGACGTCGGCGCGGCTGGCTGCTGGTGGTGCAGGTGCTGCTGATTTTCGCTCTGGTGGGGCTGGGCATGACCGATCCCAGCCAGACGCCGTGGATGGTGGCCGTGGCCGCCTTTTTCGTCACTCTGTTTTCCGCCTCCCAAGATACCGTGGTCGATGCCTACCGGCGAGAAGACCTGAGCGACAATCAATTGGGCCTGGGCAGTTCCCTCTATGTCAACGGATACCGGCTGGGCATGCTGCTGGCCGGCAGCGGTGGCCTGATTCTGGCTGACCATCTCGCCTTTGACTGCGTTTATCTGCTGATGGCGGCCACGCTCCTGTTGGGCGTCGGCACCACCTTGATGTGCCGGGAACCGCCGCTGACCAGGGGCACTCCCTGCACCTTCCGTGAGGCGATCGTCGAGCCCTTTATCGACTATTTCAGCCGCGACCGGGCCCTCTGGCTGCTCCTCTTCATCCTGCTGTACAAAATCGGCGACCAGATGGCCTCGACGCTGACGACCCCCTTCTATTTGTCCCTGGGGTTCAGCAAGACCGAGATCGGGGTGGTGGCCAAACTGTTCGGCTTCTGGTCGGCCCTGGCAGGCGGCTTGTTGGGCGGCCTTGTCTTGCTCCGCATCGGCATCATCCGCAGTCTGTGGGTTTTCGGCATCCTCCAGGCTCTCGCCATCCCCAGCTTTTCGGTGCTGGCCCTGATCGGCAACTCGACGCCCGGCCTGATCACCGCCATTGTCTTGGAACAGCTGACCAGCGGCATGGGCACCAGCGCCTATGTGGCCTACATGGCCTCCCTGACCAACAGGCGATTCACCGCCACCCAGTATGCCCTGCTTTCCAGTTGCATGGGGGTCCCCCGGGTGATTGTTGCTGCGCCGGCGGGTTGGCTGGCCGAGCTGGCCGGCTGGCCGCTGTTCTTTCTTGGATGCGCGGTGGCGGCGGTGCCCGGTCTGCTGTTGCTTCCTCTGGTGGCTGGGCAATACCGGCAGGACGCTCAATAACATTTTGAGTTCTCGCCCAGTTGTAGTACATTAGCCGATCATCACATCAACTTGTCCTGATCATTTCGCGAAAATTCCGATGCCGCTCAAAATATACAATACCCTGACTCGCAAGAAGGAGCCGCTGCAACCCCTCGAAGAAGGTCACGTCAAACTGTACGTCTGCGGCATCACCTCCTACGATTACTGCCATGTCGGCCATGCCCGCTCGTCCCTGGTGTTCGACATGGTGGTCCGCTATTTGCGCCACTGCGGCTACAGGGTAACCTTTGTCCGTAATTTTACCGATATCGACGACAAGATCATCAAGCGCGCGGGTGAGCAGGGCATTGAGAGCGACCTGCTGGCCCAGAAATTCATCGAGGAATTCTACACCGACATGGATGCCCTCGGCACGCTCAGGCCCGACATCGAACCCAGGGCCACCGGGCATGTGGAGGAAATGATCGGCCTGATCGGCGAGTTGATCGATAAAGGCATGGCCTATCCGGCCGGCGGCGACGTGTATTATCAGGTGGAGAAATTTGCCGGCTACGGGCAGCTCTCCGGCCGCGGCCTGGACGACATGCAGGCCGGAGCGCGGGTGGAAGTCAACGAGAGGAAAGAGCATCCCATGGATTTCGTGTTGTGGAAGGGCGCCAAGCCCGGCGAACCGAAATGGCCCAGCCCCTGGGGCGAGGGGCGACCGGGATGGCATATCGAATGTTCGGCAATGAGCCGCAAGTATCTGGGCGATACCTTCGATATCCACGGCGGCGGCAAGGATTTGGTCTTTCCCCACCACGAAAACGAGATCGCTCAGAGCTGCGGCGCCTCGGGCAAGCCCTTTGTCAAGCTGTGGATGCACCACGGATTCGTCACGATCAAAGACGAGAAGATGTCCAAATCGCTAGGGAATTTTTTGACCATCCGCGACGTGCTCAGGACCTATGAGCCGGAAGTGCTGAGGTTGTTTATTTTTTCCACCCATTACCGCAACCCGCTTGATTTCACCGAGACCGCCCTGCAGGATGCCCGCGCAGGCTTAGAACGGATGTACGAATGCCTGGCCCAGGTCGATGCCCTGCCCGCCGGCGAGCCCGCCGCGCCCGACCGCATCGCCTCCTCAGGCCGGCAAGGCTTGGAGTCGCTGGTCAAGCGGTTTCACGAGGCCATGGACAACGATTTCAATACCGCCCAGGCCTTGGGCCATCTCTTCGACGCGGTCAAGATGCTGAACAAACTGCTGCGTACCCTGCCGGAGCGCCCGGCGGAACAGGACGTCCAGGCCCTGCGCGATGCGACCGCGATCTTTCGTGAACTGGCCGGAGTGCTCGGGCTGGTGCGCCATGACCCCGCAGCGGTGGTCGCCGCCGCCAAGACCAAGGTCCTGGCGGAGCTCGATCTGAGCGAGCAAGAGATTATGGAGCTGATCGCCCAGCGGAACCAGGCCCGGGCGGTCAAGGATTGGGCGGCTTCCGATCAGGTGCGGGATCGTCTGTTGGCGCATGGGATTATCCTGAAGGACAGTCCAGAAGGGACGAGTTGGCACGTTAGGAACTAGCGAGAATTCCTATAATCTCCATGAGCGCAGGAGGACGACCATGACTCGCGCACCGGCGGTGGCTGACCGTTTTTATCCCGGAGATCCCGAACATCTGCGCACCGCCATGAAGATGCTGGTGCCGGCCGTGCCGGAGGAGGCGAAGCGGCTGGCCTTGGCCGTGGTCATGCCCCATGCTGGCTACGTGTATTCCGGGGCAACCGCCGGTAGAACCATTAGCCGGGTGCGGGTGCCCGAGACAGTTCTGATCCTGGGGCCCAATCACCAAGGCCAGGGGGCCGCTTTAGCGCTGGGCGCTGACGATTGGCAGATGCCCTTGGGAAGGGTGGAGATCGATAGGCAACTGGCTGCGGCCATCCGCAGGCATTCTGACCGAATCGTCGAGGATTCCGTAGCCCATGTGCCCGAACATTCGCTCGAAGTGCAGGTGCCTTTCCTGCAACAGGCCCAGCCGGGGCTGCGCATCGTGCCCCTGATGGTTGCACAGGTGGCCTACGAACTCTGTCAGTCCGTGGCCGGGGGATTGGCTGCGGCCATTCGGGAATTAGGCCAACCAGTCTTGATCGTGGCTTCGACCGACATGAGCCATTACGAGTCTCGACCGCAGGCCGCCAAGAAAGACCGGTTGGCGATCGAGCGCATCCTTGCCCTTGACCCGCAAGGCCTGTACGCGACCGTGCTTGGCAACAGGATTTCGATGTGCGGCGTGATCCCCACCACTTTGGCGTTGCTGGTCGCGCTAGAGCTTGGCGCCACCCGCGCCGAATTGGTCCAATACACAGATTCCGGCGAAGCCAGCGGCGATATCCGGCAGGTGGTCGGCTATGCCGGCCTGATCATTTCCTGACCGGAGTGTGCTTTTCGCCACCGTCCGCGAGGTTATTGCGGCAGGAAAAATATCCGTGCAGAAATTGCTTGATTTTCTTCGTGGTTTGTTTGTATTTTTGCGGTCTCTTTGGGGCGATTAACTCAGCGGGAGAGTGCCACCTTCACACGGTGGAAGTCACAGGTTCAAATCCTGTATCGCCCACCAAACGATCTGCTCAAGGGGGGGGGCTTGCTCGCGCGAGCAAGCCCCCCCCCTTTTTTGTTTGTTGAAGCCGCCACATCACTTCCGCCAGCAGGGTTCGAGCACGATGAGTTTGCCTGGCCTTAAGATGGCTTGCCCGCCTTTCCCCGGCTGGGGCGGAACAAGAGGGATGGACCTGTTCAGACATTGGGTTTTTCCTTGACAACCTGGGCTAATCCTTCTATTTTCATTGCACTTTCCGCCTGACTGGGGGATGGTCTAACGGCAAGACGGCGGACTCTGACTCCGCTTATCGGGGTTCGAATCCCTGTCCCCCAGCCA
>WRFD01000102.1 GCA_009778955.1 Desulfobulbus sp.
CGGTGGGCACAAACCAGGTGCCCGGAACCTTGGCGTAGGTGGAGCGGGGGAAGAGCGCCACTGGTTCTTGGCCCGGAATGGCCTGGGATTCAACAAGCAGAAAGCCGCCCGGTTTGAGCGCGGCATGGAGATCGCGCAGGGCGTCCAGCGGCGAAGGCCGATGGTACAGGATGCCCAGGCAGAAGATGACATCGAAGCAGGCGGGGAAAAGCGGCAGGTGTTCGATGCCCAGCATCTCCACCCCGAGATGATGTTGACCGGCAAAGGCGTTGAGGGTGTTGAAGGTGAAATAGTGCTGGAGATAGGGCTCGAATCCTAGCACCAGCGCCGGCCGGTGATGCGCCATACGGAACATGTAATAGCCGTTGTTGCAGCCGATGTCGGCTACGATTTTTCCCTTCAAGTCAGGGAGTTCGGGGAGGATGCGGTTCCATTTCCGCTCGCTGCGCCATTCGGCGTCGATGTCGATGCCGAAAACACAAAAAGGGCCTTTGCGCCAGGGCATGAAGCCGCGCAAGACCCGGTGAACTTGAAGTTGCTGATCCGGGCTCAGATCACCGGCATCGCCGATGCGGACTATATCGCCTGCAAAATCGCACGAGGAGGCCCGTAGATGGCGCACCTCCTCCATCAGGTTCCGGTAGCGGAGAAATCCTTTTTTGTCCTGATTGATCCAGGCGGCTTTCTCGGCCAGCACCGATCTGAGCCGGGCGCTGTCGGCCTGGGGAATTGCCTGTGCCACATCCATGGAGTCAGCGCTTGAGGGCAACGATGGCGGTGAAATTAAACCATCTGAAGAAAAGCTCAGTTTCCGCAAACCCGGCTTCCCGCAGCAGCGCGATGTTTTCCTCCAGCGAAAAGGGGATCAGGACATTTTCCAGGGCTTCCCGCTTGGCAGCGATTTCCAGTTCCGAATATCCCTGCTGTTTTTTGAACGCATGGTAGATGTCGATGAAGTCGCGGTTGAGCCGGCCGGCATGGGAGATGGTCTTTTCGCCGAGAAAAAGGATGCCGCCGGCGGGCATGGCCTCGTGCAGACGCCGGACAAAGGTTTGCCGGGTCAGGGGCCGGAGAAATTGGAGGGTGTAGTTGCAGATGATGGCCTCGGACCGGGGCAGTCGGCAGGTGGTGATGTCGGCCTCGACGAAGCGCAGCACATCGCTTTTGCTGAACATGGCGCTTTTACTCCGCGCCTTGGCGAGCATGGCTGGCGCGTTGTCGATGCCGACATAGCGCAGTTGCAATTCCGGCAGCCGCCGGGCCAGTTCAAGCAAAGTAGTGCCGGTCGAGCAGCCCAGGTCGCAGACCGTGGCGCCGGCCGTGAGATGACAGGCCAGAAGCTGCGCCATGCCGTCGATCACCGTGCGGTAATAGGGGACCGAGCGGTTGAGCATGTCATCGAACACATCCGCCACCCGGTCATTGAAGGCGAAATCCTCCGCTACTGCGCCAGCGGTGTACAGGGTGTCTTCGGGGGTGGGCATGGTCAGGCCTTGGTTGGCTGAGGCCACTTGCGGGGCGGGTCCGGATGACGCCGACAAGGCGGCGCTATCGGTAGCCATCTGGATTGGCCGCCTGCCAGCGCCAACTGTCGGCGCACATCTCTTCGATGCCGAGCTGGGCTTGCCAGCCCAGCTCGCGTTCGGCCAGGGACGGGTCGGCATAGCATTGGGCGATATCGCCGGGCCGGCGGGGGGCGATGCGATAGGGGATCGGCCTGGCGCTCGCCCGACCGAAGGCGGCGACCATCTCCAGCACCGAATAACCCTGGCCGGTGCCGAGGTTGTAGATTGCCATTCCGGGCCGGTCGCTCAGCTTTTCCAAGGCCTTCAGGTGGCCGCGGGCCAGGTCGACCACATGGATGTAGTCGCGTACGCCGGTGCCGTCCGGGGTGGGGTAATCGTCGCCAAAGACCGAGAGTTCCGGCAGCTTGCCGACCGCCACCTGGGCGATGTACGGTACGAGATTATTGGGAATGCCGTTGGGATCCTCGCCGATCCTGCCGCTGACATGGGCGCCGACCGGGTTGAAATAGCGCAGGAGAATCACGTTCCATTGGGGATTGGCCTGCTGGAGATCGCGCAGGATATCCTCGATCATCAGCTTGGTGCGGCCATAGGGGTTGGTGCAGGACAGCGGAAAATCCTCGCGGATGGGCACTGAGGCCGGATCGCCGTACACGGTGGCCGAGGAAGAGAAGACAATGTCGGTCACCTGGTGTTCGGTCATGACCCGGCACAGGTTGAGGGTCGAAACCAGGTTGTTGTGGTAGTAGAGCCAGGGCTTGGCCACTGACTCGCCCACCGCCTTGAGCCCGGCGAAATGGATGACCGCCGATGCATCCGGGGTGAGGGCGAACACCTCGCGCAGCCTGCTCGTATCCAACAGGTCGACCTCGAAAAAGGCAAGGGACTTCCCGGTCAGTTCTTCGACCCGGCGAAGTGACGCGCGGCTGCTGTTGCAGAGGTTGTCGATCACGGTGACCTGGTAGCCCGCGTTGAGCAGTTCCAGGCAGGTGTGACTGCCGATGTACCCGGCTCCGCCGGTGACGATTACGTGCATATTTTTTCCTTGGTGTCAGGGAAGGCTTCGGTTTCAATCAACCGGTTGCAATGCACATCGACGAGACCGCCGATTTCTGCTATCTTTTACCTGCATTGCCGATCTTTGTCTTGCAAAAAGGCGCGAGGCGTGGCCCCGGTTCCGGCCGAGGGGCGCGGCGGATGCACAGTGCATTGCCAACCATGAACCAGAGAGGACGCATGCCATATGTCAGTATCCGGGTGGCGGGAACGCTCACCAGGGAACAAAAACGAAAAATCGCCCAAGGCGTCACCGAGGTGATCTCCGAGGCGATCAGCAAGCCGAAAGATTCCATCCTGATTTTTATCGACGAGGAAAGCCGGGACAACATTGCCAAGGGCGGCGTGCTGCTCGAGGATATGTGATCGCATGGTCCAGGAGACGGCTGAGCGGCTTGCACGGTTGCGGGAGCGGATCCGCTTTCATGCCCACCGCTACTATGTGCTCGATGATCCGCTGATTGCCGATGGCGAGTACGATGCCCTGTTCCGGCAACTGCTTGAGTTGGAGGCGGCGCATCCGCAACTGGTCACCCCGGATTCGCCCAGCCGCCGGGTCGGCGGACCACCCTTGGACGCCTTTGCGCCGGCTGAGCATGTCTCGCCCATGCTCAGCCTGGACAATATTTTCAATGGAGGTGAGTTTGCCGCTTTCGAAGACAAGGTGCGGCGCTATCTGAAGACGGACGAGCCGCTCCGATACGTGACTGAGCCCAAACTCGACGGCCTGGCGGTGGAGTTGGTGTACCGACAGGGTGTGCTGGTCATGGGGTCCACCAGGGGTGACGGCCTGATCGGCGAAAATATCACCGCCCAGTTGAAAACCGTGGCCGTAATCCCGCTCAGGCTTCTTGCCGCTGCCGGTTCGACAACAGGACCGGAACAACTGGTGGTCCGGGGCGAGGTGTTTTTGCCCAAGCGGGCTTTCGCTCAACTCAACCGGCAGCGTGAACAGGAGGGCGAGGCGCCCTTTGCCAACCCGCGCAATGCCGCGGCCGGTTCGCTCCGCCAGCTCGATCCGAAAATTACCGCCCGGCGGCCCTTGGCCTTTTTTGTCTATGGGGTCGGCAACCCTGAGGTTCTTGCGGCTTCCAGCCAGCAGGCCGTGCTGACTATGCTGGCCGGACTCGGGTTTCCGGTCAACGATCTGGTCGCGCTGTGCAACGATCAACAGGAGGTCGAGGCCCGCTACCGGCATCTGGCGAACATCCGCCATGACCTGGATTATGAGATCGACGGTATGGTCGTCAAGGTGGATGACATGGATTGGCAGCAGCGTCTGGGCGCCACTGCGCGTGCCCCCCGCTGGGCCGTGGCCTGGAAGTTCCCGGCCGCGCAGGCGACCACCGTGGTTGAGGCGGTCGAATTCCAGGTGGGGCGGACCGGCGCGGTGACGCCGGTGGCCCATTTGCGGCCGATCGAGGTCAATGGCGTGGTGGTCAAACGGGCCACCCTGCATAACCGGGACGAGATCGAACGCAAGGATTTGCGGGTCCACGACACGGTCCTGGTGCAACGGGCCGGCGATGTCATCCCAGAGATCGTCAGGGTCATCGGCGAGCAGCGCACCGGCCGCGAACAGCCGATCGTTTTTCCCGCCGCCTGCCCCGAATGCGACGCGCCCTTGCTCATGGCCCCCGGAGAAGCCGTGGCTCGGTGCGGCAATCGCTACTGCCCGGCCCAGAATCTCCAGAAGCTGATCTATTTTGCCGGGAAAAGCGGATTGGATATCGAGGGCTTGGGTAAAAAAAACGTGGAACAGTTGGTCAGCGAAGGGTTGATTCGCACGATCCCTGATTTTTTTCGCCTTGATCCCGGCCGCCTGTCCGGTCTCGACGGCTGGGGCGAAAAATCGGCCCAAAATGTTCTGCAAGCCATTGCCGGCAGAAAAAACTTGGGGCTGGCCCAATTGATAGGCGCCCTTGGCGTCAGGCATGTGGGAGAGGTGACCGCAGGCCTGTTGGCCCGCCACTTTGCCGATCTTTCCCAGCTGATGGCGGCCAACAAAGAACAACTGCTTCAGGTCGACGGGATCGGCGAGCAGACGGCGGAATCGCTGGGCGCCTATTTCCAGGACCGGGAAAACCGGGAAATGGTCGAACAACTCGCCAGGTTGGGCGTGGTGGTGCGGGCTGAGGCGCCCAATCAAACCTTTCTGGCTGGCCGGGTGTTTTTGTTCACCGGCGCCTTGCAGACGCTCTCCCGGGAGGAGGCCAAGCAACTGGTCAAGGCTCACGGCGGCCAGGTGTCCACGAGCATCGGTCAGAGGGTGACGGATGTGGTTGTCGGCGACAAGGCGGGCAGCAAGAAGCGCAAGGCCGAGGAGATGCGGCTGGCAATACTTTCCGAGGCAGGATTTCTTGCCCTGGTCAATGGGATCAGTGGGGAGAGAGGGAGGTGAGCCGCAAGCGAATCAGGGCAGTCGTGCACGGCCGGGTGCAACGGGTTGCGTTTCGCGAATACACCCGGCAGGAAGCAAATCGGCTCGGGGTCTCCGGCTGGGTCCAGAATCAACCCGACGGTACGGTGCTTGTGCTGTGCGAAGGAGATGCGCCCCAGGTGGATGCCCTGTTCGCCTGGCTATCGATCGGTTCCCCCTATGCCGTGGTCACCCTGGTTGACTGGCATGAGGAAGAACCCAAGGGAGAAACCGGCCCCCTGGTCATCCGCTATGGCTCCTGAGCCGCGAGGCTGGCACGTGGGGCAGCAAGGTTTTGGCCGCCTTTTAACTAACCTATCTACTGAAAAATTATGCAAAAAGTCCACATACCCACCGGTGATCCCGCCGGGCGCATTGTCTGCCACCAGTGCGGCAATGCCAAGCATTTCGTTGAAATTGCCGAAAACGTTCTGGTGACGACCCATTACCAGCAAAACAGCGACGGGTCGTTCACTCCGGAGGACAATACCACCGAGATCTTCGGCGATGTGAAATTTTTGTGCGGAAAATGTGGGGCAGACCTGACTCGGTTCCACACCCATTTTCTGGAAATGTCGTTTTGAACAAGGTCGAGGCGGGACAGGGAAGACTGCCCTTGCCTTGATTCGCGCCGACCGAAAGCAGAGGAAACAAAAAAGGCTGCCTGAAAAGGCAGCCTTTTTTGTGCGAAAAGCGAAAACTGGTCGATCAGACGCAACCGGTGGGTTTCGGCAGGCCGGCCATTTTGCAGGCTCCCTTACCGGGACCAGACGGAAACAGCTCATAGATGCGCTTCAGCGGGAAACCGGTGGTCTTGGAGAGGATACGAACCATGGGGGCAATGCCGTTCTTCTTGTAGTACTCTTGGAGGGCATCAATGACCTTTTGATGCTCATCGGTGATCTCGGCGATACCTTCAACGGTCTTGACGTAATCAACCCAGTTCTCATCCCACTCTTCGGCGCCCTTCAGTAAGAAGCCGTCTTCGTCTACCTCGTAGGATTTGCCCTTGTGCTCAATAGTTGCCATGTGTTCCTCCTTGGCCAGTGTTTTAAGCCAGTGTGTTTAACTATGGTGAGTAATGGAAGCCTGATCTAAAAAATCCTCAGTTTAATACTATAGGGGGTGTGCTTTGTCAAGCAATCACCCTGATTTTTTTGGATGGCGACTCAGTCGCTGTTTTGTCAGTTTTCGGGTACATTTTTCTCTGGTAACTTGCTGACAAATTGAACATAATGCGGACTTAAAAAAATCAGGATATCGTCGGGCCGTTCGAGAGGTTGTATCTATCATGCTGAATATACTTAGAAAAAATGCACAATCGGTTGTCGTTCAAGCGATTGTGGTCATCATCGCCCTGGTGTTCATCTTTTGGGGGGTTGGGGGAAAAATGAAGGATAACCCCAATGCCCTGGCCGTGGTCAACGGCAAGGAAATGCCGTACCGCGATTTTCAGCAGAGATATGAGCAAACGGTCGAGAACTACAAGCAGCAGTTCGGTGGCCAACTTCCCCCCGGACTGTTACAGGGCACGGAGCTGAAGGAGCAGGTGCTCGACCAGTTGATTCGGGAGGAGCTGCTGCGGCAGGGCGCCGAAAAGACGGGAATCATCATCAGCAAGGAAGCTATCCAGCGTAAGATCAAGGAGATGGACGTCTTCAACGTCAATGGCCGATTCGATCTTGCCAATTACAAGGCGGTGTTGGAGCGGAACAGACTTTCCCCCTCATCGTTCGAGGCCGGCATTCGCAATGATTTGCTCACAACCCGCATACTCAGGGCCATTGATTCGTTTGCCGTGGTGCCCGAGCAGGATGTGCGGAACTGGATCGACCACATTGACCAGGAAATCAAGGTGGCCTACGGCTCGGTGCAAAGCGACGATTATATCGCCCAGGTCCAGGTGACCGACGATGCCCTTGCCTCCTGGTATGAAACGGCCAAGAGTCGATACAAGACCGCCCCGCAACGCAAGCTGCTCTACCTGGTGTTTTCGTTCGAGGACGATCTGGGGCAGGTGACGGTGAATGACGAGGCTATACAATCCTATTATCAAGATCATACCGAGACCTACAACATACCCGAAAAGCGGCGGGCCCGACACATTCTGTTCAGGATGACCGCCGAGGATTCCCCGGAGACTAAGAACGCCAAGAAAGCGCAGGCCGAAAAGGTCCTGGCCCGGATCAGGGCCGGCGAAGACTTTGCCAAGCTTGCCGGCCAGTTCTCCGAGGACGCGACCAAGGGGCAGGGCGGCGATCTGGGATTTTTCGCCCGCGGCCAGATGGTGCAGCCGTTTGAGGAGAGCGTTTTTGCCCTGAAAAAAGGCGGGGTAAGCGACCTGGTGGAAACCCCGTTCGGTTTCCATATCATCAAGCTCGAAGAGATCACGCCCGCCCAGACGCACACCCTGGCGGAGGCGACTCCTTCCATTCGCAGGGAGCTGGAGCAAAAAGGGGTGAAGGCGATCACTTTCAAGCGGGCGTCGTCCGCCTATGAGGCCATCATCAGAGCCGGAAGCATGGTCAAGTACAGCGAAACAGCCGACGCCCATCCGGTCCTGAAGACCGATTTCTTCACTCAGGACGCCCCCCCCAAGGAAGGGATGGCCAAGGATCCCGCCTTTGCACAAGCCGCCTTTGGTCTGCGCAAGGGGGAGTTGAGTTCCCTGGTGGAGATCGCAAACGGCTATGCCATTCTTTTTGTAGAGGATGCCAAGGATTCGGTGGTGCCTGAGCTTGCTGCGGTCCGCGACAGGGCGATCGTCGATTACACGAAGGAGAAAAGCGTCGAGCTGGCCAGGACCACTGCCGAGGAATTGCTGCACAAGGCCCGGGAACAGAAAGAATGGCCGGCAAGTCTGGCACGCCATGAAAGCGACTATCTGAAACGGAGTGGAGCCACCGGCGCCTTGCCCGAGAACATCAGGCAGGATGCCTTTTCCCGTGTGGACAGAGAGGACTTTCCCGATAAAGTAATCGCTGCCGATACCACCTTTTATCTGTACCAAATTCTCGATTCCCGTCAGGGCAAGGGCGAGATGGATGCCGCCAAGCGTCGTCTTCTCGAACAGCAGTTGCATGAGGTTGAGAAAAACATTCTTTTGGCCGACTGGCTCGGCCAGTTGAGAAAAGAGGCGTACATCTGGACCAATGCCAGAATGCTGCAGTAAGAGCAGCGCGCCCGTGATCATATTCCCTGGCTGGACCGGCCGCCGGATGCCAGGCCTATGGGGGGAATATCTTGGACGCGCCCGGGGGAACGCCCGGAACCGCAGGGGAAGAACAGTGCCCTGTTGATTTTCAGCAAGTTGTTTCAGGCGGACAAAAGGCGTTGTGAAAGCATCAAGCACACCTCTCCCATTGGCGCCACCTGTTCCTCCTCTCGACCAGGTTGCCGCCTTCCAGGCCGTCGCCGCCCTTCCTGCAGCGGAGCAGTTGCTCCTGCAATTCGTCTCCATTGTCTATGAGCCTGTTTCCGCAGGTTTTTTAGGGAAATGTTTGGTCGGTCTTGATCCTTCGTTGTTCGGAGACCGTCGCCCCACCAGCGATGAGATCGGCGAGATGGTCGTCCGGCTGCGGCACCAGGGCTTTCTCAATACAAAAAATCAGTGTCTGCCCGTGCTGGTAGAGTTGCTGACCCGGCAAGCCGTCAGCCAAAAACGGTTTGTCCGGCTGGCCTCCCTGATCGAAAAAGCAGCACCAGTCGATTACACGCACGGCAAATGGCCGACCAGATGCTGGCGGGCCCTGCGGCAATTTCGCATCGGGTTATACAACCAGGACTTCGATAAGCTGGATGAGGCCTTGGAGTTCCTTGAAAGGGAATGCCGCCGGCACCTGGACATCGAACCGCCGGCGGTGCTCGTGGCCGCCCGGGCCTTTGATCCGGACTGGTTCGCCGCCCTGCCCGGTTCGCTTCAGTTTTTTCTCCTGGATCAGGTTGTCCGGCATTCACTGGAGAGCCTGCACCATTTTCCCGCCATCTTTGCCTATCTGGAAAACGAACAGGCCCAGACTGTTCCGACGGGTGAACGGGTTCCCTTCCGCCGTCTGCTGGCCGGCGCCTATCTGCTGCAGGGCCGTCTGGACGATCTGCGGTTGTTGCTGGAGCGGCACGGCGATTCCTTCCTCGGTTCAGGGTTTGCGGGAACGGTGGCTTTTCTGGCCGGTGACACCAGTCTGGCCTTGGAGTTTTTTGCCAAGGATCTTCACCA
>WRFD01000103.1 GCA_009778955.1 Desulfobulbus sp.
ATTATGCTTTGGTGCCGAAGGCGAGACTCGAACTCGCACGACCGTAGGCCGCTACCCCCTCAAGATAGTGTGTCTACCAATTCCACCACTTCGGCAATATACTTCTTATTGTTTCGACGGCTGCTCTCCGGCCCCCTTCGGAGCCTCATTCGTTGCCTGCGGTGCTGCGGGTATCGGCACGGTAATCGGCGCCTGCTGCGCCGGGATCTGTTCTTCCTGCACCTTCAGGTCTTTCATGATCGTTCCCGAAGTCTTATGAGCGGAGAGATAGGCTAGGGTGATCGATGTCCCCATGAAGACAATTGCGGCAAACGTCGTAATTTTATTCAGCAGAGGAATAGGACCTTCGGTGCCGAACAGCGATTGGCTCGATCCGCCGAACGTTGCACCGATATCCGCACCCTTACCGTGCTGCAACAAAACGATGCAGATCAGAAACAGGCAGACAATGGTATGAACAACGATCAGTAGGGTTGTCATTGAAAACGAATGATCCTGTCAAAAGATTCGGCATTCAGGGCCGCACCGCCAACCAGTGCCCCGTCAATATCCGATTGCGCCATCAGGCTGTCAATATTCTCTGGCTTAACCGAGCCACCATACAGTATTCGCACCTCATCGGCAACGCTTTTCTCGTATGCCTCCGCCAGGAATCGCCGCAGGAAGGCGTGAACTTCCTGGGCTTGCTCCTTGGTGGCTGTCTTGCCTGTGCCGATGGCCCAGACCGGCTCATAGGCAAGGATCATCTGGCGCATCTCTCCCTTTGCCACCCCTTGCAAGCACTGCCGCATCTGTTGCTCCAACACGGAAAAAGTGTGGTCCGCTTCCCTTTCTTCCAAGGTTTCACCAACGCAGAGCACCGGTTGGAGGTCGCCGGCCAGGGCGCCGAGCAGACGGCGGTTGATCATGGCATCCCTCTCGCCAAAAATCTGGCGACGCTCGGAATGTCCGACAATGGCCAGACGAACTCCAAGGTCCGCCAGCATGATCGGTGAAATCTCGCCGGTATACGCGCCCTCTTTTCCCCAGGCGACGTTTTGCGCGGCGACCTGCAGAGGTGTATCCCTAACCGCCTCGCAAACCTTGGCCAGAGCGGTGAAAGCAGGAGCCACCATGACATCGCGATCCAGACAGGCGCCACTGGTTGCGGCGACTGCCTGCGCAAGCCGTACGGCTTCAGCACCGGTCAGATACATTTTCCAATTGCCGGCAATCAGCGGACGTCTGTTCATGGCAAGCTCCTGCTGCAAGAGTTGATCGGTAAGGACGCGGACAAACGATCGGGTGCTTTGACCTTACTCCAGGGCCTTGATGCCCGGCAGCATTTTGCCTTCCATCAACTCGAGAAAGGCACCGCCACCCGTTGACATGTAGGAAATATTGGCTGCTTCACCTGACAGGTTGATGGCGGCATTGGAATCGCCGCCGCCGGTGACGCTCAAGGCATGCGAGGCCGCCACCGTGTGCGCCAGAGCCATGGTGCCGCGGGCAAAGGCGGCCATTTCGAAGGCGCCCATGGGGCCGTTCCAGACGATGGTCTTGGCGTCGGCCAGCACCTCGTTGAAACAGATGACCGAGGCCGGGCCGATATCCAGCGCCATCCAGTTGTCCGGAATATCCTGAACAGTGACCTGCTTGCAGGTCGCATCCGGGGCAAAGCGGTCGGCCGCGATCACATCCACCGGCAGGTAAATTTTGACGTCTCGCTCCTTGGCGCGGCGCAACAGTTCGGTGGCGGTATCCATCAGGTCGTCCTCGACCTTGGAGGCGCCCACGCCATGCCCCTGGCTCTTGAGAAAGGTGTTGGCCATGGCCCCGCCGATGATCATCTTGTCGACCCGTTCCAGCATGTTGCGCAGGGCTTCGAGCTTGCCGGACACCTTGGCCCCGCCGACAATGGCCACCAGCGGCCGCTGGGGATTGTCGATCGACCGGTGAAAATATTCCATCTCCTGCTGGAGGAGAAAACCGGCCGCTTTTTCCCTGACAAACTCGGTGACCCCTACCACAGAGGCGTGAGCGCGGTGCGAAACGGCGAAGGCGTCGTTGACGTACACATCGGCAAGCGCGGCCAATTGACGGGAAAAATCAGGATCGTTCTTCTCTTCCTGAGCGTAAAAGCGCAGGTTTTCCAGCATGAGGATCCCGCCGTCATTGAGTTGTCCGACCGCTTCGGCCGCTGCCGGACCGATGCAGTCCCCGGCCAGCGGCACCGGGCAGTCCAAAAGCCGGGCCAAGTGCGCCGCCACCGGCGCCAGCGAGTACTTATCCACCCGCTGTCCCTTGGGCCGCCCCATGTGGGTACAGACAATCACCCGGGCCTTTTGTTCAATCAAATAGCGAAGAGTCGGCAACACGGTACGGATGCGCAGATCGTCGGTAATCTCGCCGGCATCGTTCATGGGCACATTGAAATCGACCCGCACCAGCACCTTCTTGCCCGCTAGTTCAATATCCCGCAATGTCTTCATGGTGTTTTCCCCCTGCCGGTGGAATATCCCTGGTCAAAAGCAGGGCATCCTCGACCGGCTGGCTGTAATAATGTTTGCGTGTGCCTGTCCAGACGAAACCGGTTCGGGCATAGAGCCGCAGGGCCACGACATTCGACGCCCGAACCTCAAGGAAACAGACTGTGCAGCCCTGAGCGGCCAACCCGGTCACGGCCTGGTCCAGCAGGGCCGTGGCCACCCTCCGGCGCCGCCACTCCGGGGCGACCACCAGATGCAGGAGTTCGCTTTCCGGGAGAATGGTCCGAAAAAACGCATAGCCGCACACCGTCTCCCCACATGCCGCCACCAGGGCAAAGCCGTTGGCAGCCCCGATCTCCTCCCGCAACGCCGCCTCGCTCCAGGGCGAAGGCATGCCCTGCCGCTCGATCCGTTCGATCCAGGGCAGGTCCTCTAGGCGTAGCGGCCGGACGGTCACACCAGCCGTTCGGCCACCGAAACAGTTAACTCGGCCAGCATGTTGGTGTAACTGCCCATTTCGTTGTCGTACCAGCCGTAAATGACAGCCTGGGTCAGCGGCACCTCCAGAATGGGCGAGGCGCTGGCTGTCTCTACTTTGACTCCCTTCAGGTGCTGCAGATTGACCCTGATGGCGGCCGTGCGGGTGTGGATTTCAGTGGACTCGATCACTACCGCCGCTCTGGGCATGCCGATGATATCGGACGACACGTTCTGTTCCTTGGAAAAAATCAGATAGGGACTGGTCTTGCCGTACTCCTCGTAGATCGAGTGCAACAGGTCGCGCTTGATCGGGTTTTCGAGTTCATCCTGGAGATTAAGGACCAGGACGATCAGCGATCCGGTGGAGGTCGGGATGCGCACCGATTCGGCGATGAAGCCGATGCTCTTCATCTCGGGAATGACCAGTCCCAAGGCCTTGGCGGCGCCAGTGGTGGTCAGGATGATATTGTTGAGGATCGATCTGTTTTTACGCAGGTCCGTGGCGCCAGCGCCGGGCAGACGGTCCAACACCTCCTGGGAGCCGGTGGCCGCGTGCACCGTGACCATGGATGCGGACAGCATCCGGCTGGCGCCGAAGTGATCGAGCAGCGGCTTGATCATGTAAGACAGACAGGTGGTGGTGCACGATGCGGCAGAAATGACGTTGTGTCGGGACGGATCATAATCGTCGTCGTTGATGCCCATCACGCACGTCACCGCGTCCTCGGGCATGTCAAGTCCCTTTGCCTTGATCTTGAACGGGGCGGAACAAATGACCTTTTCCGCACCCGCCATGAGATGTCCACGCGCCGCGCCCTTACCTTCATTGGGATCAGCGGTGGGGTCTATGAAGGCGCCGCTCGCATCGACCACCAGCCGCACCTGGTTTGCCTTCCACTCGATATCCTTGGGATTGCGCGCCTTGCGCAGAAAGGTCACCGGTGTGCCGTTGATGGTCATCGAGCCTTTCTCCTCGTCAAGATTCTCGATCACCCGACCACCCTTGAACCCGTGGAGGTATATGCTGAGCCGCCCATAGGTGGAATCTTTTTCGATGGCGGTGGCGATATCCTCGAGCCCCCCACCGACATTCCGGCCGATGTTGACGACGATCTCCGAAAAATATCGCCGGGAGAGTTGGTTCCACAAGGTTAATTTGCCGATTCGTCCAAGACCATTGAGCCCGAGTTTCATAGTGGATGCTCCTTTGCGGTTGGATTATTGGGGAAGAAGCTGTTATATTGCCGGAACGACGAGATCTGTACCTTTGGATGGGCAAGCTGACCAACGTACCTGCCGCTGTTCCCATGCATCGAAAGCAGAAAAGCCAGAGGCGTTGTCCGGCAGTTGCTGTCCCGGGGTGGGACACTTCGCGCTTGCTGCCGCTTTTTCTCGATACCATATTCTTATTAAAATATACATGATTTGCGCAAAAAATTCCAGTCTCACCCCTCGGTTAGCTCCGTTTTTCCGGCACTGACTCCATCATAATGCTCCTGCCGACCAACTGCCAGACAGGCACCCTGCTACGACGCTACAAACGGTTTCTTGCCGACGTCCTTTTGGCCGACGGCCAAGCCCTAACCGTCCACTGTCCCAATTCGGGCTCCATGCGCGGTTGCTCGACCCCGGGAAGCCCGGTGCTGATCAGCCGTTCCGACAGCTTGCGGAGAAAATATCCCTGGACCCTGGAAATGGTTCAGGAGAACGGCGTATGGATCGGGGTCCATACCGGGCGGACCAACTATCTTGTCCGGGAAGCGCTGGAAAACGGCGTGATCGACGATTTCGGCGCCCTGCGCTCGATCACCCCGGAGGTCAAGGTTGCAGCCGGCAGCCGGCTGGATTTCCGCCTTGAAACTGAGGCCGGCACGGTCTATCTGGAAGTCAAGAACTGTTCCCTGGCGGAAAACAAGGTGGCCCTGTTTCCCGATGCAGTCACCGATCGCGGCGCCAAACACCTGCGCCACTTGGCCCAGTTGGCGGCCAGCGGATGCGGTGCGGCGACGCTGTTTTGCGTCCAGAGAAGCGATGCCGCCCACTGCGCGCCGGCGGCGGCTATCGACCCGGTATATGCCGACACCGTAGCTTGGGCGGCCGGCCGGGGCGTCCGCTTTCTCGCCTACTGGGCGGAGGTCTGCCCGCAGGCCGTCACCATCCGTGAAAAAATACCCTTTTATCCTACGGGATACTCAACGGATTGCCTATGAATGCACAACAAGCGGTGGTGTTGCTCAGCGGCGGGCTCGATTCGACCACGGTCCTGGCCATCGCCCGCTCCCAAGGGTTTGCCTGCAACTGTCTCAGCTTCCACTACGGCCAGCGCCAGGCGGTCGAGCTGGAACGAGCCAAGGCCATTGCCCGCCACTTTGGCGCGGTCCGGCATCTGGTCCTGCGGGTCGACCTCGACGCCATCGGCGGCTCGGCCCTGACCGATGCCATCGAGGTGCCCAAGGATCGCCCCCTGGCCGGGATGGACCAGCACATCCCGGCCACCTACGTGCCCGGACGCAATATCATCTTCCTGGCCCATGCCCTTGCCTGGGCCGAGGTTTTGGGCGCGGCCGACATCCTCTTGGGGATCAACGCCATCGACTACAGCGGCTATCCGGACTGCCGGCCCGAATTTCTCGATGCCTTCGCACAAATGGCCAACCTGGGCACCAAGGCCGGCGCCGCTGGCGCGCCGTTCCGCCTGCACGCGCCGCTCATCCATTTGAGCAAGAAGGAGATCATCCTGAGGGGAACGGAACTGGGCATGGATTACGGCCTGACCCACAGTTGTTACGATCCGGTTGGCGAGCTGGCCTGCGGCCGGTGCGACGCCTGTCAACTGAGGTTGCGGGGATTCCGCGAGGCCGGACTGACCGACCCGGTTCCCTATGCCGCCTGGTGAAGACGACGAAAAAATCCTGAAAACTGACGGTCTTCAGATCAGCAGCAAACTAGCATTTTGTGTCTTTTAAAGACTTACAATTTTATATCGATATGTTATGTAAACGCCATCTTGAAAAAAAAACGAGGTGGCTGCAGATGAGAGGAAAACACGTCAAGATTGAACTCAGCCCGGCAGAGCGGGGCGAGCTTGAGAAATTCAGCAAGACTGGGAAGCGTAGCGTAAAGCTGGTGAACAGGGCGAAGATAATCCTTGATCTCGACGAGGCAGATGGGCGAAAGCCATTGACGCAGGCGCAGACAGCGGACAAGATCGGGGTATCCCGGCAATGCGTGAACGACGCGAAGAAGGCATTTTTCGCGGCGGGCGCCGTGGCAGAATTTTTGCAGCGGAAGAAGCGGGAGACTCCCCCCGTTGAGCCGAAGATTACAGGCGAAGTCGAAGCGCATATCATCGCACTGGCCTGCAGCCCCGTGCCTGAAGGCTGCGCGAAGTGGAGCCTTCGCCTGCTGGCGGACAAGTGCGTGGAGCTGAACTACATCGATAGCATTTCGTTCAAATCCGTCCAGCGCGTTTTAAAAAAACACAATGTAAGCCGCATCTGAAGGCGTATTGGTGCATTCCGCCCGAACAAAACGCCGCGTTCGTGTCCGCGATGGAGGATGTGCTTGAAGTGTACTCCCGGCCATACGACCCGGCAAGGCCGGTGATATGCATGGACGAGAAGCCGTACAGTTGTTCGGGGAAGTCAGGGAGCCTATACCCGCCATACCGGGCGTTGTGGAAAAGGTCGACAGCGAATACAGCAACTGGTATTCGTCGCACAAATCGGAAACCGTTTCCCGGCCGACCAGGTGACGCTTCATAATCAAAACCTTCTCCTCAGGGCTGTAATTGTGACGCTTCTTGCTCATGGACTTCACCTCCGTTCATGATGGTTTATCATAAACGGCAGATTTGTCCATTTCCCGAAGAACCAATACAATGAAAATTCAGCATGTTATGTAATTATTTTACGCCCAAAAACTCCATGTAAATCCCTATCCGGACATTACTGTTGTTGGCCCTCTTGACATTCCTTTCTTGACATTGTTCAACCGATGTTGAACTATTGCCCAATGGAACCCAAAACCGCCACAACCATTTTTGAAGTCCTGACTTCCGAAACCCGGCTTTCCATCTTTCGGCTGCTGGTCAAATATGCGCCGGATGGCTTGGTTGCCGGGGAGATTGCCCGGATGCTGGCCCTCCCGAAGACCAACCTTTCCTTTCATCTGAAAACCATCGTCTACAGCGGGCTTGCCAGCATGGAGCGGGCAGGCCGCAACACGCGATACCGGGCAAACATTCCCCTGATGCTGGAAACTATTGCGTACCTGACGAATGAGTGCTGTTCCGGCAACCTTGATCAGTCTTGGAGATTCCGGGTTGAATGCGGAGTAGCGCCGGAACTCCTGCCACCCTGCCATGAAGACAACAAATCATAACCAAAGAGAGGAGTTTTTTTATGAGTAGGCTAAACAAAAACACATCCAATGAACAGGTCAAAGAAACAGTGCGCGCCGGATACGCGGCCATTGCCACTGGGCAGCAATCTTCTTGCTGCGGCTCAGCCCAGCGTTGCGGTCAGGTTGATCCCGCCCGACTGGCGCAAGCCGTGGGCTACGACGCGAAATCCCTTGCCATGCTGCCGGACGGCGCCAACATGGGACTTTCCTGCGGTAACCCTGTTGCCGTTGCAGCTTTGCAGGAAGGCCAGATCGTGCTCGATCTCGGCAGCGGCGGTGGTTTCGACGTATTCCAGGCAGGTGAAAAAGTGAAGGCTTCCGGGCGGGTGATCGGTGTGGACATGACCCCGGAAATGCTTGCCAAGGCCCGGAGGAACATTGAACACTACCGGCAGCATACCGGCCTGGATAATGTGGAGTTTCGCCTGGGCGAAATAGAATACTTGCCCGTGCCGGATTCCAGCGTGGATGTGGTGCTTTCCAACTGCGTCATCAACCTCTCCCCTGACAAACCCCAAGTCTGGCGCGAAATCTTCCGAGTGCTCAAGCCTGGCGGCAAGGTGTCTGTTTCGGACTTGGCGCTGTTGAAGCCCCTGCCCGACAATGTCCAAAAAATGGCTGCGGCCCTGGTTGGTTGTGTGGCCGGGGCGGCATTGGCGGAAGAAACCAGGGCCATGCTGGAAAAAACCGGCTTCAACTCCATCGTCCTGACGCCCAAACCCGACTATGTACGTAATATGCAAAACTGGAACGACCCCTTGTACAAGCAAATCGCCGGCGCCCTGCCGAAAGGCGAAGAAATTGCTGATTACGTTGTCAGCCTGGATATTGAGGCGCGGAAATAATGTGGATGGACCTGGAGACTCTATGAATATAGCTGTGGAAAAAGCCACATTAAATGCACAATGTTCGCATTGGGAGAAAACATACCGTGAACATAGGGACATGTTTGGGGAGGAGGCCAGCGCGCCAGCGCAATACGCCGCAGCTTTTTTGCAGGCAAAAGGAGAAAAAAATATTTTGGAGCTAGGCGCAGGCCAGGGACGAGACGCTCTTTTCTTTGCGAATCAAGGATTTCATGTCCATGCTCTGGATTATTCAAATATCAGCGTGGCCGAGATTCAAAAAAAAGCAATTGCCCAAGGCCATTCGCAAAATATTTCTGCAATATGCCATGATGCCAGACAAGCTCTACCTTTCCCAAACAACCTTTTGGACGCTTGCTATGCGCATATGCTTTTTTGCATGGCGTTCACAACACCTGAACTTCATTTTCTTTCCGATGAAATAAGACGAGTGTTGAAGCCGAAAGGAATTTGCATCTACACAGTCAGGCATAAGGGTGATTCCCACTATAAAAAAGGCATGCATAAGGGAGATGAGATGTACGAAATGGGAGGATTTATCGTCCATTTTTTCAGCAAGGAAAAAATACATGAACTTGCTGCAGGCTATAAACTACTTGATATTACTGAATTTGAAGAGGGACCCCTTCCAAGAAAATTGTTTCGCGTCACATTGGAAAAAATGTAAAATAGAAGTTGCTGCACCATGAATATTCACTTTTTATGCCCGAATAACTCCTGCCACTCTATCAGTTGCTGAGGCGCTTTTGCTCTCCTTGGCGCAAAACTGGATTGTCGGTCCTGTGCTCATGTTCCTCCTGCTGGCGATTGCCTTTCTTTCCGGCAACAACAGTTACATGGTGGGCCTTATCCTCATTGGCCTCGCCCGCTGCACTGCAATGGTCATTGTCTGGAACGATCTCGCCGGAGGCGACAGGGAGTATTGTGCCGGGCTGGCGGCCTTCAATTCCACCCTCCAAGCACTTTTTTCTCGGTCAACGCCTATGTGTTCATCAC
>WRFD01000104.1 GCA_009778955.1 Desulfobulbus sp.
CCGTCATAGGGATTGCCAGGTTCAGCCGGCATGGTTGCCCATGCCGGCTTGTTCATCCTCTCGCCACTTTGCGGCCTTACGGTCTATTTAGCCTGCAAAACTATGTATTGGCTGCGCTCGCCGGAACGAATCCGCAACAAAATCTGCTTGGCGCTGCCGGCTTTTTTCAGAACCTGCTGCAACTCTTTGAGATTTCGGACCCTGGTGCGGTTGACCTCCTCGATCAACATGCCTGACTGCAGGCCCAGTTCGGCGGCCGGGCTGTCGGCCTCGACATCGGAGATCAGCACGCCTTGGTCCTTGGCATAGCTGAACTGCTCGGCCAACTCCTTGGTCAAATCCTGGAGGGTCAGGCCGAACTCGTTCAAGGCGGCTCCGGTCGTCTTCTTACCGAGCGAGGCCATGTCGGCCGGCTGTTCACCCACAGCCACCACCAGATCTTTTTCACTGCCATCACGCAAGATCCGCAGCTTCAGGTCTGTATTCGGCGGGGTCATGGCTATTTTGTTGCGCAGGTCGCCCACATCCGCCACCGGCTCGCCGTTGATAGCCACGATAATGTCCCCCTGCAGCAAACCGCTTTTCTTGGCCGGGGAATCGTCGCTCACCTCGGTGATCAGGGCGCCGCCGACCTTGCCGCCGAACGATTTAGCTAGTTCTTCGTTGACGTCCTGGATCATGACCCCCAGCCAACCTCTGGTGACCTTGCCGCCTTTGCGTAGCTGCTGCTCGATCGACTTGGCCATGTTGATCGGAATGGCGAACCCGATGCCCATGTAGCCGCCGCTCCGCGAGAAGATAGCGGTATTGATGCCCACTGCCTCGCCGCGGATGTTGAGCAGCGGACCGCCCGAGTTGCCGGGATTGATGGCGGCGTCGGTCTGGATGAAATTTTCGTAATCGGTGATGCCCACGCGGTCGCGGCCTTTGGCGCTGACAACCCCGACGGTGACGGTCTGGCTCAGCTCAAAGGGGCTGCCGATAGCGATGACCCATTCGCCTACCTCCAGGCTGTCCGAATTGCCGAGCGGCAGGATCGGCAGGTCTTTGGCGTCGATCTTGATGAGCGCCACATCGGACTGGGGATCGGTTCCCACCACCTTGGCCTGGAATTCGCGCTTATCGGCCAAGCGCACGGTGATCTTGCTGGCGTCTGCGACCACATGGTTGTTAGTCAGGATATAGCCGTCGCTGGCAATGATGAAGCCGGAGCCGGCGGCCTGCTGCTTGAATGTCCGGTTGTCCTGCTTGGGATTGGATCGGGGGTGACGGAATTGGGGGCCAAAAAACCGTTCAAAAAAGGGATCGTTGAACAAGTCGGGAATTTGGCCCAAGCCTCTGGCAGAGGTTTCCTTTTCCACCCCGACATGCACCACCGCCGGGCCGGCTTTTTTCACCATCGAGGAAAAGGCCTTGGCGGAGCGGTCGAGCAAGGCCAGGTCATCGTTGCTCTGGGCAAAGGCGGGATGATGTCCGCCGGCCAGCAGCATGAAGCAGAGCAGGCACGAAGCGAAAACGAAAAAAGGTTGGAGTTTGGCGTGGTTGAGGGATTGGTCCATAATGGTGCTCCATTTGATCATGGAAAAAAAGCAGGTCATCCCGCAGAATGGGGATAACGGTTTGGCACAACAGTCGATTTTGACAGTGTTGACAACAACATTATACCGGGAGGCCTCTTCGTCAAGAGGCTTCCACC
This sequence comes from Desulfobulbus sp., assembly GCA_009778955.1. GTDB lineage: Bacteria > Desulfobacterota > Desulfobulbia > Desulfobulbales > Desulfobulbaceae > Desulfobulbus. The sequence continues at coordinate 1,697 of WRFD01000104.1, forward strand.
GAATTGGACCGCTCCCAGGGCCGAAGCCGGGAGGCAAGCGGGCCGCCGGGAGGGCGGCAATCAAGGACAGGCTGGGAAACAGCGTTTCAGGCGGCACAAGGGATTGATTCGGCCGCCTTGTTTGCCGCCGCCGCGGCGCTCAGGGGTCGAGCCGTCGCTTGCGGGCGGCCAGCCGGGAACGAATGAACCAGCCGATACCGATGACCGCTGCCGCCACGATGACGATATCGACCTGGTGGGAATACTTCTGCACCACGGTCCAGTGTTCGCGCAGGCGCATGCCCAGGTAGAGCAAAAAGCCATTCCACATGGTGGCGCCGATGGTCGACACCAGCACGAACGGAATCAGCGGCATTTTGCCCATGCCGGCCGGGATGGAGATGCAGTGGCGGATCACCGGGATGAAACGGGCGACAAACACGGTGATCAACCCCTGGCGCTTGTTGAAATAGCGCTCAGTCAGTTCCAGGTCGTGGCGGTTGAGCAGCAGGTACCTGCCCACCTTGAGCACCAGCGGTTTGCCGCCGTAATAGCCCATCCCGTAGGAAGCCAGCGACCCGACCATCGACCCCAGGCTGGTGGCCAGCACGGCCAACCAGAGATTCCACTTGCCGTCGGTGACCAAAAAGCCGACAAAGGGCATCACCGCCTCACTGGGCACGGGGGCTATCATGCTTTCCAGGGCCATGAGCAAAAAGGCGCCGGCATAGGCGGTGGTTTCAAGAATCTTCACCGCGAGTTCCATGATCAACTGAGTAATCATTGTGAGGATCAACGGAGGAAGTAGACCAGAGCCAAGGCGCCAAACGCCACTCGATACCAGGCGAAGATGGTAAAGTCATGGTGCGCCACATAGCGGATCAATCCCTTAATGGCCGCCAGCGCGCTGAAAAAGGCGGTGACGAAGCCCACAGCGAAGAAGGCCAGGTCCTGCTGGGCCAGCATATGCCAAGATTTGTAGACATCGTAGCCAGTGGCCAGAAACATGGTGGGGATGGCAAGAAAAAAAGAAAACTCCGTTGCCGCCTGGCGGGAGAGCCCGAAAAGCATGCCGCCGATAATGGTCGCGCCTGAGCGGGATGTCCCCGGAATCATGGCAAGAACCTGAGCAAACCCGACCTTGAGCGCATCGATCGCACCCATTTGCTCGACCGTGGCGATGCGGGGTGTGCGCTGCTTCCGCTCGACCAGGAAGATGATCAAACCACCGACAATCAGCGCCACGGCCACCACCACCGGGTTGAACAAATATTCCTTGATCAGTTTGTGCAGCAGCAGACCGAAAACAGCCGCGGGCAGAACACCGATGATCAGGTTGATCACGAATTGCCGGGCTTCGGCTTCACGGGTCATGCCAGCCGTCACCCGCAGCAGCCGTTGCCGGTAATGCCAGCAGACCGCCAGGATCGCTCCCAACTGGATGCAGATTTCGAAGGTTTTGGCCTGCTCACCGGTATAGTTGAGCAGTTCGCCGGTGATGATCAGGTGGCCGGTGGAGGAAATCGGCAGAAATTCCGTGAGGCCCTCCACCAAGCCAAGCACAATGCTTTGAATCAATGCAAAGAATTCCATCAGTACTCCATAATCAGAAGAAAACGGGGAATTCGAACCAAGGCGCCCCCCTTGTCCTGACCACTCCCGGCAACAGCGCCGGCAAGCCCCCTGCTCTACCTGATCGTCCGGGTCCTGTCAAGGAGGCGCTGCGCAATCCGGGGGGAGACGGCATCGTTTCAGGGGGCTTGATCCTGGGAATCTCGCTCCGCCGGATCAGGGCGGCCGCCCGCTTCCCCACGTTCAAGATATGGTTTGTATTCAATAAGATACATGTCGAGCAAGGTAAAAAAAGCCGTAAGGGCCAGCGGACCGTAGATGATGCCCATGACGCCGGACAGGTTCATCCCCCCGAGAATCGACAACAGGACGAGGAGCGGCGGCAGTTTTGCCTGGTTGCCGACGAATTTGGGCTTGAACAGGTAATCGACGGCAAAGGTGAGCAGCAGGTAGAACACAACCGTTGCCAGGGCCTGCCAACCGCTGTCCTTGAGAACGAGGATCAGGGCGGTCGGCAGCAGAACCAACCCGATGCCGACGATCGGCATGAAGGCCACCACCGCCATCACCGACCCCCAGAGTATCGGCGAGATAAAGCCCTGCACAGCGAAGTAGATGCCGCCGCAAATTCCTTGAATGAGGCCGCTTAAACTGTTGCCGACCAGGATGGCGCCGGAGATGGTCGAGAAGCGATCGATGAGAAACCGATTTTGCGGCTCGGGCAGCGGCGAGAGTCGAAGGAGGAAGTTGGTCAGCCGCTCGAATTCGATCAGGAGAAAGAAGACGCCGATGATCACCAGGAGGAACTGGAGGACAAACCGCACGATGTTGGCGGCCCACCCCGAGACCTGATTGTAGACGAAGACCCCGACCGTGGTGGAGAGATCGGTGATCAGGCCGGGAAGCCGCTCCAGTTCCATGTGGATGCCAAGCCCGGCGAGCAGGAGGTCAAGCCGGTGCATCAGTTTGCTGAGTAGCCCCTGCTGGAGCAGTTGGAGCACGTCGTTTTCACTGATCAGGCTGATGACTCCGGGAATCTCGGCGGACAGGGCGCCGATGCAGAACAACAGCGGCAGAAAGACGCACAGGGTGATCAGCAGGCAGGTGAGGCAGGAGGCAATCCAGGGCGCATGGAGGCGGGTGTGCAGCCATAGATACGGCGGCCGGAAAACGCTGGCCAGAAGGAAGGCGAGCACAAGCTGAGCCAAGAACGGCCGGAGGACTAGGCCGAGGGCCAAAGCGGCGATGAGGCTGATAAGCAGAAAGGTGATACGCTGGATCAGGGTGGGCGGAACGACCATGCGGTACTCCACTTGAAACGACGAAGAGCCTTTTTTTTACACCAAAAACTCCATGCAAATCCCTAACCGGACAGTACTGAATGCCCGATATCATATATGCAAAAACTTAACTGGACATTGCTGAGTCAATATATTGAAATAATAATTATTTTTTAGAAAAAAGCCCTTTGCCTGCTGATATGTCGGCTCTGCTGAAAACAATCAAAAAGCACGTGGACCTGGCGGGTCGACAGAGGCTTGATTCGGCTTAAAGCTACAAAATCTCCCGCAAATCGATGATCTCCAGCTTGTGGTTGCGGTCCGGGGTTTCCGGGGAAGGCCCCTCGGTCTGGATGATGCAACTGCCGGTCAGATGGTATTTCATGGCGTAATCGCGGGCATAGTCGGTCCAATCCGCCGGGTGGTTGAGTTCGTAGACGGGAAAGACGCCATAGGAGAAGAGCAGCTCCCGGCAGGTTTTCTTGTTGGAGCTGACCGCCAGGATCCAGGCGGGCAGCCGGTAGCGCGACAACCGCCGGGCGGTGAGGCCGCTGTCGGTGGGCGCGAGGATGCCGGCCACGGTGCCCGTCTGGTTGACGATGCTGTTAATGCTGGAGGCGATGGAGTCGACCTCGCGGCTCTCGATGAAGATCGGATGCTCCGAGGTTTTGCGGTAGCTCTGCCTGGAGCGGTGGGGTTCGGTGGCCATGGCGATCAGCGCCAGCATCCGGACCGCCTCCAGCGGATAGCGGCCCATGGCTGACTCCTCGGAGAGCATCACGCAATCGGTGCCGTCAAGGATGGCGTTGGCCACGTCGGTGGCCTCGGCCCTGGTGGGCCGCCGGTTGTTGGTCATTGATTCGAGCATCTGGGTGGCAGTGATCACCGGCTTTCCGAAGAAGTTGGCCTTGGCGGTGATCATTTTTTGCAGGATGGCGATCTCCTCGATCGGGATTTCCACCCCGAGGTCGCCGCGCGCTACCATCACCCCGTCGGTGGCCTTCATGATCTCGTCGATCCTGGTCAGGATGGAGGCTCGCTCAATCTTGGCGATGATGAACGGCGTATAGCCCATCTCCGTGGCGGCCTGTCGCACCGCGTCAATGTCGGCGGCACTGTCGACAAAGGACTGGCTGATGGCATCGACGCCTTGTTCCAGGGCGAACCGCAGGCAGGCGCGGTCGTGCTCGGTGAAGGCGGAGATGCCCAGGTCGATGCCCGGCAGGTTGAGCCCCTTTTTCGAGCGTAGCGTGCCGCCAACCAGCACTCGGCAATGGACGTCGTTGCCTTCGATCTCTTCCACCTGCACCTGGATCAGGCCGTCGTTGATGAACAGGATGTCGCCGGGCGACACGGCGCGCGGCAGCTCCTTCAAGGTCACTGAGACCCGCGCGGCAGTGCCGATCATCTCCTCGGTGGTCAGGGTGAAGCGGCTGCCGATGGTCAGGTCGACCGGTTCTTCACCCAAAACGCCGATGCGGATTTTGGGACCCGGCAGGTCGGCCATGATCGCCACTGGCCGGCGCATTTCGGCGGCGGCCTCCCGAATGTGTTTGATGGTGACGCCGTGCACATGGAAATCGCCATGGGAGAAATTGAGCCGGGCGATGGTCATCCCGGCTGCCAGCATCTGGCGCAGCATGGCCGGTGAATCTGAGGCCGGACCGATGGTGCAGACCAGCTTGGTTTTGCAAAGGGGGAGGGAGGCGGGGCTGTTCATGGGATCGTCCTGACATGAGGTGAGTGGAAAGGGGCGGTCGCCCGAAAAGCAGGCACGGGGCCGTCCCGGCAAGGTCGTGGTCCCGGACGAAGCGCGCGGGACTATGGGAACATTGAGCCTGGTCGGATATCACTTTTCAGTGAGGGCCTCTTCTCGCCCTTGCTGTACACGGTCATCATCCATGAACAAGGCCGGGAGGTGGACTGCCTGTGGAACTCGCGCCAACCGATGATCGGGCCGGACAGGCTCTATGGCGCATGCGCCTGGAGGCGATCCGCTTTTTCCTTCATGCTCCAGTAAAGCGAACAAACCCGCCGGGCCGGGCGTTGGTTTTCACTTTTTTACCCCGGCTTTCACCAGTATGTTGATGATCTCCGGATTCTTGTTGCCCTCGGTGACCATCGTCAGGACCGTCTTGCCCTTTTTATCTCGCGCGTTGATTATCTCGCGCGTTGACTTTGGCGCCGGCCTCTATCAAGAGGCGGATCACCTCTGGATTACTGTTGAAAGCGGCCAACATCAGGGCCGTCCTACTGTCTTCTTGGGCTCGTGCGTTCGCATCCGCACAGCCCGCAAGCGCGGCCTGGACCGCCTGGGGCATTGCCTCCCAGCAGAGCTGGAGAAAGTCCCTGGCATTCATGGCCGTGCCCGCCGCCCGCCCATCCATCGCCATCAAGACCAGGCACAAGGTCATGGCCATCCACAACTCCCGCCGCATATGATGCTCTTGTTCCTTCCCGGTTTTGCGTCAGACCAAATCCTGTCCCTCCCAAAGGATAATAAGCAGACGGATATCTAGAGAGGCCCAGCCCGCCATGGTTTGAAAACAGGCGCTCAAATCATTTTCAACTATTTATTGTAAAGAGCCTTTTTAAGCGAGGGCGAATGCCAGCATCGGCCATCACCGTTGCTTGGTTGATAAACAGTAGCAAGAATGTCGCGTGTTTTCAATATGATGTTCTTCGGATTCAGCGCGGCCGGGCAAAGTCGGCCAGGGACTGGTCGATGGAGACACGCAGCCGGCTGTCGATCGGGTTGGGTTGCCTGGTCGTCGATATTGACAAAGACGATCCTGTCGAGCAGACGAGTTCCTCCGTGTCTTGGCCGAAATCAAACCGCCGGGCCTCGACGTCGATGGTCAGGGAGGTGGTGCCGACCCGACGCACGCTGGCGTAGATGCGGACATGGTGGCTGATCTTGACCGGTCGCCGGAACAGCACCTCCTCCATTTTCAGGGTGATCAGGGATTGGCTGCGGCAGAGATAGCCGACAAAGGCCGTCCAGGCCTCGTCTAGCCAGGACAGCATGGTCCCGGCGAAGAGGTTGCCGTTGATCCCGATCTCACTGGCTCGGCAGATTTTGGCGGCTACATAATGCATGGGAAGCTCCTGGGAAGGGCGACGCGGCCGCCAGCGAACAGGTTGCGCCCGGCCATGGCGCATTGTATAAGGCTATCATACGAATTCATAGCCGGAACGCCACGGAAAAATGGGGCAGTCCGGCGCACTGCCGCCCGACGCGCCGAACCGCACGTTGACGCCATCTGATTGTGGATCGCCCATGCAAGCATCGAAAAAAGACGCGGCCCTGCTCTTTGTCTGCGGCCAGTGCGGTTGTGCCAGTCGCAAGTGGCTCGGCCGTTGCCCCGACTGCGGCGCCTGGGACAGTCTGACCGAACAGCGTAAGCCAGCCGCGCTCCGGCCGGGCCGAGCCATCGCGTCCGCCCAACCCCTGGCTGCGGCTGGCGAGGAAGAGTGCCTTCGCCTGGTGACCGGCATTGCCGAGATGGACCGGGTGCTGGGGGGCGGCATCGTGCCCGGTTCCCTGGTGCTGATCGGCGGTGATCCGGGGATCGGCAAGTCCACCCTGATCCTGCAACTGCTCGCCTCGCTGGCAGCGAAGAACAAGCAGGTGCTCTACGTCACCGGCGAGGAGTCCATGCGCCAGATCCGCATGCGGGCGGGCCGGCTCAAGATCAAGGATGAGGCCATTTTCCTCTCCACCGAGAACTGCGTCGAGGCCATGATCGACCTGGTCGCCACCATGCGGCCGACGTTGTTGGCGGTGGATTCGATCCAGACCATGTACAGCGAGGAGGTCGGCTCGGCGCCGGGTTCGGTCACCCAGGTGCGCGAGGCCGCGGCCCGGCTACTGGCTCTGGCCAAGTCGAGCCACCTGCCTATTTTGCTGGTCGGCCACGTCACCAAGGACGGCGCCATCGCCGGCCCCCGGGTGCTGGAGCACATGGTCGACACCGTGCTCTATTTCGAGGGGGATCGCGGCCAGGTGTTCCGTATCCTGCGCACGGTGAAGAACCGTTTCGGCTCGACCAACGAGATTGGCGTGTTCGAGATGCAGGAGAGCGGGCTGACCGGGGTGGACAATCCCTCGGCGCTCTTTCTGGCCGAACGGCCGGTCAATGTGCCGGGTTCGGTGGTCCTGCCCAGCGTCGAGGGAACCCGGCCGATCCTGGTCGAAGTCCAGGCCCTGGTCAGCCGCTCCAGCCTGGGCACGGCCCGGCGAACCGCCATCGGCGCCGACCCTCAGCGTTTGGCCCTGCTCACTGCGGTGCTGGAGAAGAAGCTGGGCGTCACCCTGTTTGACCACGACATCTTCCTCAACATCGCCGGCGGCATCAGAATCATTGAGCCGGCGCTAGACCTGGGGGTGGTGGTGGCGTTGCTGTCCAGCTATTTCGAAAAACCCATCGACCCGGCCACGGTGGTGTGCGGAGAGATCGGCCTGGCAGGCGAGGTCCGGGCCGTGGGGCAGATGGAGATGCGGCTGCTCGAGGCCGGGCGGTTGGGCTTTTCCACCTTTATCATGCCCGAATCCTCTGCCCGGCAACTGCGGGGCAAGAAAAAAGAGGACATGCGGCTGGTGCCGGTGCGTACTGTGGCCGAACTGGCCGAACATTTATTTTGAATGTTTATCAATCAAAATTTCTATGATTGCCTC
>WRFD01000105.1 GCA_009778955.1 Desulfobulbus sp.
AAAAAAACAAGATACAGTTTCAGAAAGGACTGAGTTTGTCAGAAGTTACCAGCGGCGGCTGAAGCTGGCTGAGGTTCGATGGTAATCAGAAAAAAATAAGGTCAGGAACAATGTCGCTCAGCCACACCCCTTGAATAATCCGGGGCAGGCCGTGCCCGATCATACACCTTATAGCCGTGCTTTGGGGCGAGGGTCCCTTTTTGGGTGCTTTTGATTTGTTCATTGCCGTTCTCCGGGCCGGGTTTAGTAACCGCCTTCATGGGGAAAACGGCGCAAACAGGTCGCCCGAAGCCTGGCCGGAGTCATGGAAGGCTCCTACTCTGGAGCGATCCCACCTTTCTGCTCAACCTCTTTTTCTCCCTCAGCAAGGTCCAGCGGCGCGGTTTCCGGATTTTTGATCCAGGCCAGCAGCAGGGTGTGGGTGACTGCCAGCATCACCGGGCCGAGGAACAGGCCGATCACCCCAAAGGCGGCCAGGCCGCCGATTATGCCAGCCAGGATCAGCATCAACGGCAGGTCGGCCCCTTTCCGGATGAGGAGCGGGCGCATGATGTTGTCGCTGATTGTCACCAACAGCGACCAGATGAGGAGGAGCGTGGCCCAGAAGGCGTTGCCGTTCCAGTAGAGCCAGATCACGCTGGGAAACAGCACCAGTCCGGGACCGATCTGGGCGATGCACAGCAGGAACATTGCGGCAATCAACAGGGAAGGAGCCGGTACCCCGACTACGATAAGGCCGATGCCGCCGAGCATCGATTCGATGATCGCCGTGCCGACAATGCTAATGGCGACGCTACGAATGGCCGCTGACGACAGCAGGACCACCTCATGACCGCGCTCGCTGGCCAGGCGGCGGGCAAAAGAGTGCACCAGTTCCGAAGCCTTCTCCCCTTGGGCGTAGAGGATCGCGGCCAGGACGACCATCAACAAAAACTGGGCCACCAAAAGGCCGATGTTGCCCAACTGGCCCACGACCCACCTGAGAATCGTGCGGAGGTGGGGAGTCAGCTTGACGGTGAGTTCCTCGGCACTGATCTCCGACAGTTGTCGCCACCATTCGATAAGCTGCTGGGAGAAAATCGGAACCTCGTTAAACCAGGAGGGAGGGGCGCCAAAATCAATGGCCTTGAGCCGGTCGAGCATGGTGCTCAGTTCGCTGGCGTTATCGAGAAGAGTGGCAAGAGCGAACGAGAGGGGAACGACCAGGAGCAGAAGGAGCGCCAGCGACATGAGCAGCACCGCGAACCATCGCCTGTTGCCGCCCGTCCGCTGCACCTTGAGCATCAGCGGCCAGGTGGCGATGACGATCATGATCGCCCAGGCGAGCGGAAAGAGAAAGGGCTGCAGAATCCACAGCGAGGTGCCGATCAGCAGGCCGATGAATAAAACCGCCAGGGTGGAGCGGACGATCTCTGGAGGATGATGGGGCATGATGCTTCGAGCCTCCTGATCTGAATGGATTGTTCCTCACGGCCAGGGCGCCGTGGCCCGCTTGGTGCGGCTGGCGGCTGTTCTCAGCTTAAAACGCGGCGTTAGTGGATTGCGCGGATTGCGGCCGCTATCTCTTGGCCAAGCTCCGCGATATTGCGCCGCTGGGCCTCGACCCAGGCGTCGTAGCCGCCATCGGCCGGCTGTTCGCTGTGGGTTGTGCGCTGTGTCAGCCGCGCGGTCTTGCTCTTGGCGTCGACCAACGACCAGCGGACGTCCAGCTTCGCCTCCTTGCCCAGATGGCCTTCCATAGCCACAATATCGAGCACTATCTGCAGCTTTGGCTCCAGATAGTGCCCGGCGGGATAGAGGGCCACCTGTTCGGTCTCCAGCCTGAGGGCCAGTTGTTCGGCAAGGGCGCGGGCGAATTCGCGGTCGACCGCGCCGGCCCACCGATGCTGTTCGCTGAGCTGGTAGCGCCCGCCCGACTCGCCGGTGGCGATTTGCGAAGTCTTGAGCAGATCGGGGACCGAAACCGGCCCGACTAAAAGGGCTATCCTGCCCTCCTGCTTCACAAGACGCGGAGCAGAGCTGGCATCCACCAGGCTGTGGTAGGAGACCGGAGGCGAGGCCGGGGCGCATCCCGTTGCCAGTGAAAGGAGGGCGCCGATCATGGTCAGAACGACAAGTAGGTGCGGGGATTTATTCACGGGCTTGTTTCTCCTTGCCAAACAGGATCGATTGCGGCTGGTTGTCCAGGGTATGGGCGAGTTCTCGCAGCGACCGCAAGGTCAGGGACAGTTCCTCCAGCGTCTTGGCGGCGGTGTAGTTCAAGGGCGAATCCTTGCCCACCCCCTGTTGCACTTCCACCAGGGTCTTTTGCAGCTCAACCAGGGCGGCCTGGAGTTTGGGCGCGGTTTCGGCGTTGACGTTCCTGGCCAGGGCGCTGAGTTCGGCCAGGGTGGTTTTCGCTTCCTTCAAGGTCTGGCTGAGCTCGTCGCCGATCTGGTCGAATTTGACCTTCTCGAGGTTGGCGACCACTCTGCCTAGGCCTTCCTGCATCCGTTCAAAGGAGCCATGAACGGTCGGAATCACTTTCAAGCCGTCGCGAGCGGATATCGTCACCTTGGGGGCGTCCGGGACAAAGACCAGGTTGATCATCATCTGCCCGGTCAGGAGGTTGGCGCTTTGGAGTTGCGCCCGCAACCCCTGTTGCTCCACCAGCATTCTGGCCAGGGCCTCGGAATCGCCGGCAAAGACTTCTTTGGCCTTGTTGACCTGGGCGATACCCAACCGTTCCGGCTCTATGACCACGGTGACCGGCACTAGGAATTTCATCCGGTTGACGTCGAATTCGAGTTTGAGATCGACCACTTCTCCAAGCTTGATGCCGTACAGCTCCACTGGAGCGCCGACACTGAGCCCGCGCACTGACTCGTCGAATAGGAGCAAGTAGTAGTCGTGGATCGAGTATTTCTTCTCTTGGATGGACGCCCGGTCGGCATACAGGTTAAAGGTGGAGTTTTCCTTGGCCTCTTCGCCCGGCGGGGTCTCCTTGGGGAGGTCGAAGGCAATCCCGCCGGAGAGGATCGAGATCATGGACTGGGTTTCGACCTTGAGCCCCTGGGCGTTGAGGCTGACATTAACGCCGCTGGCATTCCAGAAACGCGTATTCTCGGTGACCTGGGTGTGGTGCGGCGCCTCAATGAAGATCTTGATGTTGATCGTTTTGCCATCCGGATCAAACCCGTAGCCCACCACCTGGCCCACCTGAATCTGCCGGTAATAGACCGGCGCACGGATGTCGAGGGAGCCCAGTTCTTCGGTCTTGAGGATGAAATGTCGCCCTGGCTGGCCAACGGTCACCACCGGCGGCACCTCCAAGCCGACGAAGTTCTTGGCCGGGGAACCGGCCTGACTGCCGTCGATGCCGATATAGGCGCCTGAAAGCACTGTCCCCAGGCCGGAAACCGAACCACCGCTGATGCGCGGGCGAACGACCCAGAATTTGCTCTGATCGGTCAGGTACGGTTCAGAGCCTTTGATCATCTTGGCGGTGACCACCACCTTGGAAGCGTCGTCGTTCAAATTGATGGCCTCGACCTCGCCGATCTCGACATCCTTGAACTTGATTTTGGTCTTGCCGGCTTCCAGGCCGTCGGCAGTGGCAAAGGTTATGGTGATGGTCGGCCCTTTTTCGTTGATCGCCTTAATCGCGAGCCAGCCGCCCAAGGCAAGGGCCACCATGGGCACGATCCAGATCAGGGGAATCCTTCGCTTTTTTTGCATAACTGCGGGCGCGGCGTGGCGCTCGAGCTGTGAGCCGTCGCTCATGCATCCTCCTCGACAACATCCCATATCAATCGTGGGTCAAAACTTTCGGCGGCGAACATTGTGATCACCACCACCGCCGCGAAATAAACGGCCGCCGGCCCCGCCTTGATGGCGGCGACCGCGCCGAGCCGCACCAGGGCCACCAGGATGGTGATCACGTAAATATCGACCATGGACCAGCGGCCGACAAATTCGGTCAGGCGGTAGAGAACGGTCCGGTCCCTTGGTCGCCAAACGGAGCGGAAACGCACGCTCAGCAGCAGGAAAATCAGAATCAGCAGCTTGGCAAACGGTATGAAGATGCTGGCGATGAAAATAATTGTCGCCACTCCCCAGGAGCCGGTCTGCATGAAATAGATGACCCCGCTCAAGATGGTGTCGGACTGCTTGGTCCCCAGCGAGATGGTGATCATCATCGGCAAAAAATTGGCCGGGATGATGCAGATCAGGGCCGCCATGACCAAGGCCCAGGTGCGGGACAGGCTGTTGGGCTTGCGCAGGTGCAGGCGGGCGCCGCAACGCGGACAGCGCAGCCGGATGCGGGCCTGTTGCGCGTCGATCAGCAGGCGGCAGCCGTGACAACTGACCAGGCCCAGTCGCCGGGCGGTGAGGGGTTGGGCGTTCATCGGCGCGGATCCAGGCGGTCCCAGAGCAGGGGCGGGTCGAGGCTCGAATAGGCGGCGGCCATGGCAAAGATCAGGACGCCGAAGGAAAAGACTGAAACTCCGGGAATGATGGTCGACGAGTGGCTCAACTTGACCAGGGCGACCAAAATGCCGATCAAAAAAACCTCCATCATCCCCCAGGGGGCGACTTCCCGCACCAGGCGGAACACCCTGACCGCGTGGCGGGCGGGCGGCCGGCCGGCATACAGCGGCGCCAGGATGTAGAGTAGGCCGAGCATCTGCGCCAGCGGCACCAGCACGCAGGTCAGCAGCACCAGCAGCGCCAACCCTTGCAGGCCCGCTTGCCACAGTTCGCGGATGCCGGAGAGCAAGATGGTTTCCTGGACCATGCCGCGGCTTTTCATCGCCAGAAACGGAAAACTGTTGGACAAAACGAACAGGATCAGGGCTGTCAGTGTCAGGGCCAGGCTCCGTTCGATGCTATTGGGTTTGTCGCGGTGCAGCACCGCGCCGCAACGAAAGCAGAGCAGCGTCGCATGCTCCTGCGGGGAGAGATTGTTCAGAATGTCGCAGTTGGGGCAGGCGATCAGGATGGGCTCTGCCTGGCGGCTGGATTCCGGAACAGCGGCATCGGCGGCCTCCGCCAGGTCATGGCTTCGCGTTTGCGGTTGCTGGTTGCGGTTGGTGGAATGTGGTGTCATAGCAAAAAAGAGAGCAATACGGTCATTTATTACCGAACAACATCTCTTGTTTTGTCATTGCGAGCGCAACGAAGCAATCCAGAGAAGTGTGCGTAAGGCTGGATTGCAAAGCCTGCACTGAGCGAGGAGAATGTGTCGCTTCGCTCCAATGACAGAAAATATTTACAAGATTTCTCGTCGCTTTGCTCATCGAAATGACGTCTGCGACGGTGTTTTCGTTGATTGCCGTTTACGATCGTTTCAACGTTTGCGCGTGGAATCGATCAAGTCGCCATCGGGCGGCGCGTACAAGGGGCGACCCTCGGTCGCCCGCGTTGCGGTCATTGCGAGGAGCGGAGCGACGCGGCAATTCAGTAATTGATATAAAATGGGGAGTAGGCGCAAGCCTGGCTGAGTTATGAATTTTCTGTTTTTTTGGGGAGGCTGTTGCCGGAAATTTCAGCCTCGGTCTCCTGCCGGAGGGGGTGTCCTTTTTTTGCTTGCTCAAAAAAAGGACCCAAAAAAGTGCAGCCGCGCAGCTGAGACGACCCCGGACGACGCACTCCGCAACCGGCGGGGCAAAAACTCGCTGCGCTCAAACAGTTTGCCCCTTCTTCCGGTTCAGCATCCCGTCGCCCGGCTCAGCGGCAACGGCTTCCCCCGCAGGGAAAAATTTACCTTTTTTCAAGCCTCCAACACTGAAAGGGAATACGCACTTCTGTCCAATGCTCTTTATAGCCCATTCCCTGACCAACAAGAGGCCCCATATCGTAGCGGACGACCTTCTCCTCGCAAAGCCATTGAATTTGTTCAAGCTGCATTAGGTTTCCAATGGAAAACTCTTTCCAATCGTCATCATAACTGAATTGCTGGCCGCGATAGATGTTGCCTGCCAAGCCGCCAAAAATAAAACCTATGTCCTTCCCATCATATCTCGCCATAATGACCCTGGCATGTGCTCGTAGCGACAGTCTGCGAATCATTGCCGCATAAAATTCTTTGGAAGGCGACTCAGCCATGCCGCAAGCATGTATGCCTTTCCAACTCGCTGCTTCAACGGTGAGCATGCGTGAGTAGATTGATAAAGCGCCTTCAGGGGAGAGAGGAAGGACACGTTCGAAGTGGACGCCGTTGTCCTCTGCGCGTTTGCGGGCTTTCTTCAGCTTGCTTCTAAAATTGCCAGACCTGCGAGATAAATAACCATCGAGGCCTCCTCTCAACGATGCCGCACACTGCATTCCATAATCGTGCAAATAGATGGCGAAATTCTTCTTGAATTCTTTCAGTAAACGCCTAGCAAGCAAACTTTTGGGCCGAATGCCGCTAATCATTATTTGGGGAAAATACGGGGTATATTCCCTGGTGATGAACTCCATTGCCTCGCTCAACAAGTCAACGGAATACCTTCCCAGCAGAGGACAGCCAAAAAACCAAGATGGTTCAATCGGAGTCAGATAAATATTTGACGGCGAAAACACTTTTTCCGCAAAACATATTACGCTGCCAGAAGCGCTTTCAACAACAAGACGACGTTTGGGGCTGACTGCCTCATGGAACGCAAGCTGCCATACCGGCGAGGAGCAAAAGGGGTCAGCCTGTTTTGTGGTGATGGCCGCTCGTGTCCAAGCGTCCCGAATATGTTCAAATTCTGATTCCGGCAAGATGACCTCAAGCTTCATTGTCTCGCTATTACAGATCTTGCTGGTCCACTTTGGGCGGAAAAGCGTTTTCAAAGTTTTGATCGTTTCCACGCTCCGGCGTGGGAACGCAATCGTCGCAGCTCCTGCGGCCCGCGGCGTCTGGCGCCATTTTCCTCGTCTCCATAACTCGGTCTCCTGGCGGAGGGGCGAACAGCGGGTTGGCTTGACCAACCGGCGCTCGCTGCGTTCAAACAGTTCGCCCCTTCTCCCGGTTGCGGCGCCCGCCGCCCGGCAGGGCGGCAACGGCTTCCCGCCCGCCCAGATCTCATCAAGATATGAATGATCGTTCCTAACGCATAAATGTGGAAACCGTCGTCATTGCGAGCGCAGCGAAGCAATCCAGCCTTAAACATATTTTTTTGGTTTGCCGAGTCGCTGCGTCCCTCGCAACGACAGAAAAAGACCATGTCAATATTCGGTGAGAAATGCGCAACGGAAGTCTTTATCGCCCTGCCGTAATACGCGCCTTTACCTGTATCAGGCACGTATAGAGCCCCCGTAGGCATTCATGATGCGGCACAAGTTCGCCCATGAATTCATCAAGCGGCAATGCGGCCGCCGGGCGCCAACATTTCCCCTCTCTTAAAGTGGGGGAGTATGTCAAATTCAGTTTTATGCTGCACGAACCAGTCTTTGTCGCTGGTATGCTTGGCAAACTCAGCAAGAAATTGAAAACTTTTTTCACTTAGGGAGTTGGGCGTTTTTAAATTTTTATCGATTGATTTCAATATGTTGAATGATTAGCGCGGACAGCGGATTTTGTTGAGAATCGGCATGAGCATACGGGCCGAAACCATTGGAAGATGAGAAATCGGGGCGTAGGGCGGCTGGGGGCGTCATTTGATGCCGGTGAACGGACGCATTTCGGTGTCGCAGGTTCCTCCAACTTTGACGGATTGCGTCTGTCCGCCTGGGGCCTGACACTGCTCCCCCTGGTCAACGGCCCGACAGATCACCGCCAGCGGCTTGCCGGCATTGACCCATGAGGGGGCTCTGCGATAGCGGCCGATTTCCTTGAACGTGCAGCCGTTCGGAATGCCGTAGGGAACGCACCGGCTCGGCGTCTCCTTCAGGCTCACCCGTCTGGAGTCGATGACGAATCCGGGATAACTGTCGGTGATTGCGGCCACATCCCGGGCCGCTTCCTCGCGCACGGCAAAACGGCGGAAGAAATATCCGCCCGTTGTCTGCTGGCCCACCTGAATGCGGGTATTGGCGATTAGGACGAAGTCGTTGCCTTTTCTGGCAACCGCTCCAGAGATGTATTCGATCCGGTCGTATTGGGGAAAACATTTGCCCATCGCCGGCGCGTGGTAATAGTGTTTCAGCCCCTTGAGATCCGCCAGAGAATTGCCGGGAAAGACGGCGGCCAGGTCCTGGTCGCTCCCATAGAGGATGCGCTGCACCTCGGCGAGATTCTGGGCATACATGCTGTGCAGCTTCTTGAAGTACAGGGCGGCTTCGCTGCCTCCCGTCGCCAGATCGTTACGCAGGTAGCAGGCGGTCAGGCCGGAAACCTGGGCGAGGTATTCGTCCCAGATGTTATATTGGGAGACCTTGGTGGCTACGCCTTGGAAATCGCCCGGCGCGCCGCATCCCTGGCTGCGGTTGCAGGATTCGAGCCCGCGGTTGCGGATCGACAGGGCGATGATATTGCGCTCGCAGGCGCCGTAGGCGGAGCAGCCGCGGTCTAGATGCGCTTCGAACAGAGCCGTGCGCATGGTGTAATCCAGATGCTTGGCGCGTTGTAGAGACTCCTCGGACCATGTTTGCCGGGAGGCGGCGATAAAGAGGTTCCAGGCGTTTTTCAGGGCGGCTGGGCGTCCGGTTAGACTTTGGTTGACGCTTGCGCAGGAGGGGGAGTTGTGAAAGGCGCGAATGATGCGGTCCAGATCGCCTTGGGCTTGGGCGCTCGGAGGGGAAGACGCCGAGGAGCGGGCCGGCTCGAAGAGCGGCGGTTTGTCCATGGCGTAAAGGTTGCGGACATCGAGCACATGGCGCACGCCGGCTTCGCAGTGGTGGTTGGCTACCCGGAGCGCCTGCCGCTCCCTGGCGACCTGGGTATAGCGGGCGGCTGCCGCTGGCGTGGCGGTGCGGGCATCGACAACCATCTGGAAGCCGACATAGGGCACGCCTTGATCATCGGTGAGCGGCTGCCCGTCGCGAATGGGCAGGCAGGGGACCACGGATGTGCCCTGCGCCAGGGCGCCTGCTGTCGCGCTTGGTCCGGAACGGCCGAAGGAGGCGATGTCGTAGTAGGGGATATCGAGGGCGCCGTTGAACCGGTAGAGGGTCATGACCTGGGTGGCCGGAATTTCGGCCGACCAGGCGGCCACTGCCGCAAGCAGCAGGGACAGTGCGAAAAAGAGCGTCTTCAAGCCCCTTGTCCTCCAGCCGGTTCGCTCAGGGCTGTGAGGTCGAAGGGCGCCGGC
>WRFD01000106.1 GCA_009778955.1 Desulfobulbus sp.
GCGCCGATGGAGGAAAATTCGGTATCCAGATGCTGGAAAAAGGTCTTGTAGATCTCCCGCTGCACTGTCGGGCTGCCGTGGGTGGAACCAAAGGCGACGCCAAGCCGTCCGGACTCGATGAACTCACGGGAGAGGCCGGAGGCGGCGAGCACGTCTTTCGTCGCCTGACAGGCATAATAGGCCACTGGCCCCATGGTTTTGCGCTGTGAACGACTAAACTCGTAGGCAATGGGATAGTCAACCGTGCCAAACACCCGCGAGTGGATATGGCCCGCCAGGAGGCCGTCGTCGCGCAGGGGCTTGACTCCAGACCGGCCCTGGCGGAGACTGTCGACGATGGCCTCTTTGCCGTACCCGATGGGGGTGATGGCGGAACAGGCGGTGATGACGACGCGGCGTTTCATAGGCAAACCGGCGGCAACTACTGCCCGCGGCCCTGGAGTATCCTCTCCAGGTAGTCGAGGATATCGTTGATCGTCCTGATCTCCATCGCCTTTTCCTTCTCCTCGCGGGTCAGGGAAAATCCAAGGATGCGTTCGATCTTGCCGAGCAGTTCAATGGCGTCGATGCTGTCGAAGCCGTGGTCGTCGCGGAGGTTATCGTCCAGGCCCGGTTGCTGGAATTCGAAGTCCTGGACAAGGATGGTCAGGATCTTCTCTTGCAGTGCATCTCTTCTGGTCATGGCTGATTGTCTGGGAACAGGTCTTGATGGCTGAAGAAATCTGAAAAAAATGAGACTCTACCCTTAATCTCAATAAAAGGAAAAGGAAATCATCCGGCAGAAAACCCGCGCTTCAGGAAAAAAAGCCAATTCACAAGTCCTTAACAGGTTCGTAGAGGAAGCGGTCGAAATGGTACCACTCGCACGGATGAGCGCGCAGGGCCGCCTCCAGCAAATCGGCATAGCGCTGGGCCGCCTCGGCAATCATTCTCTGCCGCTCCTCTCTGTCGCTGTTCTTGATCCAGATGGGCTCAGAAAAGGTCAAGCGGTAGCGGTTAGGCCCGGTGCGGAAGGCAAAGAAGACGATGATCGGCGCTCCGGACATCAGGGCAAAAACAAAGGGCGCCTCGGAGACGAAGGCGGCGCGTCCCAGCACCGCCACCGGCACCCGGCGTTGATCTTCGCGCCAGGCCACATCCCCGGCTATGGAGACTAGGCCGCCCTGCCGCAGCACCCGGAGTCCTTCGACCGCCGTGAACGGTGAGGCCGCTCCCTGATCGACCCCGAGGATGGTGACGCCTACCCGTTGCAGCTCCTCTTTCTGGGTCCGCTCCACCCCTTCCTTTTCCTTGATGCCCATGTAGAGCAAGAGCGGCGTCTCGCGGCCCTGGCGCATCAGCAGCCTAGCCGCCATCTCCCAGTTGCCGAGATGCGACATGAGCAGCAGGGCGCCTTGCTGGCTGATCCGGGCATCCAATTCCTCGCCGCCCTCGCAGTCAAAGGTGGGTGGCCGGCCATTATTGGCGAGAAAGCGGTCGAAATGGATGGTGGTGAAGTTCTGATACTGCTTAAAGGCGCGCCAGAGATGGGACCACCGGCTTTGATGCGGAAAAAGGATGGCATACAGGCGGCGGCTTTCCTCGCGCTTGGGAGAAAAAAGGAAATAGCCGGCGGCGATGCAGCGCGCGACTCCGACAAAGAACCAGGAGCCGGCCAGGCGCGATATCCGCACCAGCATGGCGTGGAGATCGATGCTCATCGCCTCAACCGGAACAAACGACTACAGATCAACCGGCAAAAGGTGGTGGAGTTGCGGAAAAAATCCCGCCATGGCCGAAAATGGCTGACTCGAACCCCCCTGGGCTGATAGACCACCGACACCGGCGCCTCGATGGTGGCGATGCCGCGCCGCCGAGCCCGCACCAGCACCTCCACCTCAAACTGGTATCTGCGGGCCGCCACGCCCAGCGTCAAGGTTTCGGGCAAAGGGTAGAGCCGAAAGCCGGACTGGGAATCCGCGATCCAGGGACCACCAGAAACCCATACCCAGAAGTTGGAGAATCCCCGGCCAAAGCGGCTGGTCCACGGCACATGGCCGCCGCTCATGCCCTCCCGTTTGCCCACGACCAACACCCGTCCGCCCTGCCGGGCAACGGCCAGCAGGGCCTGGCCATCCGCCGGGTCGTGCTGACCGTCCGCATCAATGGTCAAGGCCCAGTCGCAGGTGGACGCGGCCGCGGCAAAGCCAGTCAGCAGGGCCGCACCCTTGCCCTGGTTAACCGGATGGCGGAGCACGGTGATTTCTTCCTGGGCCGCGAGAACAGCGGCCGTTTCGTCGGTGGAGGCATCGTCGACCACAAAGATCGGCAGGCCCAGCGGCCGCGCCGCCGCGATCACTGCCGCAATCCGGGTCCCGTGATTGTACGCCGGGATGACGATGGCCACGCGCATCTCACCCCTCCTCGGCAAAGGCCAGGGACCAGGCGCCTGGCCCCATGTGGATCCCGGAAGTCAGGGAAAGGGGCGTCACCAGGACCTCGGCGCCGGGAAGGAGCCTGTGCAACTGTGGCTGGGCCACCTCGCGCACCCAAGGCTCGTTGTCGGAATACTGGAGGAGGAGCACGGCCCGGGCAGGGGCGCCGATCTCCTTTCGCGCTTTGTCCAGGGCAAAGGCGAGTTGAGCCGCACGGCTGCGCACCAGGCCCATCTTCCGCACCCCCTCCGGGGTCGGACTGATCACCGGTTTGAGATGAATAAAGTCGCCGAACAGGCCGCTGGCCCGTGATACCCGGCCACTGGCGACCAGATAGCGCAGGGTGTCGATGAAGACATATTCCCGGCAGGTCCTGACCAAAGCCAGGGCATAGGTTTTGACCGCCCCGGCATCGTCCGTGCGCAGGGCCAAACGGCCAACCATCAGGGCGATTAACCCCAGGCGGCCCGAGGCGGCGCCGGTGTCGATCACCTCCAGCAACTGCTCCTGGTCCTGCTGTTGCTGCCAGGCCAGGGCGACGCCATGGTTGCCGGTAAAGGCGGAGCCGACGCAGAGGTAAAGGGTGGGGCCGAACTCCTCGCAGACGCTGCGATACTGCCGATGCCGTTCAGCCAGCGAGGCTTGGGCCGTGGTCAGGCGGTGGCCCTGGCGCATCAGACCATAGATCGTTGCCGGATCGCAGAGGCTTTCCGGCCGGGCCATGTCGCCGTGGATGATGTAGCTGTCCAGCAAGCTGATCCCATGGCGGCGCGCCAAGTGGCGCGGCAGGGAGCCGGCCGCGTCGGTCATGATATGGAGGCAGGCCTCCGGGCGCTGGCCTCTGCGCTCGCCGCTGAAGTCAAGGGGTTCGGCAGACCAGTGGGCCACCTCGCCCAAACCGGCCAGCCGGGCGCGCAGAGCCTGGAGATCGGGGGTGTGGACATGGATCTTCAGCCGCGCCTGCTCGGAAACCACGACCAAACTCTCTCCCAGGTGGGCCAAGGCTGCCGGGCCCATCTGGTGATTGCCGGCCGGCGTAAGCAGGACATCGACGCAGTAGGCTTCGCTTGGAGGCGGGCTGTAGCCAGTGGCCAATGCGAGCCGGCCGGGAAAAAGGGTAAAGAGCGAGGGGCCGCTGCCGCCCATCCCGGTAAGAGTCCGAAAAAAGGCGTCAAAGAAGATGTACATGCCCAGCGCCCCGGCATCGACCACGCCGGCCGCGCGGCAATCGGCCTGGGTCTGGGCGGTTGCCAGCACCGTCTGGCGCAGGGCGGCAAGAATGGTTTCGCCCGAGGCGAGGTCAAGGGTCGGACAACGGGCCACCACCTCAGCCAAGGTGTCGAAGACGGTGAGCATGGTGCCGTCCTTGGGATCCGCGACCGCCTGCCGGGCCCTTTTGCGGCCTTGGCTCACCTGCCGGGCCAGGTCGTTTTCGTCGGCCGCTTCGAGGAGGGCGCCGAAAAAGGCGGCGGCGATGTTGCCGGAGTTGCCGGTGGCTGAGCGGACCATCTGTTCAGCCGTTTGCGCAGGATCTTGACCGCAGGCGCACAACGGACTGAGACTGATGCGCAAGTTGGCGCCGGTGTCCGCATCGGCCACCGGAAAGACATTGATCCGGTCGATCAGGTCGGACCAGGCGCTTAAGCCTGCATAACCGGCGGCGAAGGCATCTGCCAGCATCGTCATGAGGCAAAGAGCCGTAGGACGGCCTCCCGGTCGACCTTGCCGTTGGCCTTGACCGGCAGGCGATCGATCACCTTGATGGCGCGCGGCAGGGCATAGGGCTCGAACCGGGTGACCAGAGCGGCTCGAATCGCCTCGACCTCGATCTCGCCCGCCGCCAGGGCGACGATGCGATGCTCGCGGCCACTGGCCTCCGGCAAGGCCAGGACCAGGCACTCGGAAACGCCGGCGAGCGGGATGATCGCCCCCCTGATCTCCTCCAGGTCGACTCGCTTGCCCCCTACCTTGGTGATCGAGTCGGCCCGACCCTTGAGCTGAAACCCTGCCGTCCCGGAGAATTCGACCCGATCGCCGGTGAGGAACCAACCTGCCGCATCCCGTGGCAGGCCGGGGGAAAGATAGGGCGACCGGATCAGGAGCCGCTCGTCTTCGATGCGCCAGTCCACGGTTCCATAAGGCATGAAGCCGGTCTCGCCCCGGGAACGGTTGCGCAGACCGATGCCGCCGGTTTCGGTCGAGCCGTAAACCTCGAAGATGCCGGAGTGGTTGTGCCGGCTGAATTCGGCGTTGTCGTCGGTATCGAGCATGCCGGCAGAGGAAAAGGCCAGGCGCAGCGAAGGCCCCAGGGAACCTTTTCCCCGCAGGGCGCGGTATTGGGGGGGGAGACAGATCAGGATGGTCGTCTCCCACTCCCGCGCGGCGCGGACGATCTCCTTCGGGAAGGAAGGGATGGGCGGCGCAATGGATGCTCCCGAAATCAGCGGCAACAGCACTGAATAGAGCAGGCCGTAGATGTGGGCCGGGGAGGTGGTGGCAAGGATGCGATCCGTCGGGGCAACAGCGAAATGGGCAGCCAGAAACAGGGTCTCGGCCAGGAGGTTGGTTCCGGTTTTCGACCAGAGCTGGGGCGCGCCGGTGGAGCCTCCGGTGTAGAGGCGGAGCAACTCCTCGTCCGGCCGGGCAGCGGACAGGGATGGAACGCTTGCAGCCGTACCCCATGGCGGCCGGATCACCTCCATCGTGGCGGGAATATCCTGATCGGTGTCGACCAGGGCCACGGTGCAGCCAGTGGCCCGCTGCATCCCGGTCAGGGCCTGGCCGGAAAAGCTGTAGGGCAGCAAGACCACCGGCCCGCCGGCCAATGAGGCCAGCAGAGCCGCCGCGATCAAGGCCCGGTTGTCAGTCGCCAGGCAGACCGTCCCCCGCTGGCCGGAGCTGCAAAGGCGTGTCCTCAACCAGGCAGCCATGGAGCGGATCTCGCCTAGGGTCGCGCCGCCGACGACGAACTCCCGCTCCGCATCCGCAGATCGGTCGAGGAGGGCGGTGATTGCCGGGCCGGTGTACGCGTCGGTCGGCTTCATCTTCCCGCCCGCTCCTTGCCAAAGGTCTGGCGGGCCAACTCTCGGTTGCGGGGCTTGAAGGTATGGTCCGCCATCTCCTTGCGAACCACCTGCTGGAAGAGCTTGGCCATCTTCATATTCTGCGATTCGTGCCGGTAAAAGGAGTTCCAGGCGTAGTCGAGCAATTCCTGCAAACGTTCCGGCGACATGTGCTTGGGCTGGTACACGACCCGATCCGCCGAGTACTGGTCCCAATCGGTGGAGAGGATGCGGTTTTGCCGCTTCAGCTGATCAAAGGCCTTGGTATGCGGAAAAGGCGTCAGCACGGTGAACTCGGCCAGGTCCAGTTTAATATCGAGGAGGAAGTCGATCAGCTCCTTGATGCTGTCCTCGGTGTGGCTGTCGAGCCCGAGCAGAATCGTGCCTTCGACGCTGATGCCATGGTCGTGGTAGCGCTTGATCCGCTCCCGGATGTAGTCCGAAGTGTCGAACACCGCCTGATACACGTACCAGGCGCCGGCCTGGGCGGCGAGATCGAGCACTTCGGGCTTGTCCTCGATGGGGTGGCAGCACCATTTCTTCTTCAGCGGGATCATCTCCCGGAACAGATCCATCTCCCAAGCCGTATCCTGGGCAAGCGAGTTATCGACCAGAAACAGGCGATTGTTGTCGATGGCCTTCATCTCGGCGATGGTGCGTTCGATGGGCCGGGGCCGGAATTCCCTGCCGCCCAGATATGCTACGGCGCAGGGATAACAGTGAAAGCGGCAGCCCCGCGAGGCATGGACCAGATCGACCATCTGCACCCCCTTGTGGTTGTACAGGGGGCGATTGAGGATGTCGCGGCGTGCCGTGCCCACCAAACCGATATCGGCCCGCTGGTCGAGAAAGTTGTAGCAGAGTTTGAGCGCACCCCGGCGAAAATCGGCAAAGACTTGTTCCATGCGCCCTTCGGCCTCACCGAGAAACACAGCGTCGGCATGGGTCATGGTTTCCTCGGCATGGAGCATGGCGGCGATGCCGCCGAAGATGACCTTGATCCCCTTGGCGCGGTAGATGTCGGCGATGGCCCAGCCCCGCTTGACCTGCACGGTCAGCATCATCGAGAAGCCGACAAAGTCGACCGGGTCGTCGAAATCGATGGCTTCCAGGTTCTCATCAATAAAGTCCACCTCAACGAAATCCGGAAGGGTGGCGGCAAAGACCACCGGGCCATGCGGCGGCAGATGGAACTCGGTCTGCCGGGCCAGTTTTGGCCACCTGGGATAGATCAGTCGAAATTTCATGGTGGATTCATGGCGTTACGGCCGGCAGGGGCTCGGCGCTGAGCAGGTGCAGTTGCAAGGTGTACCCGATTGAGCCGTGGCCGGTCAAAATCAGGTAGCGGGCCATAAGGCTTTCACCGACCGGGCTGCAATCGCGGCCCACAACGGTCCGGGTGCGCACCGGAAGATTATCCGCCGAGGCAGACGGCCGGGAATAGGTGGAGAGCGTGAAGCAGCCGTCTGTTCCAGGGAGGACATCGGTCACCTCCGGACCTCCGGCAAAGCGGCACAGGCCCCTGCCGTCGGCCAAATGCCCGACGCTGGCAGTACCTGCGGGAAGGTGAAACAGGGTGCGGACATCGGCGACCAGACCTTCGGCAAAGGCTTGGCTGTTAAAGGGGGGCAGAGCCCGCAAGACCTCCACGGCGCCATGGTCCGGTGAGCGGCTTTCAAAGAGGGTGAGCCCTTCCACGGTCATCATGGCGCAACTGAGACTGCGGCCGTCGAGAACTGTGACCCCCAGGGCATTGCCACTGCGGCCATCGGCCAGGCGGAAGTTGATGGCATGAACCATCTGCCAGCGGCCCTTGGGAAAGAATGCGGCGCAGCGGTCGGTCATCTGGCCGGGGGCGGAGGCGGTCATCTGCGGCAGCTGCTCCGGCCTTGCGCCGGCACAGGCGGTCAGCAAGGCGGCGATGAGCAAGCAGGCGCTGGCCCAGCCTTTCGCCGCCAGCCATTGCCAGCGGTCCGGCGGCGCGGTCAAGGCCGGCGAAGAGTTGTTTATATTTTTTTTCATCGGGCTCATCTGGTGCTTGGGGCAGGCATGCGGGGAGTTGACATCAATTCGATATCAATCTTGCTATATTAATCTCGTCGTTGCGAGGAGCGAAGTGATGAAGAAATCCATATCTTTCAGAATTTATACGCATGGATTGAGACCAGTATGGAAGTTTTTAATTGAGAAATTGCATGGCGTCAAGGTGAGCCAAACCCGGCGCAAATGGAGATCGGCAAGGTCATGCCACTGGGGACAACAGGACAAAACATAGCCTCTTTCAGATAGATATTCAACAGGGACCGGAGAAAGCATGGCTCAGTGGCGTGCAGGAAAAATGCTTATTGCCGATCCGCGCTCAGGTCGAGCACGGATTCGGCCATGAGCCTGACCGTCGAGGCGCGGCGCCGGAATTCCTTGGGATCGACGATACGCAGGCCGAAGCGCCGTTGCAGGCCCATGGAAATCTGCAAGGCGTCGATGGAATCGAGAACGAGGCCGCTGTCCGGCGAGAACAGGTCACAATCGTCGTCAATCGCCGCCGCCGAGATCGCAAGGCCGCACTCTTCAATCACCATTTCCTTAAGCTGTCTTCTCAAATTCGCATCGTCCGCGCCGATCACGCCCATCTCCTCGCGTTCTGCTTCTTTCAGGCTTTCATCTACATAGGTGAACCGTTTTCAAACGGTTTCCCTTCGGTATTGCAGGTCATGGTGAAGACCATGTCAGAAAGCCGTTTTTTGAATGCCGGGTTGTCATTAAACTGTTTAAAAAGCTCCATATTGTCCGCCATGATGCTCATGATGACAGCCTGCAATACCCGGTCGCTTTCGGTGCGCGCTTCCTGCTTGTCGGCGTTGCGCATGGCGTTTTGATAGGTCTTGTCTTTCGATACCATCGCCGGAATCAGCGCAATCTGCCGTCTCACGTTGTCGGCGTCCTTCCAGTCTATGTTGCCAAAGTGGTCATTGAAGTCATGGATGAGGCTTGTCAAATGCTCAAGCTCCGGTTCCCTGGTATAGGCAATGCTGTCTGTGGGGACAGGTTCAAGCTCCGCGTCGGCATCTTCAAGCTGAACGCCATTTGCGCCTTTGCCTCGGCGCGGTAACTGTCCAGGTCTATTGCCTCCAAAATACCCTGCGATAAATCTCAGCAATGTCCGGTTAGGAAATTGCTTGGGGTTTTGGCGTGAAAAAAAAGGCAACGCGCTGAATTTTCTTGACAAATCAATAAGGGGGGGGCCGAGCTCGTCTTTATAAGAATCCTTTTATTTCAGGAGGTTATGAAAATGGCGACCTTTCCCTTCAAACCAAAACAATTGACCCCGCGCAACTACAAACGCCTCTGCGCTCCGTTATGCTTGGCCCTGACAAACATCCCAAAACTCGCCGCCCGAGGCGACAGACCGCTGCAGATGGATTTCGAAGACCTGCTCCATATCCTCATCTTCTTTCACCTCCAGGAGCATGCC
>WRFD01000107.1 GCA_009778955.1 Desulfobulbus sp.
GCGTGGATTGCTCCGTCCGGTCCGCTCAGGCAGGACCGCCTCCATGATTTCAGCAAGTACGCTTTCAAGAAGCAGCCGTAGCCGCTGTGGGGAAAAAACCCGCTTTCACCGAGGCGGGCAATTCCCGCTTAATAATCTCAACGGTACGGGTGAACGGCAAGCGCAATGGCTGATTCAGTGGCAATCGAAAATCTTCACATCCCAAGCATGGCCTCCGCGCCATACGCCATCAGGCGCGCCCCGGCACAAAGGCGAATCCGTCTGTCTACCGGGGCGCGGATCAGAGTTTGCTGAGAATATCTAGGGTTTCGGCTATTTCCTCGGTAGTGACGCCCTGGCGCAGACTCTCCATCCGTTGCATGGTTTCGGCGAAGCGGATGCCCTCGGCTGCGCTGATCCATTCCAGTTGCAACCGCTCGGGCCTCAGGCCGATCTTTTCCATCTTCTTGCGGATGCGGTCGACTCGCTTTTGGGTCCAGTGGTTGGCGTCGATATAGTGGCAGTCGCCGATGTGGCAGCCGCTCACCAGAATCACCGGCGCGCCCTGACGGAATCCTTCCCAAATGAACTTTTCGTCCACCCGGCCCGAGCACATGACCCGGATGAGGTGGACATTGGCCGGATACTGCAGACGTGAGACGCCGGCGTAATCGGCTCCGGCATAGGAGCACCAGTTGCAGGCGAACGCCAGGATCTTCGACTCCGGCGTGACCTGGAGCATGGAATTCACCTGACCCAGGATCTGGGTATCGGTGAAGTGATTCATGCTGATGGCGTCGAAGTGGCATTCGGCCGAACAGGTGCCGCAACCGGCGCAGGCCGCCGAGTTGACCACCGCCGGTTTCTTGACTTTGACGTCCACTGAAATCGCGTTGTAGGGACAGACTTCGGCGCATCGGCCGCAGGCCTTGCACTTGTCGGTAATGATGGTCGAGGTGATCGGCTCGGTGGTGATCTCACCCTTGTGCATCAACCGGATGGCGCGCATTGCCGCCGCCGAGGCCTGGGTAACCGATTCCTTGATGTCCTTCGGCCCCTCGGCGCAACCGGCGAAGAAGATGCCGCGGGTGGCGGCATCCACCGGTTGGAGCTTGGGATGGGCCTCCAGATAGAAGCCGTCGGAGGTCAACTGCAAACCCATGATCTCCTGCAACCGCTGGGTGGACGGGGCCGGTTTCATGCCCTGAGCCAGGACCAGCATGTCGAGTTCGTGGAATTCGAGTCTGCCGGTGGCGCCGTTTTCAACCGCCACCCGCAGGCTGCCGCTTTCCGTCTCTTCGACCGAGCCGGGAAGGCCCCGGATGTACTGGGCGCCCATGCGGCGGCTGCGGGTATACAGGTCTTCGAACCCCTTGCCAAAGGCCCGGATATCGATATAGAACACCTTAACCTCGACCTCGGGTTCATGCTCCTTGATGATCAGAGTCGACTTGACGGTGTTCATACAGCAGGTATTTGAGCAGTAATTACCGCCCTTGGTGGCCGAGCGTGAGCCCACGCACTGGATGAAGCCCACCGATTTCGGCCGGTTGCGGTCCGAAGGCCGGATCAGCCCCCCCTTGGTAGGTCCGCCGGCATTGACCAGGCGCTCGAACTCCAGGCTGGTGAGCACGTTGGCGAACCGGGTGTAGCCGTACTCGTCCATCTCGGTGGGATCGTAGGGCGTAAGGCCGGTGGCGACGATGATCGTGCCGACCTCCTCGACGATTTCCTCATCCGACATGTGGAAATTGATGCACCCCTTGGCGCATACCTCCACGCATTTGGAGCAGACCGCTGGATTGTGTCCTAGGCATTCCTTGGCATTGATCAGGTACGACGAGGGCACTGCCTGAGCAAAGGGGCTATAGATCGCCTTGCGCGATCCCAGGCCCATGTTGAACTCATCGGGCCGCACCACTGGGCAGACCTTGCCGCAGTCACCGCAGGCCGTGCAGCTCTTCTCATCGACATAGCGGGCCTTCTTGATGATTTTCACTTTGAAGTTGCCGACATACCCCTTCACATCGACCACTTCGCTCAAGGTCAACAACTTTATCCTTGGATGTCGACCGACATCCGTCATCTTAGGACCTAAGATTCAAATCGAGCAGTCCATGGTGGGAAAAGTCTTGTCCAACTGGGCCATGATGCCGCCAATGGAAGGGCTTTTTTCAACCAGGGTTACCTCATAGCCGCTGTCGGCCAGGTCGAGCGCCGCCTGAATGCCGGCTACCCCGCCGCCTATGACCAGGGTCTTAGGGGTGAGTGGTAGGGTGTCCTCGTGCAGGGGTTCGAGGTGGCGCGCCCTTTCGATGGCCATGTTGACCAGGGTTTCCGCCTTGACCGTGGCCCCGTCGCGGTCGTTCATGTGCACCCAGGAACATTGCTCGCGCAGGTTGGCCATGTCGAGCAGGTAGGGGTTGAGCCCCACCGAATCGAGCATCTTCTTGAAGGTCGTTTCGTGCAGACGGGGCGAACAGGAGGCGATCACCACCCGGTTCAGGTCGTTGTCGAGGATATCCTGCTTGATCTGCTGCTGTCCAGGCTCGGAACACGCATAGACGATATCCTTGGCAACGACCACATCCTCGGCTTCGGCAGCCCCAGCGGCCACCTTGGTGCAGTCAACGGATTGGGCGATATTGAGCCCGCAGTGGCAGACATATACCCCGATGCGGGGTTCTTGCTCAAGTGGTTTGACAGGGGGAGTCTTGGACATGCTCATTCTCCGATGGAACGGGTTTGCTGTTCAATATTTTATCGTTTTTTCAATATGTTGATTCTATCAGTCAGGCCAGGTTCAGCCTTCCCAATGGATGGTCTGGGCAATGACGCTGGTCAGATCCATCAGTTCGATCTGCAACTGCTCCCGCCGGAACGGGTCTTCCATGGCGCACTTGAGATGCATCTGGCACTTGGGGCAGGCGGTCACCAGCAGGTCGCTGCCGGTGGCATGGGCCTGCTCCAGCCGCTTGACTTGCAGGGCCTTGCTGTAGCTGTCGCACCCAGTCCAGGCGCAGTTGCCGCAGCAGATCGAGGCCCCGGCCGATTCCTTCATCTCGGTAAACTTGATCGGCTTGAGCCGCTTGAGCAGTTTCCGCGGCAAATCGGTCCGTCCTTCCAGGCGTCCCAGGCGGCAGGAATCCTGAAAGGTGATGGAGCGGTTCAGCGGCTTGAAGCCGACCGCGTTCTTGTCGATTTGCTCTTCGAGAAAATCGTAGAGATGGACTACGCGGAAACGGGGCGCCAATCCCTGCTCGCCATAGGTTGTGTGCAGGGTCATGTAGCATTCGGGGCAGGTGGTGATCACCGTTTCGATCCCCAGACTGTTCAATTGCTCGACATTGAGACGGGCGATCCTGAGGAAATTTTCCTTGTCTCCGGACCACAGCAGGTCGTGGCCGCAGCAGCGTTCATCGGTCAGCACCCTGGGCGCCACATCGAAGAAGTTGAGCAGGCGCAGGCTGTCGAGCAGAATCCGGTTGGTCTGGCTGTCGTTGTTCTTGCCGAAAAAGATGTCATAATAGGGAGCGCAGCCGCCGAAAAACAGAATGGGACTTTCTGGATCGATGCGGATCTCTTCGGGGAGTCCGCCCCAGCGTCTCGGGGTGACGGCGCTGAAGCTCATGGAGCGCATCAGCGAATGGAAGAAGCCGCCGTGCACCTCCTGCCCGGGCAGGTCTGTCTGGCGGTGCAGATGGCGCAACTCCTTGATGAAGGCCGGAAAATTGACCGCTGAAGGGCAACGGTCGTAGCACAGCCCGCAGGTCAGGCAGGACCAGGCGTTTTCCCGGACTCCGGGGGCGTGAATGCCGCCGGTGATCACCGCTGCGGCAATGGCCCTAGGCGAGAACGGCTTGCCGATCAGGGACAGGGGGCAGGCGGACGAACATTTGCCGCAATCCTGGCAGGCATGGATATCGTAGTCGGCGACCAACTGCCGCAAGGAGCGCTTGCGGTCGTCCATGCTCGGAGGCGGTGGGGCCGGTCCGGCCGTGATTCCGGCTGGCCCGAGCGTCTTGATCTCGGCGGTGAATTCCTGCAAAAAGGCGAGCAGCTCCTCGGATTGTTCGGGGAGAAATCCGCCAAAACGCAGCCTCTCGCCGCCCAGGCCCAATAGGTCGAGTATCTTCCGCACGTCCTGGGTATTGCGCGTGGAGGTGGCGGTGCCGGAACCGTAACGGCAGGTTCCGGGCTCGCACCCAACCAGGGCGACGCCATCTGCGCCCTTGGCAAAGGCTTTGATGATCATGGCCCGGTCGATGCGTCCAGTGCAGGGGGTCCGCACCATCCGGACCTCGTCCGGGATCGGTTGACGCTGGTCCTGCAGGGTAAGGAAAGCGGCATGCGCCCCCCAGTTGCATAGAAACAAAAGAATGTTCAATGGGTTATCGTGATCATTCATGGACACTGTCCTTGCAGAGCAATTCCCCAAGGGCCTGTTCAAGGAAGGCCCGGTTGCGGTAAGGGCTGTCGGCGGCTCCGGTGGGGCAGACCGAGAGGCAGTTGCCGCAGCCCTTGCACAGGGCCTCATCGACATAGGCATGCCAGCCGCCGACCGGGTTGGCCTGGAGGGTCACTGCATGATAGAGGCAAATATTGACGCAACGGCCGCAACCCCGGCAGGTGGTCGGGTCTATGGTGGCGGTGAATCCTTTTGATTGCCGTGGGCCGCGCGGCATGGCCGAGGCCACCATCACCGCCGCAGCCGTCCCTTTTTTCAGCTTGGAAACATTGATGTCCGGCGGCTCGGCAAGATAGAGGCCGGGCACCGAGGTGGCGCAGGGATAGGCAAAGGGCACGTTGACCACCCCGTGCTGTTGCACCAGAGGTTTGACCGTATAACTCGGCAGGCTTTCCTGGTGGGTGTAGGCAATCCGCCGCCGCGCCTTTTCTCCCAGGATGACTGTACCGGCCCGCAGGGTCTGGCTGTGGTTGCCGGATTCGATCAGAATCTGGAAGTCGCCCAAGGTGCCGCTGATCCCCTTGACGTTCCAATCAGGAAAATTGTGGATATTGGGGTGTTCGACCAGATCCTTGAGCGGCTGCTCGACCGTGCCGAACCGGAACACATCGTGGTTGCTGTCGGCCAGGGTCAGGGCGCTGGTGTCGGTGGATTGGGAACTTCCGATCACTGCGGCGGCGAAATTGTAGTTGCGGTCCACCGCCGGCAACTGCTTCAAGATCCTGGTCCGCTTGATCGAACGTCCCAGTAGTCCCTTGAACCTCTTCAGGGCCAGTTCCGGCTTGAATTCGACCAACCGCAGGATCTCGCCGCGCAGGTTGCAGGTCTCGACCATGGAACGGCTGATGCCGGTGCCATGGAACAGGCTGTTTTTCAGGCGGCTGCGCTGGTCGGTGCAGGCGCTGCACACGAAATTGAGCGGGCAGCAGACGCAGGAGCCGAGCACGATCCGGGTTATGCCCTTTTCGCGCACCGCCCGGATGATCGACTGGGTGCCATCAGGCACGCAGGCTGCGGTCAGCATCTCGGTATGGACGATGTCGGCATCGGCATCAGCCAGATGCGCCAGGTGTTCGCCCATGTCGTCCATCCATCCGAACGAATCGTTGCAACGGCAGACAAAGACGCCGATTCGGACCTCGGGCGCCAGGCCAGCGTCAGGAATGGAAAGCGACAGGCCATGCCCCTTGGTGGTTTTGGTCGCGCCGCCCAACAGCAGCATGGCCCGGGCAGCGGCATCGAAACCGCGCACGATCATGTCGATCACATTCGGCCGGGCCATCTTGGGGCCGTAGGCGCGGATGATGTCATCGCCCTTGATGTTGGGGGCGATGTTGGGATCGGCGACAATCACCACGCCGCACTGCTCGACAATCTCCTCCCGCTCCTGACCGTGGTCGATGGCCCTGAGCGCGCCGCAAGCGGTCACGCACAGCAAACACTCGGAACAAACACCGCATTGCAGGCAGCGGCTGGCCTCGGCCGCCAGCTGGCTGGCGTTGAAGCCCAGCGCCACCTCCTTGAAATCGCTCTTGCGCAGGTTGGCCTGGCGTTCCGGCATGGCGGCCCGCTGCCGTTTGGGCAGATCGTCGGGAATGCAGCGGAAATCCTTGGTTTCCGGTCGGGTTTGCGCGCTTTTTTCCTCTATGCCTGTGAGATCGAAATGGATGGTCCGAGCGACTCTGCGACCGGAGGCCATGGCCCTGACCACCGAAGAAGGGCCTGAAACAGTGTCGCCGGCAGCGTAGACGCCGCGCCGCGAGGTCCGGCCATGGTCGTCGGTAGCAATGAAGCCGTGCTCGGTCACTGCGATCGTGCCGCCGAAGCTGTTGGCATCAAATCCGCCCACCTGGCCGATGGCGACAAAGGCCAGGTCGAAAGCAAGGGGAAAGGGCTGCTCCCCGGCCTTGATCTCGGGCAAGGCAATGCCTCGGGCATCCGGCTGGCCTGGCCGGGTGGGCATGCATTCCAGATGGGTGAAGCGGCCGTTTTGTCCCCGGAAGGCCACCACCTGGGCGGCGGCGACGATGGTGATGCCCTCCTCCGTTGCCTCGCGCACCTCGTCGGGTTCGGCCGGGATATGGTCGGCGTCGAACCAGGAAATAAGGCTCACCTGGGCGTCCATGCGGGCCAGAGTGCGGGCCAGGTCAAAGGCCGAGTTGCCGTCGCCGATCACCGCCACCCGCTTAGGCAGGCAGGTCAGGTTGTCCCGCTGTTGCCGGGCGAGGAAGGCTAGGCAGCCCACTACCCCGTCCAGATCCTCGCCTTCGACGCCGAGCCGGCGGTCGTGCCAGGCGCCGGCGCCGATGATCACTCCCTGGTGCTCGCGGCCGAGCCGGTCGAGATCGCGGCCGAGGTCGATAGCCTGTCCGGCGGCAAAGACCACGCCCATCCGTTCGATCAGCCGGATCTCCTGGTCAAGGATGCTCCGAGGCAGCCGGTGGGCGCCGATGCCGTAGCGCAACAGACCGCCCACCTCCTTTTCCTTCTCAAACACCGTGACCCCGTAGCCCCTACGCGCCAGGTCGGCGGCGGCGGCGATACCGGCCGGGCCAGAGCCGATCACGGCGATCTTTTCAGGTCGGGTCGGCTCCACATGGTCCGGCTCATTCAGGTCAGCCGCCTCTTGCCGGCCCAGGTCGGCGTCTTGGTGATCGGTGAGAAATCGCTTGATGGCGCGGATGGCGACCGGGTCGTCCACCCCGTCCCGCCGGCAGACATCCTCGCAGGGATGGGTGCAGATTCGGCCGCAGATGCCGGGCAGGACGTTGTCGCGGCGGATCAGCTCCAAGGCTTCCTGGTACTTGCCTTGGGACGCCAGGGCGATGTACCCTTGGGCATTGACGCCCAGGGGGCAGTTTTCCTGGCAGAGCGGCTTCCTCCGCTTGTCTATGCAGGGTCGTCCCGGCAGGCTGGTGCGGGCATGGTAGCGCAGGGCGCGGCCCTCGTCTGGATGCTCCACCGGGCAGGCGGCCACACACTTGCCGCACAGCGAGCACCGGTCGGGATCAATGAAGGTCTGCTCCAGGTCGATGCGGACGCTGAACCCTTGGGAGGTGTGTTTGATCGAGCTGATCCTTGCCGGCAGGAGGGTGCGGATCGAGCTGTTGCGGATGATCCGGATCAAGCTGGGCCGGTGGGCGTGGCTGAAGGTCAGGCCCGAGGGTAGGCGGTATTCGTCGGCGGCCAGCTTGCGGTCGAGATCGGGCTCGCTGTCGATCAGGGTGACCGGAATGCCGAGTTCGCCAAGCTTGTTGGTGGCGGCGATGCCCTCCGGCGTGGCGCCGGCAACGATTACCCGGTAGAGTCGTTCTTTCTGGCGTGTCATTGCAGCACGGCTCCTGTCTGGCCGGCGGCCCGTTTTTCGCGACCCTTGAGGGTGGACAGGCCATAATCGAATCCCTTGGCGAACGCCTCTATGTTGCGCTCCTCGGTCCCTTTGGGCACCGATCGAGCGATGGTCGCCTGGGCCGCCTCGCTCGACACCGCCTGGGTAATGGCGGTGCAGAAGCCGAGCATGATGATGTTGGCCATCATCTTGTTGCCCAGATTTTCGGCCATACGGGTGGAAGGAATGGCGTAGTGGTCGCAGACCGCGTTTTCCGGGTTGACCAGGTCCTGATCGACCAGCAGGATTGAATCCGGGGCCAAGGCCGGGGCAAACTTGTCGTAGCCGGCCTGGGACATGGCCACTAGGATCTTAGGGGTGTTGACATAAGGATAGTGGATGGGACGATCGGAGATGATCACCTGGGCGTTGCAGGCCCCGCCTCTAGATTCCGGGCCGTAGGCCTGCACCAGGGTGGATTCCTTCTTGTCGCCGAGCGAGGCCGACATGCCGAGGATGCGGCCGGTCAGAATGATGCCCTGGCCGCCGAAACCGGTGACGATGATCTCGGTCTGGCTTGTTCGCGTTTTTTTGCTCATGATGTCGTTTTCCGGGAGAGGGAAAAGAGTGTCAATCGTCGCTGCCGGGACGATTGATTTCGCTGTAGCGGTCGTCGCAGGTCAAACAGTCGACGTCGACGAACTTGCCGATGACCACGCCCTTGTCGAAGTCGATATCCGCCTTGGTCGGGTCGGCCCCATTTTTGACGATGGTCCGGTCCTGGTAGAGCCTGAGGGTGTCGATCGGCTTTTCTTTGTTGCGGCGGCCGTAGTTGACCGGGCACGGCGACAGGACCTCGATGAACGAGAACCCCTTGCGCATGATGGCCTCGTTGATCGCCGTGGTCAGGTCGCGGGTGTGAAGGATGGTCCAGCGGGCAACGTACGAGGCGCCGGCGGCCCAGGCCAAAAGCGGCAGGTTGAAGGGCGTGTCCGGATTGCCCAGAGGTGTGGTGGTGGATTTGGCCATGTTGGGCGTGGTCGCCGCCACCTGGCCGCCGGTCATGCCGTAGGTCAGGTTGTTGACGCAGATCACCACCAAATCCATGTTGCGCCGGGCCGCATGGATGAAA
>WRFD01000108.1 GCA_009778955.1 Desulfobulbus sp.
CAGGCAGCGCCGCTTCGGTCAGATCGGGGCGCAGGTGACCGGGGAGTAACGCCATGAGTCGTGTTGTCCCCGGCATCTGCATGGTCGCAGGGTGGCTCCTCCTGCTTTTTCAGGGGCCTGTTGCCCTGTTTCGGGCCGTGATCCTGGTCGGAGCCGGGCTGGCGCTCCATGAATTTTTCCGCATGACCTTGGCGACCCTGGGGGGCTGGCGGCAAGCGGCCACGATCGCCTGCTGTCTCGGCCCTGTTCTGGCAGCCTTTTCCGGGCACGGCGACATGGTCCTGGCTGGGATGATGTGCAGCCTGCTTGGTCTGATGTTGTTGGCGCTCCACGGATACGGCGCCATGGACGATTCGCTGAAGTATGCCGGATATGCCGGTTTCGCCTGCGTCTATGTCTCGGGTTGCATGGCCCACATGGTTCTGCTGCGCGATCATCCGCAAGGCGTCTTCTGGCTGATCATGCTGGTGGCGATTGTCGCTGGCTCGGATACCGGAGCCTACTATGCGGGCCGGGCCTTTGGCAAACGCAAGCTCTTTCCACTGATCAGCCCCAAGAAAACGGTGGCGGGCGGAGTGGGCGGCATAGTCGCCGGCGTGGTTGCTGCCGAGATCATCAACTTGATCTTTCGGCAGCCGGCTCATCCGGGCGCGCTGTTGCTGGTGGCGATTGCCCTGGTGGTGATCGGCATTGTCGGCGACTTGACCGAATCGATGATCAAGCGGTCGGTGGGGTGCAAGGATTCGGGCACCATTCTCTTGGGGCATGGCGGTCTTTTGGACCGCCTTGACAGCCTTTTGCTCACCGCGCCGGCGCTTTATTACTTGCTGCGTTTCGGTATGGCGTGATGAAAACCCTGGCCCTGCTCGGTTCCACCGGTTCCATCGGCCGCAACGTCTTGGCTGTGGTGCGGCAGTTTCCCGATCAGTTCAGGGTCGTCGGCCTCTCGGCGGGGCAAAATGTCGAGTTGCTGGCCGCCCAGGTGAGGGAATTCGAGCCGGAATGCATTTCGGTGGGGGCGCCGGATGCGGCTTCAGCCCTCACGGCACTGCTGCCTGCCCACTACCATGCGCGGATTGTCAGCGGCGTCGAGGGTAACTGCCAGATTGCTTCCCTGCCGTCGGCGGAGATGGTCATTTCCGCCGTGGTCGGTTCAGTGGGGCTGCTGCCGGCCCTGGCGGCCATCCAGGCCGGCAAGGATCTCGGCTTGGCCAACAAGGAAACCCTGGTGATGGCCGGCCGGCTGATCATGGATGCAGTACGCTCATGCGGGGTGCGCCTGTTGCCCATCGATTCGGAGCATAGCGCCATCTTTCAGGCATTGGAAGCCGGGCGCCGTGAGGATGTGGCCAAGATCATCCTCACCGCTTCGGGCGGGCCGTTCCGCACCTGGGACAGCCGCGCCCTGGAAGCCGCCGTTCCGGATCAGGCCCTGGCCCATCCCAACTGGAGCATGGGCCGCAAGATTTCCATCGACTCGGCGACCTTGATGAACAAAGGATTGGAGGTGATCGAGGCCCGCTGGCTGTTCGATGTCGAACCGGAGCGGATCGAGGTGGTCGTGCATCCCCAATCCATCGTCCACTCCCTGGTGGAATACCGGGACGGCTCGGTGGTGGCCCAGCTGGGCATCCCGGATATGCGCATCCCCATCGCCTATGCGCTCTCCTATCCGAGGAGGCTGGAGCTGGGCCTGTCCCGCCTCGGCTTGACGCAATGCGGCGGGCTCGCCTTTGAACAGCCCGATCACCAGCGCTTTCCCGCCCTGCGGATGGCGTACGAGGCGCTGGCTGCGGGCGGCGTCAAGCCGGCGGTGCTCAATGCCGCCAACGAGGTCGCAGTGGACGCCTTCCTCGCCAAACGGATCGGGTTCACCCAAGTCGCGGCCGTTGTCGCCGCCACCCTGGAGGCAACTGACCAGGGAAACGAACTGGATCTCCAGGCGATCCTGGCGGCTGACCAGGAGGCGCGGATGGCGGCCGAACGGGTGATCGACTCGCTCTGAGTGGTTGCCGCCCGTCATCCATTTCTGTACTCTTGATCTCCTTGGTTGTGTGCACGGTATGAATTCTGTCCTTTCGTTCATCATTGTTTTAGGGGTCCTGATCTTTGTGCATGAGCTGGGCCATTTTCTGTTGGCCAAGGCCTTCGGGGTGCGGGTGCTGAAATTCTCTCTCGGCTTTGGCGCCAAGCTGGTCAGCCGGCAATGGGGCGAGACCGAATACCTGATCAGCGCCTTTCCCCTAGGCGGCTATGTCAAGATGTACGGCGAGCACCAGGGCGACGAAGAGGTGCGGATGGAGGAGCGGCATCGCTCCTTTTCCCACAAGGCGGTATGGCAGCGGTTCGGCATCGTGTTCGGCGGGCCCTTGTTCAACCTGCTGTTTGCCGTGGTGCTTTTCTTTAGCATGTTCCTTTTTGCCGGTATTCCCGAACCGGTCGATTCCACCCGGATCGGGGAGGTCACCGTCGGATCGGCGGCCGATCAGGCCGGCTTGAAGGCCGGGGACCTCATCCGTGCCATCAACGCCTCTCCCACCACCTCCTGGCTCCACGTGTCCAAACAGATCAAGGACAGCGGCGGCAACGAGGTGACCCTGGTCGTGGACCGCCAGGGCAAGGAGCTGACCTTCGTTGCCAAGCCCATTCTGCAGAAGGAAAAGAATCTGTTCGGCGAGGAAGTGGGCGAGCGATACATGCTCGGTATTGTCCGCAGCGACGAGATCCGCTACCAGGCGTCCTCCATCGGCGAATCGTTTGAAGCAGCCCTGCAGCAGACTTGGAACCTCGGTTATCTGACGGTGATGGGGATCGTCAAGATGATCCAGCGGGTCATTCCGGCCAGCGAACTGGGCGGCCCGATCCGGATTGCCGAGCTTGCGGGGCAGCAGATGGAAGCGGGCTGGATGAACCTGCTCTATTTCATGGGTCTGTTGAGCGTCAATCTCGGGATTCTCAACCTGCTGCCCGTGCCGGTGCTCGACGGCGGCCATCTGGTGTTCCTCTCCTTGGAGGCGGTCCGGCGTAAACCCTTGAACGACCGGGTCATGGCCATCAGCCAGCAAGTCGGCATCGCCATCCTGGGCACCTTGATGGTGTTCGTTTTCTACAACGACATCCTCCGGCTGGTCAAACGATGGCTGATGTCCTGATCCTGGCCATCGAAACGGCGACCGGCTGCGGCAGTGTTGCCCTGACCCGGGGAGCCGGTTCGACCGGCAAGGTGCTGGCCGAATACACCTTGCAGCCCGAAGTCGCCCACGCCAGGCGCTTGCTGGGTTTGGTCGCCGCGGTCATGGCGGCCGCCGGGGTCGGTTGGGACCAATTGGCGGGCGTGGCGGTCAGCCAGGGGCCGGGCTCGTTCACCGGCTTGCGGATCGGCATGGCGGCCGCGCAGGGGCTGGCCATGGCCCTGGCGAAGCCCCTGCTTCCCGTGCCAACTTTGGACGGGTTGGCGACCCAGGTCGTTGGCCATGATCTGCCGCTCTGCTGCCTGCTCGATGCCCGAAAGCAGCAAATCTACGCGGGCTTTTATCAATACTGGCAGACAAGGTGGCGCCGAACCGCCCCTTTCCTGGTCCTGAGCCCCGGGGAATTGGCCCAGCTCATTCAAGAGCCTACCCTGCTGGTTGGCCCAGGACTGCGGGCCTGCCGGGACGAGATGGCCGCCCAGCCCCTGGCGCGGTTTGCCGATACCGGATTGCTCCACCCCAGGGCGGCGAGCATCGGCTTGTGCGCGGCCCAGTTGCTGGCCGACGGAGCCGCACTACAGGAGGAGAGGGCGGTTCCTCTGTATGTCCGGGCTTCCGAGGCCGAGTTGAATTTGCAGACCATGAAGGAGGCGAGCCGGAAAGCGGTATGATCGCACGCAGAGCAACCCGCCAAATCCATGTCGGCCCGGTGGCCGTCGGGGGCGACGCGCCCATCGCCGTCCAGTCGATGACCAATACCCTGACGGACGATGTCGAGGCCACGGTCCGGCAGATCCGCGAGCTGGAGCAAGCCGGATGCGAGATCATCCGGGTGGCTGTGCCGGACATGGCTGCGGCCCGTAGTCTCACCGCGATCAGGGAACAAATCGCCATTCCCCTGATCGCCGATATCCATTTCGACGCCCGGCTGGCGGTGGCAGCCATGGAGCATGGCGCCCAGGGCATCCGCATCAATCCGGGTAATCTCGGCGGGCCGGAAAAGCTGGCGCGGGTGGTGGCCGCAGCCAAACTCCACCGGGTGCCAATCCGGGTGGGGGTCAACTCCGGTTCCATTGAGAAAGGGCTTCTGGCCCGTTACGGCTATCCGACCCCGGACCGACCGGACGCCCTCATCGAAAGCGCGCTCGACAACGTCCGCCTGCTGGAGGAGCACGGTTTTTACGACCTCAAGATTTCGATCAAATCCTCGGACGCCCTGACCACCATCGCCGGCTACCGGCAGTTAGCGGACAGGACCGACTATCCCTTGCACCTCGGGGTGACCGAGGCAGGCGGCCTGATTGCCGGCACGGTCAAGTCGAGCGTGGCTTTGGGGATTCTGCTGGCCGAGGGAATCGGCGATACCTTTCGGATTTCGCTGACCCGCGATCCAGTGGAGGAGCTGCGGGTCGGGTATGAGCTGCTGCGTGCCCTGCGGATTCGCGAACGGGGCCCGGAACTGATTTCCTGCCCCACCTGCGGCCGCACCCGGATCGATCTGTTCACCCTGGCCGAGCAGGTGGAACGGCGCCTGCAGACGATGCGGTCACCGTTCAAGGTGGCGGTGATGGGGTGCGTGGTCAACGGACCGGGCGAGGCCAGAGAGGCCGACATCGGCATCGCCGGCGGCAACGGCGTGGGTATTATTTTCAAGAAAGGACAGTTGTACAGGAAGGTTCCGGAAGCGGAACTGCTGCCGGTCCTGCTCGAGGAACTGCAAAAAATGGAAGCCGAGCGGCAAGCGGAGACTTGAACAAACAAACGTGCGCCGCACCGTTTTTGTGAGCCTGTGGACGGAGATCAGATATGCGTTATTCACAGTTGTTGCTGCCCACCACCAAGGAAACGCCCTCCGAGGCCGAGGTCGTCAGCCACCAGTTGCTGATGCGGGGCGGGTTCATCCGCAAGTTGACGTCAGGGATGTACACCTACCTGCCCCTAGGATTTCTCGCCCTCCAGAGAGTGGTCGGGATTGTCCGCGAGGAGATGAACAGGGCCGGGGCCCAGGAAATCCTCATGCCCATGGTCCAGCCCGGCGACCTGTGGCAGGAATCGGGCCGCTGGAAAAAATACGGTCCGGAGCTGCTCCGGTTCCGGGACCGGAATGACCGCGACTATTGCCTCGGACCTACCCACGAGGAGGTGGTCACCGACATCGCCCGCCGGGAGCTGCAGTCTTACAGGCAGCTGCCGGTCAATCTCTACCAGATCCAGACCAAGTTCCGCGACGAGATCCGGCCGCGCTTCGGCCTGATGCGGGGCCGCGAGTTCCTGATGAAGGACGCCTATTCCTTCGATGTCGATGATGCTGGCGCCAGCCGCAGCTATGAAATCATGCGCCAGGCCTATATCCGCATCTTTGAGCGGTGCGGCTTGGAGTTCAGGGTGGTGGAGGCCGACAGCGGCGCCATCGGCGGCTCCTATTCCCATGAATTCATGGTCCTGGCCGAGACCGGCGAGGATACTCTGGTCATCTGCGACGCCTGCCCCTATGCCGCCAATGTCGAAAAGGCCGCCATCGCCTCATCACAGGAGACTGGTTACGAAGGCATGCGGGCGGCAGTGGACAAGGTGGCCACCCCCGGGGTGAAACAGGTGGACAAGGTGGCGGAATTCCTTGCGATCACCTCTGACAAGGTGATCAAGACCATGATCTACCTGGCGGACGGCCAGCCGGTGGCCGCCCTGGTGCGCGGCGACCGCGAGGTCCAGTCGGTCAAACTGAAGAACCTGCTGGGGGCCAACGAGGTCGAGTCCCTCAACGAAGAGCAGATCTGGCAGCAGACCCGCCTGCCGGTCGGCTACATGGGGCCGATGGGCTTGAACATCAAAGTGGTGGCCGACCAGGAGGTGATGCGCATGGTGGATGCGGTTGCCGGGGCCAACGAAAAGGGCTTTCACTGCACCGGCGTCAATCCAGGCCGCGATTTCCAGCCCGACCTGGTCGGCGACCTGCGGCAGATAGCGGCCGACGACCGCTGCCCGGTCTGCGGCGGCAGCCTGCGGCTGAAGGAGGGAATCGAGGTCGGCCACATCTTCAAGCTCGGCGCCAACTATTCCGAGGCCATGGGGGCAGCCTTCCAGGACAGTGACGGCCAGGAAAAACCCTTTATCATGGGCTGCTACGGCATCGGCGTCAGCCGGGTGGTGGCGGCGGGCATCGAACAGAACCACGATGCCAAGGGCATTATCTTCCCGGTGCCTCTGGCGCCCTTCCAGGTCATTGTCCTCAACCTCGGACCCAAGGACGAAGCCTTCTGTCGGGTGGCCGAGGCATTGTACAACGGGCTGAAGGCCCAGGGACTGGATGTCCTCTATGACGACCGGGACGAACGACCCGGCTCCAAGTTCAACGACGCCGACCTTTTGGGCATCCCCTACCGTCTGACCGTGGGCAAGACCTACGAAAAGGAAGGCAAGGTGGAGTTGCGCGCCCGTCGCACCGGCGCGACCGAACTGCTGGCGCCGGCCCCGGCGGTTGACCACATCGCCGGATTGGTCCGGCAGGAGCTCGTTTGAGCATGGACAAGAAACGATAGCACTCAACGGGGGAACGCGAAGCCGCACCGGATGCCGCCTGCAGACTGGCGGGTCGCTGGGGCGGCGCCGTCTATTCGAGCAATGTCGATCAAACCACTTCTCTCGCTCGCCTCGGCCTATCTCACCGAAGTCGACCTGACGCCGCTGACCAAGGCCTACGATTTTATCTGTGAACGGCACGCCGGACAGCGCTACGTGACCGGCGAGCTGTATATCGAACATCTCCTGGCCGTGGCCTCGACCCTGGCCTCAATGAAGCTTGACCTGGACACCATTGTCGCTGGATTGCTCCACGGCGTCATCAAGGAGCAGGTCGGCACCCAGGACGAGCTAAAGAAGAAATTCGGCGAAACCGTCGCCAACATTGTCAATGGCGCCAGCCGGATCACCAATGTCCGCTACAATTCCCAATTGACCCACGAAGCGGAGAACATCCGCAAACTGCTGCTGGCCATGGGCGCCGATATCCGGGTGCTGCTGGTCAAGTTGGCCGACCGCCTGCAGGACATGCTCACCCTCGACGCGGTCGACGAGGATGAGCGGCGGATCAAGGCGCGGGAGACCATGGACCTGTACGCCCCGCTGGCCAGCCGGATAGGGATCGAATGGATCAAGCGCGAACTGGAGGATCTCTCCTTTAAGTATCTCCTACCGGCGGAACATGCCGACCTGACCGCCCACCTGGAAAGCAGCCTTGGCGAGCGTCAGGCCTATGTCGACGAGGTGACTGGCATTCTCTTGGACAAGCTCCAGGTCAACAAGATCGAACCGGTGCGGATCATCGGTCGGCCCAAGCATATCTATTCGATCTACAAGAAGCTGATGGCGCAGAAGATCCCGCTCGAGCAGGTCTACGATAAGGTGGCCTTCCGCATCGTTGTCCGCACGGTCAAGGAATGCTACCAGGTGCTGGGCACGGTCCATGCCGACT
The DNA here is from genome assembly GCA_009778955.1 of Desulfobulbus sp. GTDB lineage: Bacteria > Desulfobacterota > Desulfobulbia > Desulfobulbales > Desulfobulbaceae > Desulfobulbus. The sequence goes on from WRFD01000108.1 coordinate 7,663, forward strand.
GGCCGCCAGTTCCCGGCCGGATCAAGGACTGGATCAGCGCGCCCAAGTCGAACAACTACCAGTCGCTGCACACCACCGTGGCCGGTCCGCTGGGTCAGTTCATCGAAATCCAGATCCGGACCGAGGAGATGGACCGGATCGCCCAGGAGGGGGTGGCTGCCCACTGGGCCTACAAGGAAGGGCAGAAGATCACCGGCAGCGATGCCAGGCTGTTCAAGGATCTGAAGCGGCTGGTGCAGTCCCTGCACGAAGTCGAGGACCCGAACGAATTCATGGAATCGGTGCGCGGCGAGCTGTTCGAGCCCGATGTCTTCGCCCTGACGCCCACCGGCGAGGTCCGGGAACTGCCACGGGGCAGCACGCCGATCGATTTTGCCTACGCCATCCACACCGAGATCGGCGACACCTGCGTCGGCGCCAAGGTCAACAACCAGATCGTCCAGCTCAAACATGAGCTGCAGAGCGGCGACATCGTCGAGATCCTCACTCAGAAGAACCAGCACCCCCGCCGTGCCTGGCTGCAACTGGTCAAGACCAGCAGGGCCCGGACCCGGATCCGCCACTATCTCCGACGGGAGGAAAAGGAACGTTCGCTCAAGCTGGGCCGCGAGATCTGCGAACGTGAGCTGAAGAAGCACGATGTCAATTTCCACCGGTTGCTCAAGGGGGGCCATCTGCGCCTTCTGCTCAAGCAGCTCAACTGCCAGACCCTGGAGGAGCTGCTGGTGCGGGTGGGCAACGGTTCCATCACCGTGCCTCATCTGATGCGGATCCTGCAACCCGAGGAATACCGCGAAGCCGAGGAAAAAAGGCGGGTGGCGGAGATGGTCGAGCGCGCCAACCGTGCGGCCGAAGAACACCGCTCCACAGTTGCCCGGAGCGATGCCATTGACATCGACGGCGTCGACGGCATGCTGGTCAAGGTGAGTCAGTGCTGTCACCCGGTTCCAGGCGACCCGATCATCGGCTTTATCACTACCGGCACCGGCATCTCCGTCCATCGCACCGATTGCCACAACCTGCTGGCCACCGATCCGAAACGCTGGCTGGAGGTTTCCTGGGC
>WRFD01000109.1 GCA_009778955.1 Desulfobulbus sp.
CAAAATCGACTATGCCCGCGAACTGGGCGCGATTTAGAGCGCCTTGCCCGATAAAGGGCCGGGTCTGGTCGAAATTCTCCAGGACATTGACCGCCACAGCGGCCGCGGCGCCGAACCGAGCGATCTCCGGACCGTTTTCCGCCCGTTGATAAAAATCGGCCAACACGGCGACCAGGGCGTCGATCTGGGCGGCATGCAACTGCCCGGCGTGAATCAACTGCGCCATCATCCGTTCTTCCGGCATGCGCGCCATCTTGACCCCGTACTCCACCACCGGACCGGAACCGTTCAAGGCAAAGCCGCCGTCCGGCTCGGCGGTGACTCTTACCGTGCCGAGGTAGATTTCAGGACAGAGCCGGCGGTTGAGCAGAAGTTCCTGCTCGCAACAGGCCCATCGCTTGTCGAGACTCGAGAAATCAAGAAACCCGAAATTCACCGGTTTCTTGAACTTATAGACATAATCGCCGGCCAGGATCGCCGAGGATATGTGGGTCTGGACCAATTTGACATCCGAAGCGGGGTGGTCGTAGCGGTCGGGGTGCAACAGCGCCCGCAGAAAGGGGGGCAAATGGTCGTTGGTCATGGGCGGCTCTCCTGCTGCCGAGGCAGCTTCCGTTGATAAGGCAGTGGACGGCACTCTAACAGAACAGGTTGGCAGCGTAAACTGTTTACGCGAGGCCCGGAGCGTGGTAGAGTCCTGCGCTCAAGCTCAAGGAGCATTTTTCCATGCATGAACAATTGCTTACCACCTTGCTGCAGCAGATCAGCACCGGAGAGGTCAAGGTCGAGGATGCCCTGCGGCGACTCCGCCATTGGCCGGTCGAGGTCTTGGAATCGGCCAGGATCGATCATCATCGCCCCCTCAGGACCGGCCAGCCCGAAGCGGTCTTCGGCGCTACCAAGACCACCGCCCAGTTGATCGAGATCTTGGGCGCCATGTTGGCGGCCCCGACAGTGGTGCTGGCGACGCGGGTGGCCCCGGAGAAGGCCGAGCGCATCCTGGAACGCCTGCCACAGTTGACCTACCACCCGACAGCCAGCATTTTGACCGGCAACGATCAGCATATTCCCACTGACTGCGGGCAAGGAACTATAGTGATCGTCACGGCCGGAACCTCGGATCTGCCGGTGGCGGAAGAGGCGCGAATCACCTTGCAATGGTTCGGCCATAAAGTGGCGGCCATTTACGATGCCGGGGTGGCCGGCATCCATCGCATCCTGGCCCATTCGGATCTGCTGCAGCAGGGACGGGTGATCATTGTTGCCGCCGGAATGGAAGGCGCTTTGCCCTCGGTTGTCGCCGGATTGACCGCCTCGCCGGTAATCGGCGTGCCGACCAGCATCGGCTACGGCGCCGGCGCCGGGGGGTATGCCGCCCTGATGGGCATGCTCACCAGCTGCTCACCCGGTCTAGCGGTAGTCAATATCGACAACGGATTCGGCGCGGCCTGCATAGCGGCGGCCATCAACCGGGCAGGCTGATGCGCGAACCATCTCCCCCGTATCTTTTCCTGCCGATTTTTCCGCCCGCCTTTTGCCGCAAAAAAGTACCCCAGCATTGCAGGAAGCGAGGTATCGACGTATAATCTACCTCTTTTAACAATTGGTCCTCGCTCTTTCTTCTTGTTCAGTCAGCCAAAGGAACATAGTCAATGAATTCCACCATAAAGCTTAAAATCGGGTTTGTATTTTTCCTGTTGATCTTTTCCGTCCTGGCCCTCACCCCTTCTCTGTATCACGGCCTGCCCGACTGGTGGAAAAAACATCTCGCGCCGGCAGGCCTCAAGCTGGGATTGGATCTCCAAGGCGGCATGCATATCGTCCTGCAGGTCGACCTGGAAAAGGCCGCTGAAAATTCCCTTGGCCTTTCAGCCTCGGATTTCAAGGCCGCCTTGGCGGAAAAAAACATCAACGCGGTCCGGATGGACAGCGGCAATCCGAAATCTGTTCTGTTCACCCTGCCCAACATCGGCGCCATTGACACCGTCAAGCAGATCCTGGCCGATCGTTTCCCCAACCTTGACAGCCAGATCCAGGCCGAGGCGGGCTCATTCCCCCGGATCACCCTGCAACTCAAGAGCAGCGAAATCGACTTCATCAGGAAAAATTCGGTCAATCAATCGCTGGAGATCATCCGCAACCGTATCGACCAGTTCGGCGTTGCCGAACCGATTGTCCTGCGTCAGGGCGATAATCAGATTGTGGTGCAGCTTCCGGGCGTCAATGATCCGCAGCGGGCCATGTCTCTGATCGGCCAGACCGCACAACTCGAATTCAAGCTGGTGGCCGAAGCTCCGGGACTCAACCTGCCGCAGCTCATTGACGAGGTGATCAAGGCAGGGCAATGGCGTGAAGGCGAGAGCCGCACACGGCTCAACCTGGCCCTGCAGAACCGGTTGCCTCAAGGGACTGAAATCTATTTTGAAAAGACCGTCGACAAGAAGACCAAGCGGGAATCCAGGGTTCCCATTCTGTTGGAAAGCCCGGTTTTGATGACCGGTGAAATGGTGAAAAATGCCCAGGTCCGCATCGGCGGCCACTTCAACGAGCCCTACGTCAGCCTTGACCTGACTTCGCGCGGCGGTCAGGTCTTTGCCGCGCTTACCGAAAAAAGCGTTAACCGGCGGCTGGCCATAGTGCTGGATGAAATCGTCCGTTCGGCCCCAGTGATCCGGGAAAAAATCCTGGGCGGTAGCGCCCAGATCTCGGGCGACTTCACCCACAACGAAGCCACTGACCTGTCGATTGTCCTGCGCGTCGGCGCCCTCCCGGCGCCGGTCGACATCGTCCAGAACCTGACGGTCGGCGCCAGTCTCGGCCAGGATTCCATCAACAAGGGGATTTATTCCGGCCTGTTCGGCACCCTGTTGGTCGTGGTGTTCATGGCCATTTATTATCGTCTTTCCGGGGTGATCGCCAATGCAGCCATGATCCTGAACATCATGTTGCTGTTTGTTGGCCTGGCGCTTCTGGGCGCGACCCTCACCCTGCCCGGCATCGCCGGCATCATCCTCTCCATCGGTATGGCCGTGGACGCAAACGTCCTGGTGTACGAACGAATGCGCGATGAATTCGCGCTGGGCAAATCGCTTAGGGCCGGGGTGGATGCCGGGTTCGATCGAGCCTTCTGGAGCATTGTCGACGGCCACGTCACCACCCTCATCACCGCTCTGACGCTCTTCCTGTTCGGCACCGGCCCCATCAAGGGATTCGCCATTACCCTGACCCTGGGCCTGATCCTCAACCTCTTCGCGGTGCTGTTCTGCTGCCGGCTGGTTTACGACATCCTGTTCAGCTTTAAAAAGCTCAAACGGCTCCAGTTCTTCCATCTGGTGCACAAGTCGCATTTCGATTTCATGCGGATCAGAAAAATCGCCTTCACTCTTTCCGCGGCAGCCGGTCTTCTGGGCATCGTCGCTTTTGTTCAGATTGTTCGCGGCAACGCCAACATGGGCGTGGATTTCTCCGGCGGCGCCTTGCTCCAATACCAGGCCCAGAAACCTTTTGCCCTTGATGAAGTCCGGTCCGCGCTGACCAACAACGGCCATCCGGGGGTCGAACTGCAGGAAGTGACCGGAGAAAACCGTCTGATCGTCAAGATCAAGAAATCAGAACAAAAGGTGGGCAACTTCAGCGACCAGATCACGGCAGTTCTGCATAAGGAACAGGCGGACAAAGGGTTCAGTCTGGAAAGCAAATCGGAGATAGGCGCCTCGACCTCGGATGATTTGCGCAGAAAGGCGGTCATCTCGATCGTCTTTTCCATGATCGGGGTCATGGTCTACCTGGCGCTTCGCTTCGATTTCCGCTTCGGCATTGCGGCGGCAGTCGCCACCCTGCATGACGTGCTCGCGGTACTGGGCATCGTCTGGCTGCTCGACAAGGAAATGACCCTGTTGATCATCACCGCCCTGCTGACCCTGGCCGGTTATTCCTTGAATGACACGGTCGTCATCTTCGACCGCATCCGGGAAAACCAGCAGAAGGATCCGGACCTCAGCCTCTACGAAATCATCAACAATTCCACCAACCAGGTGTTGGCCCGCTCGATCATCACGGTTCTGACCGTGATGTTCACGGTTCTTTCCCTGTACTTTTTCGGCGGTTCGACCATCCACGACTTCTCCTTCACCCTGCTGATCGGCCTGCTGGCGGGCAGCTTCTCCTCCATCTTCGTTGCCAGCCCCCTGCTGTCCATCAAATGGGGCCGCGCATCATGACTTCGCCAGCCCTACCCGAACACTTTCAGCCTGCCAGTGCAGACCAGGAGATAGCCTTTGCCTGTCATCCGAGGGTGCCCTGCTTCACTCAATGCTGTCGCGAATTGGATTTAACCTTGACCCCGTACGACGTGTTGCGTCTGAAACGGCGGCTGCAGCTCACGTCCGGGCAATTTCTCGACCGCTATGTCATTGTCGAATGGGGCCAAGAATGCGTCCTGCCTACCTGCTATCTTACCATGGTGGATGACGGACAGGCCTCCTGCGTCTTTGTCGGCAGCCAGGGATGTGTGGTGTACGACGACCGGCCCGGAAGTTGTCGCGCCTATCCGGTGGGCCGGGGCGCGGCCAGGGGCAGCGACAGCATGCCGGCGGAAACGCTGGTGCTGCTGCGCGAGCCGCATTGCAGGGGTTTTGCGGAAGCGACAGGCGGCCAAACAGTGCGCGCCTATCTGCACAGCCAAGGAGTGGAGCCCTACAACCGGTTCAACGATGCCCTGCTGCCGCTAGTGCAGCACCCCGCCATTCAAGCCAACACCTTCCGCCCCTCCCGGCTGCAGCTCAACCAGTACATGCTGGCCTTGTATGACCTGGATCAATTCAGGGGCGAGATGGTCAGCGGCCGCGTGAGCTTGCAGAATCCGTTGGGCCCGTTGGAGCTGGCTGGGCTGACCGGTGACGATGAACAACTGCTGCTGCTCGGTCTCCGCTGGCTGAGGCAGGAATGGTTTGGCGAATAGCTCGCCGGAGATGGCGGCGCCATTGATGACCATTGCCGAGCTCCTTGCCTCTGGCCTCCTCAAGCGCCTGAGGATGCTCGGCCATTCTTTCTGCATTGCTGAAGGCGGATCTCATGGTCCCGATCACAGCGAACGGGTGCTGCACACCGCCTTGACCATTGGCGAGCGGATGGATGCTCAGCTCGGCATCCTCGCGCCGGCGGCGTTGTTGCACGATATCGGCCGCAGGGAAGAGAGCCAGAGCCGGGGCCGGATTTGCCACGCCCAACGCGGTGCCGAACTCGCGGCGCCTTTGTTGCAGGAATTGGCATACCAGGAAACGGAGATCGAGGCCATCTGCCACTGCATTGCCAATCACCGGTTCCGCGGCGCAGCGCGCCCCGCCACCTTGGAGGCGAAAATTCTCTACGATGCCGACAAGCTTGATTCCATCGGCGCGGTCGGCATCGGGCGGGCCTTTCTCTTTGCCGGCCAGATCGGCGCCAGATTGCACAACCCGGAGCTGGACCCGGCCGCCACTGCGCCCTATTCTCTGGAGGATACGGCCTACCGCGAATTCCGCATCAAGATGTCGAAGGTCCACACCCACATGCTGACCTCGGTGGGGCGGGAAATGGCCGAACAACGATATGCCTTCATGCAAACTTTTTTCGATCAACTCACCAGGGAGACGAGCGGCGTCTTGCCGTGATTCCCGAAAGCTTACGGATCGCCCATGCTCAAACTTGTCGTTTTCGATTGCGACGGGGTCATGTTCAGTTCCCGGGAATCAAACCGGCGGTACTACAACGACCTGCTCACCGCTTTTTCCTGTCCGTTGATGGATGAGGAAGAACTGAATTACGTTCATATCCACAACGATCGCAACTCGGTCGCCCATATCTTTCGCAACCACGGCCATGTTGACCCGAAATTGATCGAGGCCCACCGCCTTGGTCTCGATTACGCCCCCTACCTGCGTTTCATGACCATGGAGCCCGACCTGCTCCGGTTTCTCGCTTGCATCAAGCCGACCTACCAGACGGCGATATCCACCAACCGTACCGACACCATGGAGATCATTCTCGACACTTTTGCCCTGCGGCCATGGTTCGACATGGTGGTGACCGCCCTCAACGCGCCACGTCCCAAGCCGTCACCGGATGGATTGCTCATGATTTTGGACCATTTTCAGGTCCAGCCGCATGAGGCCATTTACATCGGCGATTCGGTGATCGATCAGGAACATTGCGCCGGCGCCGGCGTCGATTTGATCGCCTTCAGGAACAGGGCGCTGGACGCCCGCTATCATGTGGATGACTTCATGAGCATTGCCCATCTGCCGCCCTTTCAGGCCAACGGCTAGGCAGTGGCGAGAAAGGGATTTATTCACCCTCGTCGAGCCGGCGCAGACCTTCCATGAGGATCATCATGAAATCGCCGATCTCCCGTGTTTTCATCAAGGCTTCCGGTAGGCCGGGGATAAAGTGGAAGGCGCCTTGCTTCTGGGACAGCATGGCGTAGATTGCTTCCTGATTGTCGAAATCCTCATAGCGGGCCGCCAGTAATCCTCCTTCCCGGAAGGTAACCCGCGCAGAACCATCTTCAAATTGGAGGGTAAGCCGACCGGTTTTTTGATGCATGTGGAAAACCTGCAGCAACTCCGCGGGGGCGATGGCTTCCAGCCGTCCACTGATCACTGACTCCGTGTTTTCGGCAAGGGCGGCGGCATGTTGATCCGCACTGCTGGGAACCACTTTATCCGTCAGTTGAAATTTGATCAAACCTGTGCATCCGCCGCAGGTGAAGATCGCATGCCGTTGCGCGGCAAAGCCGGTGGCCGCCTGCGGTATGAGCTTGAAAAGCAGCCCCGTGAGTTCGCGCGCTAGAATAAGGCAGGCCGAGCGACCCAGCGGCAGCTCAATCGCCTTGTCGGTCAGGAGAAAGCATTCTTCTTGGGCATAGAAAGGGCAATTTCTGACGTTGGTTATCTCGAATGCGGCTTGAAAGGGCTTCATCGGTCTCGACACGTTGAGGTTGCATCACCTTGGTAGTGTACACGGAATGGCTCTCAGCTCAAAGGAATCTTCAAGACTTCTGCATCTTGACTTTTTCGTCTCCCGTGTAAAGCTCGCTTGTTTCCCCCAACGTAATGCTTTACAATCGTAAAGAAATGCCCATCGGCCCGATGCGGCAAAGATTTCTTTTCGTTTGACTGTGCAACGCATTCGACCGGCAGCTGGCATGGCAACAGCACAACACACAGGTTTATTTCTATGACCACGGGCTCACGACAGGTCACTGAGGATTATGAGCAACTCAAGAAAATTCTTGAGTTGTATCCTAATATTTCAATCGTCAAAACCGAAGGGCAGCCTCCCGACAGCTACGAAATTGAGTATCGTCTTCGCGGGTATATCAAGGAGGACGATATAACTATCGGCATTGGGCAGACCCATCGGGTTCGACTTACTCTCCCCTTTGGCTACCCGCACTTCCCCCCGACCGCCAAGCCCTTAACCCCTGTTTTTCACCCTGATTTCGATCCAGCTGCTATCCGCTTGGCCAATTACTGGCAGCAGAATCCCTCGTTGCCCGAATTGGTGCTGCACATTGGCGAAATGATTTGCGGGATCGTCTACGATCTTGCAGATCCGTTCAACCAGGAAGCCGCGGAATGGTATAAGAACCAGCAGGCCCAGCTTCCCCTCGACGCCCTCAACATTGTCGATATCGAGACATTGGATTCGCCTTTGGATCTGGATATTCCGACCGAGGGCGACCTGCCCCCCCTCGGACTGGAAAGAGATACTCTTGCAGTTTCCCAGCCATCGGCTGGCAGCGCCGACATCCAATATATCCGCAACCTTATCGAAGAGAGTAAAATCGTTACCGCCAACAGGCTACTCGCCGAGTTGCCCGGAGATACCCCTGTTGCCGAGCGAGAGGAAATCCAACTGCACATCGGCAAAGTCCTGCGTAAGGTCGATCAGTTATTTAAATTAGCGGAACAACTCGAGTCGATGTCCAAGCTGGCCGAGGCCATGGAGGTAGTGAACAATATCAAGACCCTTGCCGCCGACGCCCCCGGCGCCGATGCGCTCAGTAAAAAAATTCAACAGGCCTTGCGAGCGGCGACTTCCGCAGCCGCATCAAGCAAGCCAGGCAAAGCGGAGGCGAAGTCAGCGACTTCAGCATCTTCACCGACTCGCCCTGCCAGACCGACAAGCAAACCACTTCCCCGACCTGAACCCCTCTCTTTCAAACCCATTATAGCCTCCATATTGGTTCTTGCCGTAGCAGCTCTATGCGTCTTTCTGTATTTAAAGGATCAGGATACGCTCAGCCAATCTCAGGCCTCCTTGCTCCAAGGGCAGCAACTCATTGAGAAAAAACAATTTGATCAGGCCCTGGCGACTCTGGAAGGCGCAAAGGCCATATTATCGGACCTGACCATCCTCCATTTTCGCAAAAGCACGCAGGAACAGGCCATCAACAGCCTGATCTCCTCCACTGACTTGCAGGAAGGGTTGGGAGGGCGGGTCGCGCATCAGGGAGAATATATCCCGGCCACGAGCGTCCCATTCCTGGGAGAATTGGACGCGCTGACCAATCATGCGCAGGCGCTTGCCGAGCAGAACAAGATTGCCGAGGCCCTCGTCCTCTACCGGCAGGCCTTGAAATTTGCAACCGATCTCAGTCTGGGCAACCAGCAGGCATCG
>WRFD01000110.1 GCA_009778955.1 Desulfobulbus sp.
ACAAAAAACGCCTGCCGGCGATCTTCAGACCGAACGGGTCAACACCCACAACGGCAGCAATATTTACGATGCCGCCACCTGGCAGATCGCAGTGATGCTCGGCCATCGGCTCAACCGGCTGCCTCTGGTCGGGGGCCAGGACGCCTATGGCCTAGTGAACGCCCAAAACCGGCTGCTGGCGGCCGGTCACTACGGCGACAGCCGCCACCCCTCGCCTTTACAGACCCGCGCCCGCTCAGTCGGGTCGGTGTTCGTGTACAACCAGCAGCGCATCACCGAGCCGACGCGGGCTTACAGTTTCCGAATGCTCCCGCAGGACTGGCTCTCGCCCGATCCCTTTGCCGGCACACCCTATGCCCGCTTCATCACCGCCTCGAACCTGCCGGCCAACAATCCCGACTATCAACCCGGCCTGATCAGTTGGACCGACTGGAAACCGATCACCGGCGAAAACGCCTGGGCCTTTTTCATCGGCCCGCTTCAGGCCGCCCATCTCCATTTTCTCCACGGCCGGGCAAACGGCTATGTCCCTTTCCACGAGCAGGCCCTGACTAATGCCCTGGCTGTGCTGCCCGCCTTTGCCGCCATGCAGTCGCCGTTGGGCGGCGTCTATTATGCTCCGGCAGGCACTGTCGCCAACCAGGGAGACCAACTGGTCGATCCATCGTTCGTGTCGGTGGAAAACACCCTCTCCCTGTACGCCGGCCTGCGCTTGCTCGAAGACACCCTGACCGCCACCCAGGAGCGGGATGGCGCGCTTGCGCCAGCAGACCGCCAAGCTGTTGCCGACGGGCTCCTCCTGTGCCGGGCCATGCTCCATGGCGGCCAGTTGGCTCCTGGACGCACCACCAGGGGCCTGCTTTTTTTTCTAAAGAATTATGCCTGGCAGGACGGTGAATTCGTCCAGGGCGGTCTGCTGGACAAGCCTGGCGTCCCTAGCCCATGGCAGCCCAGCCTGTCGCCTAAGGCGATCGATGTCAACACCTGGGGCATTGCTGCCCTGGAGCCGGTGGTCGTCGACGCCTGGTTCGGGTTTGGCGCCAGTTTCCGCACCTGGCAGCGAGTCAAACGCTGGGGCGGTTACGGCAAAGGCACTACCATTTGGGGGGTGGGATTTTCCGATCAGGACGGCAACGGCATCGGCCCGGACGGGCGCTATCGGCAGGGTGTGCTGTCAGGGGAATGGACGGCCGGGGCCATCACCATGGTCCAGGCCATGATCGCTCACTACCAAAGCATCGATCGATCTTCGCTCCAAGCGCCGCAGGCCGGCCAGATGGTCGACATGCTGCGCCTGGATAAACAGGCCATGCTGACCGCCATGGAGTTCTTGCGGATCGACAATTATTCAGCCGCTGGTTTTCCAGGAACCCCGGAACAATACGACCAACTGTTCAACCTTGCAGCCAAGCCGTACCTGTACGCCAGCAAACGCTATCTCATCCCCTTTGGCTGGTACGCCAACCCCATGCCCAGCACCTGCGCCACCTCCTGGATGGTCATGGTGGCCAATGGCTACAACCCGTTTTTGCCCGGTGGCGGCCTCCCCTAATCCTCCGGGACTACCACGAGCGGCCAATCGATTTTTTTTGTTTTCGATTTTCTCTGCCCCCAACGCAGGATGTCGTTGGGTTGTTGGCACGGCAGTCGTGGGGCGGCCGTCATAGCCATTTGTTCCTTTTGAACAGGCAGAGAAGGAAGCCGGTGAGCAAAACGAAAAAAATCCAGAGTGCCGGGTAGGCCCAGCGCCAGTGCAGCTCCGGCATGTAGTCGAAATTCATGCCGTAGACTCCGGCGATGAAGGTCAGGGGAATGAAGATGGAGGCAAAGATGGTTAGCACCTTCATGATCTCGTTCGTTCGGTTGCTGATACTGGAAAGATAGATATCCAGCATGCCGTTGAGCAGGTCGCGGAGGGAATCCATGGTGTCGATCGTTCGCAGGGTGTGGTCGAACACATCGTGGAAATAGGGCCGGTTTCTTTCCTGGACCAGCGGGCTTTCGCTCCGTTGGAGGGCAAGCAGCATCTCGCGCAGCGGTGTGATCACCTTGCGGGCCAGCACCATCTCCCGCCTGAGCAACTGGATGGTTGCGAAAGTTTTGGGTCGGGGTCGGTGCAGGAGATCATTCTCCACGGCCTCGATCGCCTCCTCCATGATGTCGGCGAGGGCGAAATAGTTGTCCACCACCGTGTCTACTACCGTGTAGGCGAGGTAATCGATTCCCAGGTTGCGGATGCGCCCCTTGGCGCCGGACAGCCGCAGCTTGACGGCGTTGAACAGATCGTCCGCCGTTTCCCTGAAGGTGAAGAGCACATCGGCGAACAAGAGGAGGGCAACCTGTTCGTGGCGGACCTTCAAGGCCTTGTCGCACCGCAGGATTTTCACCACCAGAAACAGGTAGTCGTCGAACTCTTCGAATTTCGGGCGCTGATGGGTGTTGAGGATGTCCTCCAGCACCAGGGGATGGACATTGAAATGACGACCAATGGTCTCGATCAGACCGATCATGTCCAGCCCCTCGCAGTGCACCCAGAGCAAGGCTCCCTGGCCGCGTTGGCACAGGATATCGTCGAGCTCGGTGACCGGAAAGGTCTGGTATTGGTCTGTGGTGTAGCGATGGAGAGTGACGCGGCCAGCCACGGTCGGGGCCGGGCCGACATGCACCAGGGTGCCGGGCGGCAGCCCTGTTTTCTCGGACGGATTAGTGAAGGAATCAGCCATTGGCATTGTCTCCGAGACAGGAAAACGGGTCAGGAACGGGATTGTGAGCCCAGCAGGCGGTTTTCGATCAGGTGGGCGATTTCGCGGCTTTGATCGAGGCGAAAGCAACAATCGCCCACCAAGGGGGGATCGGCGGCCACGGCGATCACCCCCGAGACCTGGTCGCGCAACAGCGGGGCCTGATCATCCCTTCGGACCTCGATCTTCAGCACCTCGGCATGCTTGAACCCCTCAGCCACCACAATGTCCGCCTCTGGGAAAAGCCGATCGGCCAGTTCCGGCAGGTCGCAAGCCACAGGCTTGCGCTGCATGATCAACTGATCCGGCGCCACCAGCACCACCCCCTCGGCCCCGGCCTCCTGGTACCGAAAGGTGTCGGAACCGGGCCGGTCAAAGGCGATGCCGCTTTCCTTGGTCGACTTGATCACCGCCACCGCATAGCCCTTTTCCCGCAAATGGGTCATCACCCTGAGAGCCAGGGTTGTTTTTCCGGAATTATGCCCTCCGATAAAGGCGATGAGCGGCGGCATGGATCTTCTCCTTTAAAAAAAAGCTGATTACCCCTGAATCTCAGCTATCGATTTTTCAGTTGGTCGGTCGCTCTTTGTCTGACCAGCTCTGTTATATTCCCCAAAATTCACCATTGGGAAGCAAGGTATTGCCAAAAAACAAGATACAGTTTCAGAAAGGACTCAGCTTGTCGGAATTTCTTACCCACTACGGCACGGAAGAACAATGCCGGTCCGTCCTGTTCAGGACGCAAGGGTTACAATGTCCCGATGCAGTCACGATGGGTACAGCGAGCTCAAGAGCCGAAAAGTGTTCCAGTGTTGCGACTGCCGCATTCAGACCTCGGCGCCCCGGGGGACTCTCTTTGCCCGCGCCAAGCTGCCGTTAGCGGTCTGGTTGCTGGAGATCTATCTGGTCACCCAAGCAAAAGACGGCATCTCATCGCTCAACCTGGCCAAAACCTTTGGAATATCCGACTATGCGCCCTGCGGCTGCAACATAAGCTCCCGCAGGCTTTGAAGAACCAAGATGATCAATACCTCCTGACGGGCGTGCTCCTGATGGACGATGTCTACAGGGGCGGCAGGATGCGGGACGGGAAGAGGGACCGTGCCGTTTCCGGCAAAATGCCCATGGTCGCCTCCTTGTCGCTCACCTCCGAAGGGCATCCTCTTTTTTCAAGCTGAGCCGCAACCAGGGATTCACCAGTGAGGAAGTCCGCGCATGGAGCGCCAAACACATCCATCCAGGCAGTTATGTTGTCAGCGATGCTTCATGCAGTCACGAGTCGATCATCACAGATTCAAGCAAGCGATATGATGACGGCAAGGTGTTCCAGTGGCTCAACACCGTGATCGGCAATGTGAAAAACGTCCTTCGTGGCGCCTATTATGCTGTGAGCGAAAAACACCTGCCCCGAGACCTTGGCGAGTTCTGCTATCTTTTTAATCGCCTGTTTCAACTGGGAGCCATGGTAAATCGGCTGGTTTATGCAGCGCGTCAAACACAACCAAAACCCCAGCGGCTGCTGAAGCTCGATGGTAATTAGATGAAAAAATGCGGCAAGCGGATTTTCCTCTCCAAAAAATGCCTTTCAAGATGATGGGATTGTTATTATAAATTTAATACAAAAAACAAGTTAAATCTTGTATTTTCCCGATCCTCGCAACAGAGACCGCCGCAAGATTGAGCGGTTGCGGCGTATCCGATATCATGCGCCCGCCGGTTGCAACCGACGGCGCCTTCATTTTCTTCATCCAAGAGGAACAGAGCTATGCGTATCCAAACCCTGACGAAAATCGGAGCGATTTTGGTGGCCTTGGCGGCAGTGTTGGTGGTGGGTGCGGTCGTGGCCGTCAAATCGGTCGACCTCGACAAGGTCAAAGAGATGCTCACCACCCAGGTGAAAACCGCTACCGGCCGGACGCTCACCATTTCAGGGCCGCTGGAGTTGCACCTCGGCCTCTCGCCCAGCGTGGGCGCCAAGGGCATCACCCTTTCCAACCCGCCGGGGGCGACCCGGCCGGAAATGGTCAAAATTGGTGGCTTTGAAATGGAAATGGCCTTGATTCCCCTGCTGAAAAAGGAGATCGTGGTCAACCGCCTGATTCTGTCATCACCCGATATTCTGGTCGAAACCGAGGCCAATGGGCCTGGCAACCTTGATTTCACCGTTCCCGCCCAGCCGGGCGAAGTCAAACCGACGGAGCAAAAACAGTCGGCCAGCGGCGAGAGCGCCTTTCGGTTCACGATCAATGAGCTGAAAATGACCAACGCGAGCATTGCCTGGCATGACCGCGCCACCAAGAAAACCGAAGCGGTGAAGGTCCGGGAGCTGACCCTGCAGCCCGACCGCGCCAATGCCGACCTGCTCGCGCTGCGGTTGCTGGCCGAGGTCCTCGGCCATAACCTTGAGTTGAAAGGCAGCATCGGCGGGCCACAGGCCATGCTCGGTCACAAGCCCTGGCCACTCAACCTCACGATCCAGTTGCCGGCGGCGACTGTGCAGGTCGAGGGCGCGGTCGCCAATCTTACGGCCGCCAGCGGCATCAATCTGAAAACGACTGTCCAAGGCGCGGAGCTGGTCGAGGTGCTGCGCTTGGCCAAGCTCAACCAACCGCTGCCCGCAAGTATAGGCCCCTTCAAGATATCGGCCCGGTTGCAGGAGGGCGACAAACGGTTTGACCTGACTGAGATTTCGGCCGAGATTGGCCAGGCAGGACTTGTTTTGCTTAACGCTACCGGCACGGTCAAGGATCTTGCCGGCGCGCTTACCGTGGATATACCGGTGACGATCACCAGCGACAATCCGGCGGCGGCGGCCAAACTGGCCGGAATCGAGTATGCCGGCAAGGGACCGGTCAAGCTGAGCGGCCGCCTGCAAGGCGGCGGCGCCGCGTGGAAAATGGCTGACATCAAGGCGTCGGCCGGCAGCAGCGACCTGAGCGGCAATCTGGGCGTGCAACTGGCCGGCCGGCCGAAAGTTGTCGGCAAGCTGTCGTCCAAGGCCATCAACACCGGCGATTTCCTGCCGGCCCCGGCGCCCGGCGGCGCCTCGGGAAAAACGCCGGCGACAGCCGCAAAGGCCAAGGGCGACGGTCGGGTCTTCCCCAACGATCCATTACCAGTGGAGGCTCTGCGGTCCGTGGATGCCGATCTCTCCCTCCAGATCGGCCAACTGATCCACGACACCATTCAATTGACCGATGTGGCCGCAACCATCCAACTGAACAACGGTCGTCTGGCGATTAAACCGCTGCGACTAGGAGTGGCCGGCGGCGCCATCGACGGTGAAACCGTCTTGGACGCCTCGGGCAAAATCCCGGCCGCCACCCTGCGGTTGAACGGCCAGCAGGTTGAACTGGGCAAGCTGGATGCCAAGGGGCCGATTGTCGGCGGCAAGAGCGATATAAAGGTGGATCTCAAAACCAGCGGCGAGACGGTCCGCGCCCTCATGGCATCGCTCACCGGCGAGACGAGCGTCAGCGTCGGCGAGGGCCGCTTGCGCAGCAAGGCGGTGGATATGGCCGCCGGCGACCTGCTCTTTCAGGTGCTGGGGGCCATCAATCCCTTTGCCAAGAATGAGGACACCACCCAGATGGTTTGCGCGGCGGTCAGGTTTGTCATCCTCAATGGCGTCGCCACCGCTGACAAAGGCATTGCCCTGCGCACTAGCCAGGTGGATGTGGTGGGTTCGGGTACGGTCGATCTCCGTTCGGAACAACTGGATCTCGGCGTCAAACCCAAGACGCGCAGCGGAATCGGCCTGTCGTTGAGCGCCCCCTTGGCCGGCCTGGTCCGGATCGGCGGCACCATTGCCAAGCCAGCGATCGGCATTGACGCAGTCGGCACCCTGAAAACCGCGGCATCGGTGGGAGCGGGCATTGCCACCGGCGGCCTGTCGACGGTCGGTGAAATGCTGATCGACAAGGCGACCGGCGACGACGATCCCTGCCGAACAGCCCTCGGCCAACCTTCGCAGGGGCAGGGCAAAGCGAAATCCGAGCCTAAGCCGCAACAGGAAAACCCGCAGAAAAAAGGCTCAGGCGGTCTGCTCAAGGGAGTGTTCGGCCGTTGATCGCCACCCCCTTATGGCAATCTGACATTAAATATTACGATATTAAGCTCGTTGTTGCGAGGAGCGAAGCGACGAAGCAATCCAGAGAAATGCGACCAATGCTGGATTGCTTTGCTGCGCTCGCAAAGCCCGAATAATATACCTTCTCGTCCCTATGTCTTCCCCTACCACGCCTTCGCCGGCAGCCGCCACCTCACAGGAGAGGTCGGCCCTGTTGGTCGCCACCCTGACCTCCTTTCTGGGACCATTCATGATCTCATCGGTCAACGTGGCCTTGCCGACCATTCAGGCCGATCTGAACCTGACTGCAGTCCAGTTGAGCTGGGTCGCCACCGCCTACCTGCTGGCGGTGACGGTGGTGGTGCTGCCGGCTGGCAAAATCGCTGACATTTTCGGCCGCAAGAAGGTGTTTACCGCTGGCCTGACCATCTACACCCTGGCTTCAACCGTGGCGGCTTTTGCCCACAGTGCGGCCGGTCTCCTGGCATGCCGCGCTTTTCAAGGCGTCGGCGCCGCGCTGTTCATCACCACTGGCATGGCGATCCTGACCTCTATCTTTCCGCCCCACAAGCGGGGCCGGGTCATCGGCATCTACGTGGCCGCCGTCTATGTCGGCTTATCGGTTGGCCCCTTTGTCGGCGGCGCGATGGTCCAACAGTTCGGCTGGCGCTCCATATTTCTGATCATGCTGCCGCTCGGCGTGGGCTCGATTGCCATCACCCTGACCTATCTCCGGGGAGAATGGGTAGGCAAACCCGGCCAGCAACTCGACCTCGCCGGCAGCCTGATCTACACCATCTCCGTCCTGACTCTGGTCTATGGCGCCTCCGATCTGCCGTCATTGCCCGGCACGATCCTGGTCGTCATCGGCCTGGCCGGTTTGATCGCCTTTTTCCATCAGCAGCAGCGAACCAAACAACCCCTGTTCGAGGTCTCTCTGTTCACCACCAACCGTACCTTCACCTTCTCCAGCCTCGCCGCCTTGCTCAACTATTCCGCCACCTTTGCGGTCACCTTTCTGATGAGCCTGTATTTGCAGTATCTCATGGGCATGTCGCCTAGGAGCGCCGGGACGCTGATGATGATCCAGCCGGTGGTGATGGCGGTCTTCTCGCCCATGGCTGGCCGACTTTCCGACCGTTTCGAACCGAGCCTTCTGGCCAGCGCCGGCATGGCCGTCACCGTGGTGGGTATGCTGGTGTTCAGCCAACTGCATCCTAGCAGGAATGATCTGGTGGGAATCGGGTGCAACCTGGTGCTGCTCGGCTTCGGATTCGCCCTGTTTTCCTCGCCCAATACCAACGCGATCATGGGATCGGTGCCTAGGGAGCACTACGGCATTGCCTCTGGGGCGGTGGCCACCATGCGGCTGATGGGTCAGATGGTGAGCATGACTACCGCAACGGTGGTGCTTGCCCTGCTGGTGGGCCATGAACCCATCGGCCCGAAGAATTTCGACCGGTTCCTGCAAAGCATCCAGACCGTGTTCCTCATCTCGGCTCTGTTCTGCACGGTCGGTGTTTTCTGTTCCCTTTTTCGCGGCCGGCTCAGGCCGTCGTCCTGAGTGCCCGCACCAATCCCTTTCCCCCCCGCACAGCAGTCAACTACCCCGCCCTGAAGGGCAGAGCTTGTGAAAAGCGAGTTCGCGGTTGACCAGGGAAAGCGGCATCCAGTCCGCTCCGTTGTAAGGAGAGTTCAAGAACCGACGTTGGGATGCTTCCTCAGTTCCAACCTCTCGAA
>WRFD01000111.1 GCA_009778955.1 Desulfobulbus sp.
TCGGCAATGCCCGCCGCGACTACCTGCACAAGGCCACGGCCACGATCAGCAAAAACCACGCGATGGTTTGCATCGAGGACTTGCAGGTTCGGAACATGTCCCGGTCGGCGGCAGGCAGCATCGGGAAACCGGGTAAAAACGTCCGGGCCAAGGCTGGCCTGAACAAATCCATCCTCGATCAGGGCTGGTCCGAGTTCCGCCGTCAACTGGACTACAAACTCGTGTGGAACGGCGGGATGCTCATCGCCGTGCCGCCACAATACACCAGCCGGACCTGTCCGCGCTGCGGTCATGTATCGGCGGACAACCGGCAGACGCAAGCGAAGTTCGTCTGCGTCGAATGTGGTTTCGAGGAACACGCCGAAGCCCCCCGTTCAGGCAATGCGCCTGCAACGAGCGCCGTAGGAATCCCCTGCCTTTAGGCAGGGGAGGATGTCAATTGAGAGAAAGCTGAAATCGTTCTACACTGTGGGCATAGAGTTTAATCGGTCCCGGAGAACGCCGCCGGGACCGATTCTTTTTTCCGATTCACTACCGCCCCCGTCCCAGCCGGCGGCAAAGCGAGGTGCACCTTTCATGGCGAACAATCTCTATGTGACCGCCGCCGAGGAACGTAGCGGCAAATCGGCCATCATTCTCGGCGTCATGCAGGTGATCCTGAAGGAAATCAGCCGGATCGCCATTTTCCGCCCGATCATCAACGACCATGTTTTCGGGCGGGTCGACCACGATCTCAACCTGGTGCTCAAGTACTTCAAGCTCGACATCGAATACACCGACACCCACGCCTACACCTTAAGCCAGGCGCGGCAGCTGATCACCTCGGGCCAGGAGGAGATCCTCTACGAAAATATCCTTAAGAAATACAAGCAGTTGGAGGCAAAATACGACTTCGTTCTCTGCGAAGGCACCGATTTCCAGGGCAAGGATCCAGGCTTCGAACTCGACCTCAATGCCCACATCGCCGCCAACCTCGGCGCGCCGGTGCTACTCATCGCCTCGGGTCGCGATAAAACCACCGAGGAAATCTGCACCCACATCGCGATCATCACCGACACTCTGGAGGAAAAGGGGGTTGATATCGCCGCCGTCATCGTCAACCGTGCCCCGGAGACCTTCCTCCGCGACACCGCCAGCAACGCCAAGTGCCGAGAGCAGTTCGGCCGGCCGCATCCACTTTATGTGATTCCGGAGAACCGCGCCCTAGGCAGCCCGACCATTGATGACGTCAAGCGCTGGCTCGGCGCCGAGGTGCTCTACGGCAAGCCGAGCATGCTCAACCTGGTGAGCAACTACCTGGTGGCGGCGATGCAGATCAGCAACTTTCTCGAATACCTCAAGGAGGGCAGCCTGATCATCACCCCCGGCGACCGATCCGATATCATTATCGCCAGTCTCGCCAGTCGGATCTCCTCGGCCTACCCCAACATCTCGGGCATCCTTATAACCGGCGGAATCGAACTCAGCCTCAGCGTCCAACGGCTGATCCAAGGGTGGACCGGCATCCCGGTGCCGGTGCTGTTCGTCGAATCACATACCTACGACACGGTGCAAAGCGTCAACGAACTCTACGGCCGGATTGAGCCCGTCGACACCAAGCGAATCGCCACCGCCCTTGGCTGGTTTGCCAAGTATGTCAATGTGCCTGAACTCACCGAGCGGATCGTGGCCCAGCGCTCCATCCGGATCACCCCCCGCATGTTCGAATACTCGCTGGTGGAAAAGGCCTCGCGCGACAAGCAGCGCATAGTCCTACCCGAAGGCATGGGCGAACGCATCCTCAACGCCACAGACATCATCCTGCGCCGGGGCATTGCCGACATCACCCTCTTGGGCAAGGAGGACGAAATCCGGGGCAAGGCCTCTACGCTCAATCTCAACATCGATGGCGCTACGATCATCGACCCGACCGCCTCGGAGCACTACGATGATTTCGTGCAAACCTATTTCGACATCCGCAAGCATCGCTCCATTGTCATGGACGTGGCCCGCGACCGGATGTCCGATCCCACCTATTTCGGCACCATGATGGTGTGCAAGGGGCTGGCTGACGGCATGGTCAGCGGGTCGGTCACCACCACAGCCCAGACCATCCGGCCAGCCTTCGAGTTCATCAAGACCAAGGCCGGGGTCTCGGTCGTCTCCTCGATCTTCATCATGTGCCTGCAATCCAAGATCCTGGCCTTCGGCGACTGCGCGGTGGTGCCCAACCCCGATGCCCGCCAGTTGGCTGAAATAGCGATCAGTTCCGCGGAAACCGCCAAGATCTACGGCATTGAGCCGCGGGTGGCCCTGCTCAGCTATTCCACCGGTTCATCCGGTTCGGGCGAGGATGTGGACAAGGTGGTCGAGGCCACCGCCATCGCCAAGCAGTTGATGGCCGAACGCGGCCTCGACTATCCACTGGAAGGCCCTCTGCAGTACGACGCTGCCTTCGATCCCGAGGTCGCGGCGCTCAAATGGCCGGATTCCCAGGTGGCCGGACGGGCCACGGTTTTCATCTTCCCCGACCTCAATACCGGCAACAACACCTACAAGGCGGTGCAGCGCGCGGCCAATGCCGTGGCCATGGGACCGGTCCTCCAGGGGTTGAATAAACCGGTCAACGACCTATCGCGGGGCTGCACGGTCCAAGATATCGTCGACACCGTGGCTCTGACCGCCATCCAGGCCCAGGTGGCCAAGCACCACTAAACGACTTGCGCAAGGAACGGCATCATGAAATTTTTCATCGTCAATTCCGGCAGTTCGTCGATTAAATACCAGGTGATCACGAGCGAGTCCGAAACCGTGCTGGCCGCCGGCCTGGTCGAGCGGATCGGCGAGGACTGCGGCCGGTTGAAGAACACCGCCTTTCCGGGCGCCAGCGATGAACAGGAATCGGTGATCGAACAGTCCATCCCGGACCACCGCAGCGGCATGCGACTAGTGATCGCCGCCTTGACCGACAAAGACGGCGGCGTGCTCCGCAATGTCTCGGAAATCGACGCCATTGGCCATCGGGTGGTGCACGGCGGCGAGGACTTCAGCGGCTCGATGCGGATCACCGACTCTGTGATTGAGGCCCTTGCGCGCAACATCCCCCTGGCGCCCCTGCACAATCCGGCCAACCTGGACGGCATCCGGGTGGCCATGGAGTTCTTTCACCAGGTACCCCAGGTGGCGGTCTTCGACACCGCCTTCCACCAGACCATGCCGCCCAGGGCCTATCTCTACGCCATCCCCTACGAGCTCTACCAAAGGGATCGAGTGCGCCGGTACGGCTTCCATGGCACCTCGCACCGGTTCGTGGCTGGGGAGTGCGCCCGGCTGCTCGGCAAGCAACTGGCAGAGTGCAACCTGATCACCGTCCACCTCGGCAACGGCTGTTCCATGACCGCGATCGAAAACGGACGCAGCGTCGACACCTCGCTGGGCATGACTCCGCTGGAAGGCCTGGTGATGGGCACCCGCTCCGGCGACATAGATCCGGCCCTGCATCTGTTTCTGAAGCACAACAAGGGGATGGAGCTGGAAGCCATTGACGCGCTGCTCAACAAGGAATCCGGGCTCAAGGGCTTGTGCGGCATGAACGACATGCGCGACATCCATAAGGCCGCAGCCGGAGGCGATGTCCAGGCCAAACTGGCGGTGGAGGTCCAGGCCTACCGCACCCGCAAATATATCGGCGCCTACATGGCGGTGCTCGGCCGGGTGGATGGCATCGTGTTCACCGCCGGGATTGGTGAGAACGATCCCATTGTCCGCGCCGAATCCCTCAAGGGGCTGGAGGCGTTCGGGATACGGCTCGACCCGGAATGCAACTGGCTGCGATCCAGAGAGGCTCGCTGCATCAGCGCCCCGGAGAGCACGGTCCGGATATTTGTCATCCCCACCAACGAGGAGCTGGCCATTGCCCGCGAAATGGCCTTAGTGCTCTACAATTAAAAATTGTGAAACAATTCGGGTTGCTAATACGGTCATTAAACACCGAACAACACCCCTTGCTTCATCATTTCGACCGCAGGGAGAAATCTCCTGGAATATTTCGATAATTTATTGAAATATTTATATATTTATCTTTACTGCGCTCGTCGTCAGAAAAAGCCCTGGTCAGTGTTCGGTGAGTAACGCACTCATTAATCGGACAACTCTGGCATCGTCACCCCGCTACGATTGACCATCGATGCTTTTAATCAAATGCGCGGCAGACCCCGCCGTTCAGGGCGTGGAAGGATAGCGCTTGTAGCCGGTTTTTGCTGCCCAAACAAAATGATATTCGATCTTATGCTTGGCGTGGCTGCCTTGGCGATATTCCATGCCGCCAGTATAAGTCAGCTGCCAGCAGAATGCTACCCGCCTGAAAGGCGGGGGGTAACCTTTCTTGCGGACGAATAAATTCAAATCCAAAGAGGCAGGCCACAGCCTAGCTGGGCCGCCGATCCTGCCTACTGCTGCCGCGAGAGCAAGCGCACCCGTTTTTTTGAGGAGGAAAGAGATGACAGCCCAGCGGACAGCACTGACCCGATATGCCTGGCTCTCCATTGCGGCGGCCATCGCCACCATTCTGCTGAAACTGGTGGCCTATCTGATGACCGGGTCGGTGGGGCTGCTCTCCGATGCGGTCGAATCCGCGGTCAACCTCTTTGGCGCAGTGATGGCCTTGGTCATGTTGTCGTGGGCGGCGCAGGCCGCCGATGCCAAGCACCCGTACGGCCACGGCAAGGCGGAATATTTTTCCAGCGGCGCGGAAGGAGCGCTCATCATTCTGGCGGCAATAGGCATTGCCGCCACCGCCATCGAACGTATCCTCAACCCCCGCCCTTTGGAGCAGATCGGCATCGGCCTGGCGATTTCCTTGGCAGCGGCCGCGATCAATTTGGTGGTGGCGCGTATTCTGCTCAGGGCTGGGCGCCGGCACAATTCGATCACCCTCGAAGCCGATGGCCGGCATCTGCTCACCGATGTGGTGACCTCGGCCGGGGTGGTGGTCGGCATCGGCCTGGTGATAGTGACCGGATGGACCGTGCTGGACCCGATCGTGGCCCTGCTGGTCAGCGCCAATATCGTGTGGACGGGCATCTCTTTGATCCGACGGTCAGTGGATGGCCTGATGGATGTGGTCCTGCCCAAAGAGGAACAGGAGGCGATCGAACGGGTGATGGCGGCGTTCAGGGCCAAGCGGGTGGCATTCCACGCCCTGCGCACCCGCCAGGCAGCGGCCCAGCGTTTCATTGCCGTGCATATGTTGGTGCCCGGCGATTGGACAGTCCATGACGCCCACCACATGGCCGAGGATTTCGAGCAGTCGCTGCGCCAGACCCTAGGTGAGGCGCACATCACCACCCACCTCGAACCGATCGAGGATGAAAATTCGTTTCACGGGGAGGCGCCGTGAGCATTGCCCGCCGGCAGCACGGATGCGCGGCGGCGTAGCCTGCGATTTCAGGTAAAGAGGCCAGGAGTGGTGGTCAGGAAATCCTGCACATTGTCCAGTTCGGTGAGGGAAAGGCCCAGGTGGACCGCCTCCGGCAGCGCCAGCAGGTCAAGGTCCGGATCGCACCGCAGGCCAATGCCTCTCCGATGACAGATATGGTTGGCGATGCGCACCAGGACGAGGACGTAGTTGTCGGCAGCGAATTCCTCGAGATGATGGTCGCGGGCGACCAAGGCAAGGGTCTCCGGTATCTGGATCCGGCGCAGCAGTCGGTAGCCCTGCTCGGCGTGGAGCAGATCCATGGCCTCGAGCAACATGGGATCGGAGACGTTAAAGACTTTGCTGGTTTTTTTCTTATCGGCGACCGCCTTCAGGATGAGCAGCTTGCCGATATCGTGCAACAGGCCGGCGAAAAAGGCCTCCTGCTGAAAGACGCCGAAATCGAGGCTGTTGGAGAGCATACCGGCGGCAAAGGCGCAGCCCATGGAATGCTGCCACAACTTTTTCATGATGGCGTCGATCTGGCGGTCGTGGTCGCTGAACGATTTCCGGCTGACATTGGTCAGCACAATCCGGAATACTTCTGAAATACCCAGCCGGATCAGGGCGGAGCGGACGGTAGTGCTGTCGATCAGCCCCCGGTAGACCGATGAGTTGGCGATCTTAAGCAGTTGGCTGGATAGCGACTGATCGGCGCAGACCAATTTTTCGATGGCGTGCAGGCAGGGGTCCTTTTTCAGCAACTCCTGTTGAAGACGCATTGAAACGGGATCAAAGATCGGCAGGAAGGGCTGTTCCGACTCGAGGTGCTCTTTGAGGGTCTGCAGGAACTTGCTGTCATCGGTCATGGGTGCTTCCTTATCTCTGGATATGCCAGGTGCTCGCCTTCACCTGACTCGGCGCGGCCTCGTCAGCCCAGGCCACTTGCCGGCGGGATGACATGGAAAAGAACGGCGAAATAGTGCAGGGTGCTGCCTGCCAGGACAAAGAGATGCCAGATGGCGTGGTTGTAGGGCAGGCGGCGCCACAGATAGAAGACGATGCCGCCGGTGTAGGCGAGACCGCCGGCGAGCAGCAGCCAGAGGCCATTGTTGTCCACATTGGCCAACATTGGTCGGATGGCGGCCACCACGGCCCAACCCATGGTCACATAGAGCGCGATCAGCCAACCCCGGAACCGCCTGATCCGGGTGATTTCGAACAGAATGCCCGCCACCGCCAAGCCCCAGATCAGGCCGAACAGGCTCCAACCCCACGGTCCCCGCAGACTGACTAGGGTGAAGGGGGTGTAGGTGCCGGCGATCAGCACCAGGATGGCCGCGTGGTCGAGGATACGCAGGATGGCCTTAGCACCGGGATGATAAACTGCGTGATACAGGGTCGAGGCCAGATAGAGCAAAAACAGGGCGGCGCCGAAGATCGAGCAGCTGACGATGTGCCAGGCATTGCCGTGCGTAGCGGCGAAACAGACAAGCACCACGAGACCGGCGGCGGCCAGAAGGGCGCCCAGACCATGGGTGAGACTGTTGGCGATTTCCTCACCCTTGCTGTATCGGAAAAGAGAGGATGCGTGCGCCATGAACCTGCGGAATTGGTTAAAAAAAATGACTTCCACTCTAATAGAAATATTAGCGCGCTTCCCACCGCTTGTCCACCGCATTCCTGCGGCGGCTAGACGCCCGGCAACACGGAATTGCGGAGCTGCCTAGACAAAGTCCGAAGATATGGTATGGTTGGGCCACCAGCGCGGCCCGCAACAGCGGCCCGCATCGTTCCTCGCACCCATCCCCGGAGGCTCCCCTGTGGAAGATTATAGCGTTGTCCCTCCCCATCTCGACCAACTGGCCGCCGAATACAAACGCCTGTGGCCGTTAATGCCCGGTCTGCATGCGCGCATCACCAGACTGGCCAGCAAGGAAGCGATCAAGTCCTG
Organism: Desulfobulbus sp.; assembly: GCA_009778955.1. GTDB lineage: Bacteria > Desulfobacterota > Desulfobulbia > Desulfobulbales > Desulfobulbaceae > Desulfobulbus. The sequence goes on from WRFD01000111.1 coordinate 7,350, forward strand.
CGCCCGGCGCCTGGGCATGCTCAGCCGCCAGCACGGCAAAACCGGCATCGTCTTCGCCCATGAACTGGAGGCGGAAATTTTCCAGGATTACCTGAACTACATGCACCAGCCGCGCGGGATCTCCCTGGTCAGGCAGATGTTCAACCGCACTCGCGCCCTGCCGGACAGCGATGAGCACATCTTGCTGGCAGGCATGGCGCAGGCTCGTTTTTCCCTTTTCTGGATCAGGGAAATACATCCTCCTGGGGGCGTTGTCGCCCTGGATCTCATTGGAGGCGGGCACTTCTTCATCCTCGACCAGTCACTGCCGCAACAGGATGTGGTCGGGGTTTTGGCGGCCTTCCGCATTTTTCCCTTCTGCGGGGCCTGGATGCACACCGGCGCCAGCATGCTGTTCGGCACCATCGACGATGCCGGTATGCAGCCAATGGGTCAGATACCCGACAACCAGGAGGAACGGGAGCTGAACGAGGAAAGTATCTACCGATGGCGGACGCTGCTTGAGGAGACAGAGGAGGAAGCGTGGTAAACGGCTGCGGCGCAGCCCAAGGCCGGAGCCGTTTTTACGCGAGAGCGGATGCTCAGGATGCCGCTGCTTCCGGCCCCAAGACGAAGGCGCCGGCCTTGATTTCCTGCTCGATTTCCGCCAGGGCGCGCTTCATCTGCTTGAGCGCCTGGCGGATGCGGTTTTCGTTTTCCACCAGGGCCAGGCGCAGGTAGCCGTCGCCCTCCTCGCCGAAACCGGCGCCGGGCGCCACCGCTACGTTGGCCCGGTTCATCATCTCAACGGCAAAACGGATCGATCCCATCCGGGCAAAGGGTTCTGGAACTCGCACCCAGACGAACATGCCGGCCTTGGGACTCTCCACCTCCCAGCCCATCCGGGCTAATCCTTCGCACAGCACGTCCCGCCGTCGCTGATAGATGGCCACCTGTTCGACAATGGTATCGTCGCAGTCGCGCATGGCCACGATGCCCGCCACCTGGATGGCCGAGAAGATGCCGTAGTCGTAGTAGCCCTTGATCTTGGCCAGACCGCCGACCATCTCCTTGTTGCCCACGCAGTAGCCCAGCCGCCATCCGGCCATGTTGTACGATTTTGAAAAGGAGCCAAACTCGACCCCGACCTCGAGCGCCCCCGGAATTTCAA
>WRFD01000112.1 GCA_009778955.1 Desulfobulbus sp.
AAGGCTCTTCAATGCCTTGTTCGCCAGAATCAGGATCGGACGTAAGGGATGATTCCGGGGAACCCGGGATTCGGGAGAAACGAAGGTGAACAGTTTTTGCTGACGGATATCAAGACCGCGCATATTTTGCACCTCTATTGCAATCATTTCAATAGATTAACTGTACACGATCCTGGTTGTCACGTCACGAAATGTGTGCTTTAGGCAGGTATTTTTCAACAGCCTGTTAACACTACTCCGACATATATCGTTACATTGTGTTCCTTTCATGCTACCATAGTCTTCAAGGTAACCGAGATCATGTGCCCAGACGTAGATGAATACATGGCTTCTTTCACGAGATTTTTCCATCGTTCCGAGGGGCGCGCCCTGGCTGAAAGCTATGTCAGCGGGTTGCTCATGGATGGTGAACGTAAATCCGTTGAACCCATGTCAGAGCGAGTCAATGCATCCGAACGGAGCATGCAGCGTCTGCTCTCCCAGGTCAAATGGGACGAGCAAGGGGTTTTGTCCGCCTATCAAGCCAGGATGCTTGCGGTCACATCCGACCCCATGGGGATTTTTCTTATTGACGACACCGGTTTTCCAAAGAAAGGACGGGAAAGCGTCTGTGTAGCGCGGCAGTATCGCGGCGCCACCGGCAAGATCGATAACTGCCAAATTGGAGTCAGCATGACCTACATGGGCCAAGGAGTGGCTTGGCCATTTGGGATGGAACTGTATATCCCCGAATCATGGGATGACAACGATGCCGAGTGCCTACGGCGCCGAATCAAGACCAAGATGCCGAATTCGGCCCGCTATCGGCCCAAATGGCGCATCGCCCTCAAATTGCTTGACGAGGCGATATCCATGCGAGCTCCCCACTGGGCAGTGGTTGCCGATGGCTGCTACGGAGACATCCCGGAATTTCGGAAGGAGCTCGTCAGTCGCGGCAAGCGTTATATCCTTGGGGTCCACCCGGATACTTTAGTCTTCCTGGAGCCTCCAATTGTCGAGCCTGCTCCTCAACCTGAGCGCAAGCAGGGTTGCCCACAGAGAAAGGCCGAAATTGTTGCGCCAATCCCGGAGCCAGTCAACGTTTCCACCATAGGTGCGGCAATTGCCGTTGATGCCTGGGAACGCCTGGACATCAAGCGCCGCAGCCGGAACAAGCCGCTGGTCGTCGAAGCCGTGTCGCTCAGCGTTTACCCTGCCCATGGTTGGCGCAACGGCGATCTTCACGAGGATGTCCGGCTCCTGATCGAGCGACGACATTTGATTAAAGGAAAAGTGGAGTTGCGGTACTTTTTCAGCAACATGCCACAGGCTATGCCAACGCTCGATCTGGCGAGGCTCAACAATGGACGCTACTGGCTTGAGCACGACTGCCAGCAACTCAAGGAAAAGCTCGGCCTTGATCATCACGAAGGACGATCTTGGATCGGATGGCATCGCCATGTACTCTTGACTTTTTTGGCATACGGTTACCTGCTGCTGATCCGGCTTGGGCAAAAAAAACAGCAGCACCAGAACGCATGGGGCGCCTGGCTCCACCGCCAGTTGGCCCTTGCGAAAATGCCCGCTCATCAGAACGGCTGCAAAGGAGACAACGAACCCGAGGGATGCCGCCCTGCCAGATATCCGCCATCAAATCTCTCTGCCCTTGAGGCGGGAAATGAGCGGATGGCAAGCACGCTATTATGTCGGGACAGCATTGATAATTCTTACTGAATTGCCGATGCAAATAAAGCGGATCAAGACGAATCAGACTAAAAAAAATCCATTTTTTCATGGAGGCGCATATGAGTAATGTCTTTTTAAAAAATGCTGGTCACAGCGTTTTTTCTTGGGAGAGACTGGGCAATATCAAGGAAGGTCGCGGAGATCTGGGCGAAGAAATGCCTGTGCTTGTGTATCGTCTGATGCAGTTTACCATGCTGGATGTCTTGACCAAGGCGCATGGCGCAGAGCAGGCGAATGAATATTTCCGTCAGGCCGGTTTTTTGGCTGGGATGGAGTTTACTAAGAATACTCTGGACTTGAAAACAGACTTCAACACATTTTTGGCCAACCTGCAGAACATATTGCAAACTATGAAGATCGGCATTCTGCGCATGGAAACCTTTGACCCAGACACAGGGGCTATCACGCTCACAGTGGGACAGGATTTGGACTGCAGCGGTTTACCCATTACCAACGAAAACGTGTGCAGTTACGATGAAGGATTTATCGCCGGCATTCTCGAGGCATACACCGGCAAGAAATACGATGTCCGCGAGGTTGACTGTTGGGCCAATGGCGATCGGGTATGCCGCTTTAATGGGGTCGCTGTGGACTGATTGCGGAAGCTGTCTCAATAGCTGTGCATGGCAAGAAAAAAGCGGACCACCTGGCTGTTTTGCATGACTGAATGTCGGGGGCGTCGGTCTGTCGTCTTGCTTGTTGAGCATCTGTTTTGAGATAAAACGGAGAAGAGGCAGCTGGGAGAGGCGGTGCATTTGTTCATCGCCATTTTTGGCACGGTTGCATCCTGCCGCTGACAAGATCACATTGTGAAATCTGCGGTGTTGTATGATGGTAAAACAACCTGCAGAAGGATTGCTCTGTCGCGTGTGCGACAGACGTAGCTTCAGAAGGTAATTGTGAATCCAGTTGCAAAGATTTTATTTGATTATTTACGAGACGTCATCTACAACCCAGCGCTTGCTGCTCTGGATGTGGATGTGTTGCCCCAAGACTTCCGTGATTTGGGGAAGGGGTTACAATATTTGGCGAAAGGTGTTTTTGAAACCAGGCAATTTGCCCAGGCCCTGGCCAGAGGAGACCTGGACAGCCCACCGCCGACGCCCGGCAATGAGATTGCCGCTCCCCTGAAGTCGCTGCATTCGTCGCTGAAACATTTAACATGGCAGACCCAACAGGTAGCACAAGGAGACTACCAACAACGTGTAGAATTTATGGGGAATTTCTCCGTAGCATTCAACACGATGGTCCACCAATTAGATGAGCGTCGCAGAACAGATGCGGACGCAAAGTTAAAATTACAGCAATATGTCAACCTCTTGTTAAGCAACTGCCTGGATATCATTCTGTTGTTTGACATTGAAGGGAAAGTAGTTTTTACAAGCAAATCATATCTTCGTTCCAGCAACATAGATAATTCAAGCATAACTGATAACAAATCATTCAGAGAATTGTTCACAGATGTAGCAAGCAGTTATTTTTTACAGTCTATGGATGAACTGTTTCATATAGCTATTGAAGATAAGAGATCATCAAAGGTAGACCAAGAGATTGATTTTGGCAGAGATGGTAATGTCCGGAATTATACTGTTAATGTTATACCAATGTTGGATGAAAATGGGGAAGTCGTCGGAACAATGCTTTTCTTTCATGATATGACTGAAAGCATCCGCGCGCAACATGCAGCCGAGCATGCCTGTGAGCTTGCCGAGCAATCAACGCGCGCTAAGTCTGAATTTCTTGCCCGCATGAGCCATGAAATGCGCACCCCAATGAATGCCATTATGGGGATGACAACTATTGCAAAATCTTCCGATGATCCTGAACGCAAGGCATATTGTCTAGATAAAATTCATGACGCTTCACATCATTTACTTGGCGTTATTAATGATATTTTGGATATGTCAAAAATTGAAGCTGACAAATTTGAGATGTCGCTGAGCAAATTCAACTTTACTAAGATGATTCAGCGCATCATCAACATCTTAAACTTCCGCATCGAAGAACAGAAACTGACGTTATCGATTGATATTGACCCCGACATACCAGAAACCATCGTATCAGATGAACAGCGCCTATCCCAGGTTCTCATAAACCTCCTGTCTAACGCCACAAAGTTTACCCCGGAATGTGGCTCCATATCGCTTACAGCAAGAAAAATTGCCGAATGTGATGAAATATGCACCATTCGTTTTGCCGTAAAGGATAGCGGAATAGGTATATCCAAAGAACAACAGGAGCGCCTGTTCATGTTATTTGAGCAGGCTGACGGCAGCATTTCCCGTAAATTTGGCGGAACCGGACTCGGGTTGGCCATATCCAAGCGTATCGTCACCATGATGGGCGGTCATATATGGGTTGAATCGGAACTTGGTCACGGAGCTTCTTTCATGTTTGAAATCAAAGCCAACGTAGTTGCTCCTGTAAAGACGCCCCTGGCCCTGCCGCCCGACAGCGCCGCTGCAATTGCAGATGTGGGCCAACAGACGCAGGAGATGGAGGATGGTGGGCAGGACGATATCCTGTCCAGCGTTGGCCTCTTTGAGGGCAGGCGGATGCTGGTGGCAGAAGATGTCGCTATGAACCGCGAAATTATATCCGCACTTCTTGAACATACCGGATTAGAGATCGTTTTTGCCTTTGATGGCGCGGCGGCAGTTGCAGAATTTTCCGCCGCTCACAACGAATATGACTTAATCCTGATGGATATCCATATGCCTAATATGGATGGATACGAGGCGACCAGACGTATCCGTTCGTCAGGCTTACAGAAGGCGGATACGATGCCGATTGTTGCCATGACGGCCAATGTTTTCCGCGAGGACATCGAACGTTGCCTGGCCGCCGGCATGAACAGCCATCTCGGCAAACCTGTTGATATTGACTTGCTTATTGCGGAACTTAAAAAGTATCTGGGCAATGCCGCCACTGCCTCTGCATGCTGCAGCGATGTTGCATAGTGTCCCGTGCGGTTCTTGGAAGCGCTACGTTCCTTCCAGGCATGGAAGCGATTCCCCAACTCCCCGGTCGAGCTTGAAGGGCAGTCATGGTTCATAGGGCCTCTTGTCCGTGTCCAATGCCTGACCAGCAATCTCTCACGGAGAGCGCAAGCCAATCCTTAACGCACTGATATTATTTCCATTCACAACCCTCTCCCGTCATTTGGCATGGAACTGATCCTATTCTTGATCAATTCCACACCAAATATCGCAAAATCTCTTTTTCAGGCCAATGCAAAAAAAAATTGAGATGCTGGCTGCAAGTCTTCTGTTCAACGGATTGCCTCCAGAACAGTTGCAAAAGATTACCGGAATCGTTGTCGGCAAGCAATATCCCAAAGGCACGCCGATTTTTCATGAGGGCGATCCCGGCATTGGCTTCTATTTGGTTGCCAGCGGCAAGGTGAAAATTTTTAAGATGTCGTTCGACGGCAAGGAGCAAATTCTTCATATATTCGGACCAGGAGAGCCCTTTGGCGAGGTTCCGGTTTTTTACGGCACCCCCTTCCCGGCCAATGCCACAACCCTGGTTGACACGAAATTATATTTTTTCCCCCGCGCCGAATTTGTCGCTCTGGTGGCTGCCACACCCTCGCTGGCCCTCAATATGTTGGCAGTGCTGGCTCTGCGCCTGCGGCGGTTTGCCGCTCAAATCGAAAGTCTTTCGCTGAAAGAGGCGCCAGGAAGGCTTGCCTCCCATTTGCGCTACTTGATGGACGAGCAAAAGCGGCGGGATAAGGTAGTGCTCGACATCCCTAAAGGGCAACTGGCCAGCCTGCTCGGAACCAGTGCGGAGACCCTGTCAAGGATTTTCAGCAAAATGACCGATGACGGGTTGATTCGGGTGGAGGGCAAAACCATCGTCATCCTTGATCCGGATGGGTTGCAGGAACTCTGATCCCTGTACACCAGCCCGAACCGTGGGCCCCGATGGTCTATTTTTTTGGGGGGTCAACTGTTGTTCACCGTAAGGCCCGTTCGGCGCCGCTTAACGGCGCCTGTACATCGGGTTTCTTCGGGGCGGCTATCAAGTCATTGCCATCCGGGCCATTCACAAGCGTTTGTGAATGGCCCGGAGCAAAACTCGGTCCGCGTGGACATCAGATGGTGAAATGAGCAACATGCCCCTGTAGCGTATTCGACAGTTGTTCCAGCTCCGACGCGCATTGCGCCGTTTCCTTCGCAATCTGGCTGTTCTGGTCGGCCATGGCAGCGATTTTTCCGATGTTGCTGGAAATTTCGGTAACTGCCAACGACAGCTCCGTCAGCGCATCCGAGATGGAGATGGTCGCTGTCGAGACCTGGCTGGCGCTCGTGCGGATGCTGGAGATGCTCTCGCCCGCTTGTCCGGCGTAGGCGACGCCTTCCTCGACCTGGCGGACTCCTGCTTCCATACTGGAAACGGCATGGTTCGTGCCGTCGATGATGCGCTGGATCAGGAGGCTGATTTCCTGCGTCGAACTCGAGGTGCGCTCGGCCAGTATTCTCACTTCGTCGGCAACGACGGCGAAGCCCCGCCCATGTTCGCCGGCGCGGGCCGCCTCGATGGTTGCGTTCAGCGCCAGCAAGTCGGTCTGGTCGGCGATTCCCTTGATCACGCCGACAATGTTGGAAATGGCCTTCGACTCCTTCTCAAGAGTGCCGACGACATCGGAAGCGGCGCGCACGGTGTCGGCAATGCGCCCCATGCTGTCCGTAGCCCGCTGGATGACGAGGGCGCCTTCGTTGGAGATTTTGTCGGAATCAAGCGAGACCTGATGCGCTTGTTTCGCGCCGTCGGAGACATGAACGATGTTGGCGTTCATCTCCTCGATGCCGGCAGCCATTGCCATGGCGGAACTGCTTTGTTGTTCCGATTGTTCGGCAGCGCTTCCTGCGGTGCTGACCAGATGCTCGGCACTTTTGCCCAGTTGCTTCGCGGCCGCCTGGATATCGCTCAATGCGGTGCGCATCTTGCCGGCCATGGTCGTGGTGGCATCCAGCAAGCGCCCCACTTCATCTTTACCGTGCGCGGGAATTTCCACGGTCAGGTGACCCTCGGCAATTTTCTCCAGCACGCTGACGGCTGCGGTCAGCGGCCGCGTCACCCAGCGTCGCGAGACGAAGAAAACGACGGAAAAGAGCAACGCGCACAGCACTATGGCGCCTATAATTAAAAGATTACGCGCATTGGCGGCATTCTCAGCTAAATCCTTTTTATCGAGACTGGAGACGATGATCCAGTTCCACTTGGGAATGGTATTGAAAATCACGGTTCTTTCTCGCGGCGAGGTTTCACCGATGGCGGTATTGGTGAACCAGTATGACAGCACGCCATCTTTCTGATCGAGCATGGCGCGGATGTAAGCAAAGCCGTTGACGTCTTTTTCGCCGTACAGGTTTTTCCCTTCAAGCGTCTGGTGGGCGATCAAGGTCCCCGCATTCCTTCCAGAATCGACGATGAACATATAGCCGTTTTTGCCGAACTTGACTGACGCGATATTTTGCCGCAACACTGCCAGTTCTTCGGTAATGTTGACCCCCGCGAAGAGCGCGCCGACGACGGTGCCGGAGGCATCCACCATCGGCAGGTAATGGGTCATGTAATCGCGTCCGAAAAGGACCGCCCTGCCGGTGTAGGTTTTTTTCGCCTGCAAGGCGGCATATGCCGGATGCTCGCGGTCGAGCTTGGTGCCGATGGCCCGGTCGCCATTTTCCGTTTTCAGTGAGGTGGTGATGCGGGTGAAGTCGCTGCCGTCGCGCACGAAGACAGTGCCGACGGCGCCGTGCAACTCGCTGAACTGATCGATAGCTGTAAAATTGAGGTTCAGAACCTCGCCTCCCGCTTTGAGCGCCGGGGTTTGCGATCCGGCAACGACTATGCGCTGCGTCGTGTCGAGCATGTAACCGGTTGGCAGCGTTTTTCTCAGAATGTCGCAGATCTGGGCGGCATGGGTTTCCAGGGAATTGTTATAGACCTGAATCATGTTCAAGGTCTGTTGGTTGATCTGCTGCACCGTCGCAGTCTGATCCCTGATGGTGACCCACGTCAACCAGCTGGTCATGCCGATGATGGCGCCGGTGAACAAGACGACCAGCGCAATGGTCTGGGAGATATTGAGTTTGGTGGAGATTGGTAGATTGTTGAAGGATTCTTTCCACGCTGCCATTTGTGTCTCCTTTCTATTTGAGGTGGAAACGCGAAACTTTCCCGCATGGCTGAAAGGCTCTATGCGACAGGTTTTTTTAGTAGTTCCGATTTAATCCGACAGTGTCCCCTCTGGAAAGTAGGGACATCTTAACTTTGCTGCTAGCATCAGCACCTCGTCAAATATGGCGCCATGCCCACAGAGAATCTCATATGAGGAGTTTGTACTCAAACGGCGTCAAACGCAAGAAAATCTTAAAAATTCTACTATTCGTCCGTTTTTTTGGGTAATTTTACCGACAGCCAGATTATGGCGATTCTGCAAAAGGCCGGGAATGGAGTCCCTGTTCCCGGCCTTTGCCCGTGAACAGGGCACGTGAATGCCGCCCTTATGAAGTGGTGCTCAAAATACGGCGGCATGGATGCGTCGCTTATTGAGCCGCAAGCAAGAGGTGGAGCGGTAAACGCAAGAAGCCCCCATCTCGTAGAAGAGATAAGGGCTTTTTGTTTAAAAAAGGACCGGCGGCGACCTACTCTCCCACATAGTTTCCCATGCAGTACCATCGGCGCTGAAGAGCTTAACTTCCGTGTTCGGAATGGGAACGGGTGGGACCTCTTCGC
>WRFD01000113.1 GCA_009778955.1 Desulfobulbus sp.
AAAAAAGGAGAAAAATTATGGAAGCAAAACATCAAGTGCATAACCTGATAATACTAGATGAAAGTGGTTCTATGGGATCAATAAAAGATTTCATTATCCAAGGTTTTAATGAAGTTGTGCAAACTGTTAAGGGGATTGGAAATCAATTTCCTGAGCAAGAGCATCTGATTACATTGATAACCTTCAATGGCCTTGGCCAAAAAATTTTACATTTCATGGTCCCTGTGGAAAAACTTGACCAAATTGATTCTTCAAAATATAGACCAGACGCATCAACGCCATTATACGATGCTATGGGATTTTCATTTTCTAAATTAAGAAAAATTTTAGAGAATGTTAAAGATTATAATGTTCTTGTTACAATCTTAACGGATGGAGAAGAAAATGCTTCAAGAGAGTATTCTGGTATTGCTATTAAGAAGATGATTGATGAGCTGAAGCAAAATCGATGGACCTTTACTTATATTGGAACAGACCATGATGTTGATAGTTTTGTTGCTTCAGTATCTATAACAAACGTGATGAAATTTGAAAAGAATCCCCAAGCCATTCATGCCTTGTTTGAAACAGAAAAGAAAGCCAGAGGGGCGTACAGTCAAAAAATCAGGAACAAAGAATCTGCTGTTGATGGTTATTACGAAGACCCTAAAAAGGAAAACGCCTGACCCCAACGGGGCTACAGCAGCCAACAAAAAAGGCGGGGATTTTTCCCCGCCTTTTTTGTTGTCGATGCAATGAGGCGCTCAAAAATCGACCAGCTCCACGTCGAAGACCAGCCAGGCGTTGGGCGGGATGACTCCACCGGCGCCCTTTTCGCCGTAGGCCAGCTCAGGCGGAATGATCAGGGTCCGTTTTTCGCCCTTGGTCATTTGGCTCAAGGCCTCGTCCCAACCGCGAATGACGCGGCCGGCGCTTACTGGGAAAGCGATGGGTTCGCCCCGGTCATACGAACTGTCGAACTTGCGGTTGCCGAGCAGCAGGCGGCCGGTGTAGTGCACCTTGATCGTGGTTTTGGGTGCAGGCGGCTTGCCTTCGCCTTTCTGCTCGACCTGGGAATACAGGCCGGAGCTGCTCCGCACCGCCTTGGGCCATTGCTCCATGATCATTTTTCTGATTTTTTCATCCTGGGTCTTCTGGGCCTTGCCCTCCCGCTCCTTGATGGAGGCGAGGGCGGCGTCGAAGGCAGCCTGATCGGTCTTGAAGGCTTCCGCTTCCTTGCCGACGCGGATGATGGTGATGGACTTGATGGTATCGCCCTTGTCGATTTTGTTGACCACCTCCTGGCCTTCTACCACCCGGCCGAAAACAGAGTGCCGGTCATCCAGGTGCGGCGTGGCGACATGGGTGATGAAGAATTGGCTGCCATTGGTGCCGGGACCGGCGTTGGCCATGGAAACGACGCCGGGGCCGTCATGCCGCAGGCTCGGGTCGAATTCGTCGGGAAAGGTGTAGCCGGGTCCGCCGGTGCCGGTTCCCAGCGGACAGCCACCCTGGATCATGAAGTTGGCGATCACCCGGTGGAAGGTCAGACCGTTGTAGAATGGAGTCCCCGAGGGTTTGCTGCTGCCGCCCAGGTGCTGAGTGCCTTCCGCCAAGCCGACGAAATTGATGACCGTAAGCGGCGTCTTCTGATAGTGGAGCCTGATCAGGATATCACCCTTGTTGGTGGTGATTTTGGCATACAGTCCGTCTTTCATTTTTTTTTCCTCGGCTGAAAATGCTGGGTGTCCGGCACAAACAAGCAGTACGGGCAGAAACAGCGCAACGAGCAGTCTGTTCATCGAAGGTCTCCGGTGGTACTTTATGGCGTCCGGGTTCGGGGATTCCCGTTCTGCGGAAGCGAGCGGGGACTGGTAAACAAGGTGTCCCCTGGCCTGGAGGGCCGCTGTCACGGTTTCCGGCGGGAACGGTGATCATGGGCCTGCTTACAAAGCCGGCGGGTGCTTGTCAATAAAAATGAGCGGGAAGAGGGCATGGCTGTAGGCGCTTTATTGAGGAGTTGAGGAGTGCGTTACTCACCGAACATTGACCAGGTGTTTCTGTCATATCGGGGAGCTCAGCGATGAGAAATCTTCAAATACATCCGTGTGAGAACATGGAGTGAACGGGGATGCGAATAACAAGTTCGTTCCCTCGCCGGCGGGGCAAGAACTCGCTGCGCTCGAACAACTTGCCCCTTTTTCCGGTTGCGGAGCCCGCCGCCCGGTAGGGCGGCAACGGCGTTGAAACATCGTGCAAGATATGATTGTTCTCACGCTCCGGCATGGGAACGCAAGCCTGGCCATTCCGCCCGTTTTCGCGTCGCAACGATGCCGGCGGCGACAAGAGGCGCTCTGTCGGTAGGGCACTACAGGAATTGCGCATGGCCCTTGAACGGAATAGCCCCTTGCTGTTCGCTCCCTTGGCAAACGGGCTTGACTGTACACCGGCATCCCGGTTATATAGAAAGGTTTGTGCCGACAAAACAATGCTGCGGGAGGGCAAGGGAACCTTGCTGCACCAACTGTACACAGGTCTCGGTACCGGAGTGTATCCGCTCCTGGTGCTCCTCCGGCCTCTGATTGAGGCGGTCGGTGGCCGGTTTGCCTATGGCATCGCGCAACGACTGGGCCGTTATGCCGGGGTGAATCTGGCGGCCCGGCCCGGCGCCCGAACCATCTGGCTGCACGCATCCTCCGTGGGCGAGGTTCAGGCGGCCATCATCTTAACCGACGTTTTGCTCAAAATCCTAGGCGATGTCACCATCGTGGTCACTTCGACCACCGAGCAGGGACATCGTCTGGCCAGCGGCAAACTGCCTTCGGCCATCTGCCTGATGGCGCCACTCGATCTGCCCCAGGCGGTGCGCCGCGCCCTGAGGATCTTGCGGCCGGATTGCTATGTGTGCCTTGAAACCGAGCTCTGGCCGGTCATGCTCACCGAGGCCAGGCGGGCGGGCATCCCCATGCTGCTGCTCAACGGCCGCATGTCGTCGCGGTCCTTTCGCCGTTACCTGCGCATTCGCGGGTACCTGGCCTCATTGCTGGACGGTTTTCGACAGGTGGCGGTTATCAGCGAGGCCGACGGCCAGCGGTACGCGGCCCTAGGAGTGCCGGAATCGCGCCTTGCGGTCTGCGGCAACCTGAAACACGATATCGAAGCTGTATCGCCCGACCAGGTCCGGGCGGCAAGCCGACAACGACTTGGTGTGGATGCCGAACGGGTTTTTCTCTGCGGCTCGACGCACGAGGGAGAGGAAGAGCAATTGCTGGAGGGCTTCCAGGCTCTGGCAATGCTGGGGCCGGCGGTATGGGTCATCGTGCCCCGGCATCTCGAACGGCTTGCCGCGGTAGAGGCCCTGCTGGGCAAGGCTGGTTTGGCATTTGATCTTTTTTCCACCCTAAGGGACCAGGTCCGACGGGCGAATGTGGTGGTGGTCGACACCATGGGCGACCTGGCCGATCTCTACGCCGGAGGGGATTATGTCTTTTGCGGCGGCAGTCTGGTGGACCGGGGCGGGCATAACATCGTCGAGGCGGCCCGTTGGGGACGGGCGGTCTATTTTGGCCCTCACATGAAGGATTTTCAGGACGCTGCCGACCTGCTTGTCCAGGCCGGCGGCGGTTTTCAGGTCGCCGATGGCCATGCGCTGGCCGACCTGCTGCGGGCCCATGCAAACGCTCCGGAACAGTATGCGGCGGCCTGCGCCCGCGCCGCCGACATGGCCGCCCGTCAACGGGGGGCGGTGGCCTGCCAGTCGGATTTGGTCCGCAAAATCCTGGCGGCCCGCTGACAGCAGCCGGTTTTTCCGCCGGTCTTCATTGGCCGGGGCGATAACCGTGCTTACTCTAACAAGACCAATGCGGTCATGATGCCGTACCATCCCGGTGCTGGCTCGTGATCGACTTCTTCTGCATTTTCAGGATATTAACACGATGAAAGCATTGATCGGACTTGAAGACGGCACGGTCATGACCGCCCGGTCCTTTACTGGACCCGGCGAGGCCGTGGGCGAAATAGTGTTCAACACCAGTATGAGCGGGTATCAGGAGATGTTGACCGACCCTTCGTACACCGGTCAACTGGTGACCATGACCTATCCCTTGATTGGGAATACCGGGGTCAATCCGGAGGATATGGAATCTTCGGGCATCCATCTCCGCGCCTTTCTGGTCCGCGAGTATCAGGACCGGCCGAGCAATCACCGGGCCACGGGCACTCTGGTCGACTTCCTCAAGCAATATGGAGTGTTGGGAGTCGAGGGGCTGGATACCCGCATGCTGACCCGGAAGATCAGGATGACCGGGGCCATGAAGGCTTTGGTCACCACCGAAGACCTTGACCCGGAATCCGTGGTGCGCCGCGCCCGTTCCTGGGGAGGTCTGGTCGGCCGCGACATGGTTACGCTGGCGACCAGCTCCGCAAGGTATCGCTGGGAGAACAACAAGCCAGCGCCGGCAGACGGTTTTGCCGAAGGCCCAGGCTTCAAGGTGGTTGCCCTCGATTGCGGCATCAAATACAATCAATTGCGGCTTCTGACCCTCAAAGGCTGCCGGGTGCTGGTGGTGCCAGCCACCACTTCGGCTGAGGAGATCCTTGCCCTTCAGCCAAACGGTGTCTTCCTCTCCAACGGCCCTGGCGACCCGGCCGGAGTGCGGGGCGTGGTCGACAATATCAGGAAATTGCTCGGTAAGATTCCAATTTTCGGTATCTGCCTGGGGCATCAGATGCTCGGCCTGGCCTATGGCGCCACCACCTACAAATTGAAATTCGGCCATCGCGGCAGCAACCAGCCAGTCAAGGATTTGCTCACCGGCAGGGTGGAGATCACCTCTCAGAACCACGGTTTCTGCGTCGATCCGGCCAGTTTGTCCGCAAATGTCGAAGTGACCCATATCAATTTAAACGACGGCAGCCTGGAAGGGATGCGCCATCGGGAATGGCCGGCTTTCTCGGTCCAGTACCATCCCGAATACGCGTCTGGTCCCCATGATGCCGAATATCTGTTTGATCGTTTCATGCAACTGATGAAGCAGGCGGGCTGAGCGCCCGACGGCAAAGGAAGAGAGACAATGCCTAAACGCACGGATATACAAAAGATACTCATCATCGGCTCCGGGCCGATCATCATCAGCCAGGCCTGCGAATTCGACTACTCCGGGGCCCAGGCGGTCAAGGCGCTCAAGGAAGAGGGCTACGAGGTGGTGCTGATCAACTCCAACCCTGCCACCATCATGACCGATCCGGGCTTGGCCGATCGCACCTACATCGAGCCAATCACCCCCGAATGTGTGGCCAAGGTCATCGAACGGGAGCGGCCTGATGCCCTGCTGCCGACCCTTGGCGGCCAGACCGGGCTCAATACCGCGATCAAGGTCGCCGAGATGGGGGTGCTTGCGAAATATGGGGTGGAGCTTCTGGCCGCCAACATAGAAGTGATCCGAAAGGCCGAGGGGCGGGAGGACTTCCGCGACGCCATGCGCAAGATCGGCCTCAAGGTGCCGGAGTCGGCCATTGTCCACACGGTCGACGAGGCCATGGAGGCGGGCGAGCGGATCGGTTTCCCGATCATTGTCCGGCCGAGTTTTACCCTGGGCGGCACCGGCGGCGGCGTGGCCTACAATCGGGCCGAACTCGGCCGGCTGGCCACAGCGGGCATCGATCTCTCCATGACCAACGAGATCATGCTCGAACGCTCCTTGCTCGGCTGGAAGGAATTCGAGCTGGAAGTGATGCGGGACAAGAAAGACAACGTGGTCATCATCTGCTCGATCGAGAACGTCGACGCCATGGGTGTGCATACCGGTGATTCCATTACCGTGGCGCCGGCCCAGACCTTGACCGACCGGGAATACCAGGAGATGCGCGACGCGGCCATTGCCATCATGCGGGAGATCGGGGTGGAAACCGGCGGCTCTAATGTCCAGTTCGCGGTCAATCCCGCCGACGGCGAACTGATGGTGATCGAGATGAATCCCCGGGTGTCGCGTTCCTCGGCGCTGGCCTCCAAGGCCACGGGGTTCCCCATCGCCAAGATCGCCGCCAAGCTGGCGGTAGGCTACACCTTGGACGAGATCAAGAACGACATTACCCGCGAGACCTACGCCTCCTTCGAACCCACCATCGACTACTGCGTGGTCAAGATTCCGCGCTGGACCTTTGAAAAATTCCCAGAGACCGAGGACATCCTTACCACGGCGATGAAGTCGGTGGGAGAGACCATGGCCATCGGCCGGACCTTCAAGGAAGCCTTCCAGAAGGGAATGCGTTCGCTTGAGATCGGGCGGATGGGCTTTGGTTTCGACGGCAAGGACGAAATGTCCGCCCTCCATCAGGACGATCTCGAACGGGGCCTCAACCGGCCCAGTTCTAAGCGGGTCAGCTATATTTTTGAGGCCTTGCGGCGGAGGATGGCCATCGAGCGGATTTACGAACTCAGTTGGATCGACCCTTGGTTCCTCCACAATTTCCAGCAGTTGGTCGACAAAGGCGAGGAGATTAGTCGCCGGGGGTTTGCCGGTCTTGACCGGGATTACCTGTATGAGGTCAAACAGTACGGCTTCTCCGATGTTCAACTGGCCACTCTGACCGGGACATCGGAGGATGATATCCGCAGCCTGCGCATCGAATCCGGCCTGGAACCGGTCTACAAGCTGGTGGACACCTGCGCCGCCGAGTTCGAATCTTACACGCCCTACTACTATTCCACCTACGAACAGGAGGACGAGTCCCGGAGGAGCAACCGCAAGAAGATCATGATCCTCGGCGGCGGTCCCAACCGGATCGGCCAGGGCATCGAATTCGACTACTGTTGCGTGCACGCCTCCTTTGCCTTGCGGGAGATCGGCATCGAATCGATCATGGTCAATTCGAACCCCGAAACTGTCTCCACCGACTACGACACCTCGGACAAACTCTACTTCGAGCCGCTGACTCGCGAGGATGTGCTCAACATCATTGAGCGGGAAAAACCGGACGGGGTCATTGTCCAGTTCGGTGGCCAGACCCCGTTGAACCTGGCGGTGCCCCTGGCCAAGATGGGCGTGCCAATCATCGGCACCTCGCCGGATGCCATCGACCGCGCCGAGGACCGCAAGCGCTTCCAGCAGTTATTACAAAAACTCGGGCTCCGGCAGCCGGCCAACGGCACGGCCCACACCTTGGATGAGGCGCTGGCTGTGGCCGGCCAGATCGGCTATCCGGTGGTGATGCGCCCTTCCTACGTGCTGGGCGGGCGGGATATGCGCATCGTTTACAACGAGCAGGGCATCCGCAGCTTCATGGCCATTCCAGGCATGAGCGGCAGTGAACATCCAGTGCTGCTCGACCAGTTTCTCAAGGATGCCATAGAGGTCGATGTCGATGCGATCTGTGACGGCGCCGCGACGGTGATCGGCGGCATCATGGAGCATATCGAGGAGGCGGGCATCCATTCCGGCGATTCGGCCTGCGTCCTGCCGCCCCATACCCTGTCCGCGGCGATGATTGCCGAGATCACCGCCGCCACCAAGGCCATGGCCAGGGAATTAGGGGTGATCGGGCTGATGAATGTCCAGTTCGCGGTCCAGGGGCAGATCTTGTATGTGCTGGAGGTCAATCCCCGGGCCTCGCGCACCGTGCCGTTTGTCTCCAAGGCCTCGGGCGTGCCGCTGGCCAAGATCGCCACCAAGGTGATGCTGGGCATGAGCCTTGCGGAACTGGGCTTCACCACCGAAAAGACGCTGGATCACTGGGCGGTCAAGGAGGCGGTCTTCCCCTTTGACCGGTTCCAGGACGTCGATACCCTGCTGGGGCCGGAAATGAAATCCACGGGCGAGGTCATGGGCATCGACGACGACCTTGGGTTGGCGCTGGCCAAATCGCAGATGGCGTCGAATTCCCAGTTGCCGCAGAGAGGCACGGTGTTTGTCAGCGTCCGCCACGGAGATAAGGATGCGGTGGTGCCGGTGGCTAGAAAACTTGAAGAATTGGGCTATGCCATCCTGGCTACCCAGGGCACGGCCGCCCGCCTGAAGGAAAGCGGCATCGCCTGCTCCGAGGTGAACAAGATATCCCAGGGACGGCCCCATATCCTCGACAAGATTAAGGACGGCCAGGTGCGGTGGATTCTCAATACTTCGGCCGGCACGAGAACCACGGAAGATTCGTACATCATCCGGAGGGCAGCGCTCGATTACCACATTCCCTACACCACCACCATCACGGGCGGCCTGGCCATGACCATGGCCATGGAATCGATGCGGCACAAGGAAGTGGGCGTGAAGGCCATCCAGGAATTTGCAAAGTTCATTGACTGAAAAAAGATTGGTATTATAGAGTGAATTGTTCGGTCAACCACCCCGCCCTAAAGGGCAGAGCTTGTGAAAAGCGAGTTCGCGGTTGACCAGGGAAAGCGGCATCCAGTCCGCTCCGTTGTAAGGAGAGTTCAAGAACCGACGTTGGGATGCTTCCTCAGTTCCAACCTCTCGAA
>WRFD01000114.1 GCA_009778955.1 Desulfobulbus sp.
CTTTCTTGCCGGCGCTCTGGAAAGCCTGTATCCGAAGAAGGATTATCACACCCTTTATTTTGGCGAAATCCTGGCCTGCTACGAGACTTAAAGAGCGCGCGGCGCGCAAGGGGCGATATGTGGCGGTGCGGCTATGCACCGCGATTCGCCAATCGCTGGGAAGGAGCAAAAAAAAGAGGCTGGCTTGAAACCGCGGACCAGGGTAGGTTGACCCCCAGCACGCCGACAAAAGGGCGATGCCTGACAGCCAGAGGCGCAACCCTGGTCGGTGACGCCTGCAATCTGGTCGGACGCGCAAGAATTGTGTTCGCAACACGGCGGATAGGGCATGAACGAACAACTTCGAGAGAATCTGCGGCGACGCTTGTCCATTCTGCGCGATGAAATATCGTGTCTTCCCGAGGAAGTGCGGATGGACCCCAAACAACTGCTTCGGGAGGTGATCGAGCAGGATCTGGCGATTGCCGAGGTGGACGGCAACAGGGCGGAGATGGCTAGGTGCAAGGTCGATCTGTCGCTGCTGGACGAGCTGGACGAGCCGGCAACAGGCCAGTGCCCCTGACCATGGAAGCCGGAACGATCAACGAGTATTTCAAGTTTTTCATCGCCTTGCTGGCCGTGGTCAACCCGGTGGGCACCTTGCCGCTGTTCATCAACATGACGGCGAACCAAACCGCTGCGGCCCGCACGAAAAACGGAACCATAGCGGCCGGTTCGATGACCGTCATCCTCATTGTGGTCCTGTTCAGCGGCGAGGCCATCCTGCGGTTCTTTGGGATTTCGATCGACTCGTTCCGGGTGGGGGGCGGCATCCTCATCCTGCTGATGGCCATTTCCATGCTCAACGCCAAAATGAGCAATGTAAGGCAGACCAAAGAGGAAGAGCTGGATTCGGCCGAGCGGGACAGCGTGGCAGTGGTCCCTCTGGGTACGCCGCTTCTGGCCGGTCCGGGGGCGATCAGCACGGTTGTCCTTTACGCGCAGCGTTCCACCTCCATGCTGCACTATGCCTACATGATCCTGGTGATAGTGATCCTGGCCTGCCTGACGGCTTGCCTCTTTCGGCTGGCGCCCGCCATCACTAGCCTGCTGGGCCGGACCGGCATCAATGTCGTCACGCGGCTGATGGGGCTGATCATGGCGGCCATGGGGGTGGAATTCATTGCCCATGGCCTCAAGCAGCTCTTTCCCGTTCTGGGATGAACCGACCGGGATGCCTCCTTTTCTAGAGATGCCGGCAAAGCGGGGATCCTTGCCGGGTGGGACGCGCCATGCCAATAACGTTTCTGGAAGATCTGACCATCGCGCAGAGGTTCGGTTCGGGGAGCCTGCGGGTAGAGAGGGAAGGGATCAGGCGCTTTGCCGCTGAATTTGATCCGCAACCTTTTCACCTCGGCGAACAGGCGGCCCAAAAGACCATGTTCCGCAGCCTGGTCGCGAGCGGGCGGCATACGGCGGCGCTGAGCATGCGGTTGTTGGTCGAAAGCGATTTCAGGTCGGCTGGCGGTATGATCGGGGTCAAGATGGAGGAGCTGCACTTGCCGCGGCCGGTACGGCTGGGTGACAAACTGCGCCTTGAGACCGAGATTCTCGCCATTCAGCCGTCGAAATCCAACCCGGAGAAGGGTTGGGCCAAGATGCGGGTGACCACCTTGAATCAGGCGGACAAGGTTGTGCAGATGTACACCGTCAATATCCTGGTGCTGGCCCGCCGGCAAGCGCTATAAGCCCACCGCCGAAGATCGGTGCGACTAGCGAATGCGACCCTGGTTTCGCCCCCACAAGACGGAGCGAACACTTCTTTTTCTTGTCGGCCATGGCAAGGAGAGGGCGACATGAAGAAATTATTGCAGCAGATCTGCGCCAGTCTCGGTGCGGGCGAGGATTGTGTGCTGGTGACCGTTGCCAGCCAGTCCGGGTCCACGCCCCGGTTGACCGGGGCCAAGATGATCGTGCTCCGGGACGGCCGCGCCTCGGGCACGGTCGGCGGCGGGCTGGTCGAGGCTACGGCCATCCGGGAGGCGGCGGCCTGTTTCGCCAGTGGCCGCGCCCTGCGCCTGCCCTTTGACCTTGACGCCAGCGATGTAGCCACCAGCGACATGATCTGTGGCGGCAGGATGGAACTCTTTCTCGAATACATCCAGGCCGATGCGGCCAACCGCGAAGTCTTCGGCGCACTGCTGGGGGCCCTGCGGGCCGGCCGTCGCGCTACCCTGGTTTGTCCCCTGGACGGGAGGGCCGGGGGCGGACAGCGGTTCGCGGTTGACCATTGCGGGGCAACCAGCCGCGCCGACATCCCCGAATCGCTGCTGGCCGCGGTCAGCAAGGCCCTTGCCCCAGCCTCGGCCACCGCCCTAGTCGAGCACCAGGGCCAGCGCTACCTGCTTTCCTTCTTCACGGTGGGCGGCACGGCGTATTTACTCGGCGCGGGGCCCGTGGCCGCCTGCACCGCCGAAGTGGCGGCTCGGGTGGGATTTACAGTGGTGGTGATGGACGACCGGGGCGAGTTTGCCAACCGGGAACGCTTTCCCCTGGCCGACGAGATCCGGGTGTTGCCGTCCTTTACCGGCTGTTTCGACGGCATCGACCTCGATTGTGATGCCTATCTGGTGATCGTCACGCGCGGCCACCTGCACGACCTGGAGGTGTTGAGTCAGGCCCTGCGCACCGGGGCGGGCTACGTCGGCATGATCGGTAGCCGCAGGAAGCGCAACGCCATTTACGCCCAACTGATGGAGCAGGGAGTGAGCGAGGCGCAACTGACACAGGTCCGCTGCCCTATCGGCACGGCCATCGAAGCCGATACTCCGGAGGAGATTGCGGTGTCCATCGTCGGCGAGCTCATCCACCAGCGGGCCATTGGCCGCCGGGCATGGCGCCGAACCTGAGTGGACTCATCCCTGCCGCCGGGCTGTCCTCGCGGATGGGCGCACTCAAGGCCCTGCTCCCCCTGGACGGCCGGACCATGCTCGGCCAGTGCATTGCCCTGCTCTCCGCCTGCGGCATTGACGACATCGTAGTGGTGACCGGCCATCGGGCCGGAGAGGTTGGAGCGGCGGCCGTTGGCGCCGGGGCTCGTGTGGTCCACAACCCGGACCATGCCGCCGGCATGTATGGCTCGATTCGTGCCGGCGCGGGCCTGCTGGCCAGCCGTTGCGACGGTTTTTTCCTCCTGCCTGTGGATATGCCCCTGGTGCGTCATGGCACGGTGCGGCTTTTGGCCCGCTCCTTTGCCGCCCAACCGGCCCTGGCGCACTGCCCGGTTTTTGCCGGCCAACGCGGGCATCCGCCGCTTTTTCATGCCGATTTCATCGACTTGATCCTGGCCCAGGAGCATCCCGAAGGCGGGATGCGCGGCCTGCTGGCCCGGATCGAGGCGGCCCGGCCCAGCCAGGTGCGCGAGGTGGAGGTGGCTGATGCCCATATCCACCTCGATCTGGACACCCCCGAGAGCTACCGGGACGGATGTGCCCGCTTTGCCCGCCAGGGCATACCGGACATGACCGAATGCATGGCCATTCTTTCGCATCTGCACCCCATGCCGGCCAAGGGACTGGCCCACGGCCGCGCGGTGGCCGGGGTGGCGGAGGCCATTGCCGAGGCGCTGAACCGGTGCGGCGGCCTCCAACTGGACGTGGAATTGTGCCGGGTCAGCGGGTTTTTGCACGACATTGCCAAGGGACAGCCCTACCATGAGGCCGAGGGCGAGCGCTGGCTGCGCCTCTTGGGGTTTGAGCGGGCCGGGGCCATTGTCGGCGCCCACAAGGATCTGACCTGGATGCCTGGCATGGACTTGGGTGAACGCGAGATTGTCCACCTGGCTGATAAGCTGGTGCGCGGCAACCGGCTGGTCGCCATCGAAGCGCGGTTTGCAGAGAAGCTGGCCCTTTTTCGGCAGGACCCAGGAGCAGTCCGGGCCATCGAACGCAGATGGCGGCAGGCCGAACAGTTGGCCATGGCCGTGGAGGCCGCGGTGGGGCAACCGTTGGCAGCGGTCGTCGCCACGGCGGCTGATCTCTTTGCTCAGGGCGAGGTCAACACCTGGTGACCACGCTGTTCATCGGCGATGATCTCGTTCCCACGCTCCAGCGCGGGAATGCAAGCCCGGAGACTGTTTCACCCGGGGCCGTTTTCCTCATCCCCATTGCGGGTTGGTTTGTCCAGTCGGCGTTTGTTTCAATGCGATTTCAGAGGAAACGATATCTGAGATAAGAATTCCAAGAACCCCGTGTTGTGGAGGGAAAATGCCGGGACGGAGTCACGGGCAACCGTCCGTCCCGGTGGCTTGCGTTCGGCGACCGCCGAACCTTCAGACGCCTCAGGAACCGCCGAAGCCGATGGTGACGTTGCCGTCGGTGACGATCACCGGCACCTTGCGCTGGCCCTGGCTATGGCGCAGCATCTCTTCCATCCGAGCGGGATCGAGCTTGACGTCGTAGTAGACATGGTCGGGATTCGCCTCACGGGCGCGGATGGTATGTGGTCAGCCGTGCTTTCCGTAAATGATGATTGCGGTCATGTGTTACCTCCCTTGATCGTTTTGGGGAAAGAGCCCGCACGCGTGGCGAGGGCATTGTATGATCCAGCGGAGTTTTCTGTTGTCTCCGTCAGATTCAGGGCTTGATGTCCGGCAACTGGGCATAGGCTTGGATCGCATCGGGGCAGTGTTCGAGCACGGCAATGACCACGGGCAGCGGCTCCGGCCAGATGCCCGCCAGATCGCACTCGCCGGGCTTGTGGGGTTGGTAGGCCAGCATTTCCCGAGGCGGGCAGAAGGCGGTGGTGATGCCGGGCTTGTCGCCCCGGGCATCGATACGGTACCAGCCGAATCCGGGCAGGAGCACAGCGTTCAGACCGTGGAGGCAATGGGACGCCCCGCCTTCCTCCCTCGCCAATCGCTGGTAGCAGAGCCCCGCCGGAATCCGGTTGGCCCGCAGCAGTGCCGCCAGCAGGTGGCTTTTGGCATAGCAGTACCCGGTGCGATGCCGCAGCACATCCGAGGCACGGCAGGTCACCGGATTCTCCCGGAAATCCCAACTGTGCCGGATCGCATCCCGGACAAACTCGAAACATTGGCGGGCAATGGCCACCGGGTTGGACAATCCATCGGCCAGGGCGGCGGCCTGCGCTCGGACCTCCGGATGATCGAAATCAACATGGCGGCCTGGAGCGAGATACCGCTCTAGGGGAATGGCTGCAGAGCCTGAAAACGAGGCCACACCTTCCGGGCATCCCGGAGGCAGGTGGTCAGCGGCCGAGGAAGGCATTGATTTCCTGGTAACTGATGATCTGGATCTCCGCCTCCATGTTCCGCGAGCGGACCGTGGTCGGCGAGGGGTCGCCCTGCCGGATCGGCAGCAGGCGGGGTTTGTCCTCGTCGACGAAAATGATGACCGCCGGGGCCCGGTCCAGGTCTTCCAGTCGGTAGCCCACCAGCTTGGTGGTTTCCCGGTCGACGATCACTTCGGTGCCTTGAGTGTGCATGCTGTTTTTCCGTGTGCTGTCGGGGACGCCGTACAGCGGCGCGCTGCCCCGTGGTGGTGAATGTCTTGGCGCCACAGGTCGACACCTGAATGTCGTGCGCACGCTCAGACGATGCGCGCAAACCGTTCGATGGCCGCAGGGCGGGGGGCTCGTTGTCCATTTATCCGCAATCAGGAGAACAAGCTCCTGGCTGTCGCCATACCGCTGCCGCGAAGCCATGGTCGTGGGCTGCTGCCTATATAGGTAAACGGTTATCGGCAAAAATGCACGGCCTCTTTTGGCGGTTGACAGGCGCCCCATAGAGGTATGTGGTGTGCGGGGCGAGGTCCGCACCAGCCCAGAGGGGATGACCTGACTGAACAGTCAACCTTTGCCGAGAACTTCCACAACCAGGTCGAGGCCGCTGTTGCCGAATACCGGGAGAGCCTGCTGCAAGATGATGAGCTGAATGCCGCCCTTGCGCCTATCGAAAGCGAGTTGGCTACAGTGTATGGCAAGGAGGGGGCGTGTGCCAATGTGGCGCTCCTACGGGTCAGGGCTATCATGGCGGCCCAGGCATGGCAGGAAGCTGGGAGGGATGTCACTCCGGTGCAATGGCTTCAGGAGGTGACCAAACTCCGCGTTGCCGCGCAGGAGCAGGTGCAGGGTGAGGATAAAACGCTTTTCACGCGATGAATTCAGACGTTGACCCTAATCAGAAAATTCAGGTTGTCGATCTTTCAGGCGCAAAGCCGCTGAAGATTTCCGGGAGGGAGGCAAAGGCATTTATCAAGAGATGGAAAGGGGCGCCGCTGGAGATTGGCGCCGATCCGAACGGGAAGATCATTGTTCGCCTGTCCACGATAGATCCTGATCATCCTTTTTGGTCAAGCGATTTCCAAGGGTGAAGATCATCTAAGAACAAGGGCGCTTGCTGAGCTTGATAAAGTTCTTTCTGGAGCGGTACGCATGATGATGTGGCGCCCAAACACAAAGGCGTGGACAAAACAATCAGGTTTTATGTGCCTGTGTCCAAGGTTGGGGGCAATCCGGTTGCGCTACGTATTGTGGCGCATGAAATGGCAGGGCGGAAGACGGAAATACAAGGCGTCGAGCTGTATGACATAATAAGAGAAAGGCCCGATCCCCAGGGCGCGCGTACCCAATAAGGGGGCAGGCGCCGGGTCTTTCTGAGATCACCATACGCGAAATGCTGTCTGGCGTCGAGGATGTGCAGATGGCAAAACGTATGTAAAGCCCGCCTCGCCCGCTCAGGCTCAAGCCTTCAAAAACTGGTTCGGCGCCAGCAAGGTTGTGGATGCGGCAGGCGAGCCTTTGACGCTCTGGCGCCAGACCGGGGCGGATGTTGAAGCCTTTGAGCCTCGCAGACCCGGCGCCGGAGAGTTCGATAATCAACTGCCGTTTGGTATTTTTATGAAGCCGGACAGCGGCTATGTCGGGCTGGCCGGGAAAACGCAGATGCCGCTGCATGCCAAGATTGAAAACCCGTTCCATGTGGCAGATCGAGCAGCTTTGGGCAGATGCCTGGAGGCCAATGTTGAAGGCTATGCGGAGTTGAAACAACAGCTTGAGGCTGTTGACAAGGAGCACCAGGCCAGGGCGGACGAGTTGGAGGCGGAAGCCTACAAGCGTTTTGAAGAGCTGTGGGAACCCCAAAACCCTGACGCTTCGCCTCATGAACGTGAGGCGGCTATAGACGCTTTCTTCAAGGATGCCGGCCTGGATGCCTTCATGGATCTGTGGCGCGGGGCTGAGAATGATATCTCCGCGCAAATGAAGGCGCTGGTTGACCGACACTTCAAGGAAAGCGGCCATGACGGCGCCATCTTGGAACGAGATGAGGGCGGCGTAGGGAAAAAGCCGATCAAGACCTATATCGCCTTTGACTCAACCCAAGTCAAATCCGTCCACAACCGTGGCACGTTTGACCCAAACGACCCGCGTATTATGCGCCAAGATGGCGTTCGCGGCTCCATCACCTTTGGCGACAACGAAATCCTGAATCGTCTTTCAAGGACAGTGCAGACTTCTCCACCTTTGTCCACAAGATCGGCATCTCTTTGTCAAGGATATGGAAAACCTCGTGGCCGCCGGTGAGATACCTGAACCGGTGATCAAAGACCTGGAGAGCCTGAAGGCGTTTACCGCCGAGCTTGCCATGACGCGCTGCGCGGATTCTACGACCGCACCTTCCGCAACCAGCGGGACGAATTCAAGGAGAGGGAATTCGAGTCGCTGAACGAGGCGGAGCTTGCTCTGGTTCGGGGCGTGGCGGAACAGGAAAAGCTGGCCGAGGCCTTTGTCGCCTGCATCAACGAGGGCAAGGCGCCATTCGTGGAGTTGCGGCCTATGTTCCAGCGGTTCCGCATCTGGCTGCAAAAGCTGTATCGGGCGCTCTCCGGCCAGGTCGCCATCAACGACGAGGTGCGCGTCGTGTTTGACCGGATGCTGGCGACTGATCAGGAGATGGCCGACACGGCGGCCCGCAATGAACTGCTCTCATGGCCAAGGAACTGGACAGCCTTGGCTTTACCGGCACAGCCAGGAACACAGCGGCCGGATTGATGCCCAAGGCCAGGGAATCGGCCATGGAAAGCCTGGGCCAGGCCCGCGACGAGAACAGCAAGCGGCGCCTTGCCAAGCATCACGACGAGGCACGGGATGAGTTGCGGGAAGATCCGGTCTATCGGGCACATTCTGACATGCGCAAGACGCCGTTGGATTTGCAGGCGGTGCGCGACAATTACGGCGACGAGGCGATCTTCATTTTTTTCATCGCCGCCTCAAAAAATGTTGCCCCACGAGCCGCTCAAGGCCGTATTGTCGGTTGGTGTTTTGGTCATTTTTCCGCCATCCCCAGCTTGATTCTTCAGCTACTTA
>WRFD01000115.1 GCA_009778955.1 Desulfobulbus sp.
CGCGACGGTTTGCAGGCAGCGGTGATCGGGTTGGGGGCGGCGGGTCTGTCCACGGTGCGCTATCTGGTGGCCCAGGGCTCGCGGGTGCGGGTTTCCGACCAGCGCGGTCTTGACCAGATCGATCCGGCCATCGTGACCTGGCTGCGAGAAAACGAGGTGGCGTTGGAGCACGGAGGGCACACCGCAGCCTTTCTTGCCGGCGCCGAGGTGGTCATCCCTGGTCCGGGCGTGCCGCTGGATATTCCGGCACTCCAGGCGGCGAAGGAGCAGGGGCTGCCGATTCTGGGCGAGCTGGCGCTGGCCGCCGGACAATACCAGGCGCCGGTGATCGCGGTGACCGGCTCCAACGGCAAGACCACGGTCACCAGCTTGATCGGCCACCTGTTGCGGACGGCGAACAAGACTCCTTTTGTCGGCGGCAACATCGGCACGCCGCTCTTGGACTATTTCGCCGAGCCGGATCGCTTCGACAGCGTGGTGCTGGAACTCTCCAGTTTCCAGCTCGATTTGGCCGGCTCGTTTCGGCCCGATGTCGGCCTGCTGCTCAACCTGTCGCCGGATCACCTGGATCGCCACGGCAGCTTCGCCGCCTATGCCGGCGCCAAGATGCGGCTGTTTGCACGCCAGATGACGGGGGATTGCGCCATCCTCGGCGCTGACGACCCGATGGCCGTCGCCGCTCCGATTTGCGAGGGGGTCCGGCGCTATACCTTTGGCCGGGGCAAGGAATGTTCGGCCCGGATCGTTGACGGCCAGGTGGAACTGGGTCCGGTCAGAGACAAAGCGGAGGGTCTGGTGCGATTTAATCTTGCTCCGACCCGGCTGCATTCCTCGGTCAACCAGTTGAATGCCGCTGCCGCGGTGCTGGCGGCGGCGCAGCTCGGCTGCGCGTCCGAAGCTATTGGGCGCGGCCTGCTGAGCTTCGAGCCGCCGTCCCATCGCATGGCCCAAGTGGCCACCATTGACGGCGTCAGCTTCATCAACGATTCCAAGGCGACCAATATCGGCGCCCTGGAGGCGGCCCTGAACGGATGCGAGTCCCCGGTGGTGCTCATTGCCGGCGGCCGCGACAAGGGCAGCGACTATACCCTGCTCCGGCAGGTGGTTGGGCGCAAGGTCAAGCACCTGGTCCTCTTGGGCGAGGCAGCCGGGATGATGCGGGCCGCTTTGGAGACGGTGGCGGCGACCGAAACGGTGGGGTCCATGGCCGAGGCAGTGCAAAGGGCCATGGCCGCCGCGGTGAGCGGCGACCTGGTTTTGCTGGCGCCTGGCTGCGCCAGTTTCGATATGTTTTCCGGGTATGAGGAACGGGGCCGGGTTTTTACCGACCAGGTGCTGCAACTTGGCCAGGAACGGAGAACCACCGGGTGATGCAATCATGATTCGAGTGTGCTGCGTCTGTCATCGGGTCGAACGACAAGGGAAGTGGCATGGGGGTCTCTTCGGCGCTGAACGCCAGCGGCTGAGCCATGGCTATTGTCCGGGCTGTTTTACCGGGGTTATGGCTGAAATAGAGGAGTTTTTCGGCATGATGGGGCAGCGGGCGCTGGATGCCGCGTCTCGGTCCACTGTGGAGGGGCAGAGAGGCTGATGCGTCTGATCGTGGCCGGCGGCGGAACCGGCGGACATCTCTTTCCCGGCATTGCCGTGGCCACGGCGGTTCGTGAGCGGCTGCCCGAATCGCGGGTTATGTTCATCGGCACCTCGCGGCTGCTGGACCAACAGGCCTTGGCCGGGCTCGGCTTCGAATTGGCGGCCCTGGAGTGCGGCGGCGTCAAGGGGCTCGGTTGGGCCGACCGGCTGCGCAGCCTGCTGATGATGCCAAAGGCGGTGGGAGATGTTTTGCGGATGCTGCGTCGCTTCCGGCCGGACCTGGTGTTCGGCGTCGGCGGCTATGTGACCGGGCCGGTTGTGCTGGCGGCCAAGCTCTTACGGATCCCCATTGCCATCCACGAACAGAATTCGGTGCCAGGGATGGCCAACCGGCTGGCCGGTAAACTGGCGGACTTGGTCCTCATCTCGTTGCCTTGTACGCCGACTTTTCCGCCGCGCAGGACCATCCGGACCGGCAATCCCCTGCGGCGGGAGATCCTGGCGGCGGCAGGCGAGGAAAAGCGGGCGGCGGTCGTGCCGACTGTGCTGATCCTCGGCGGCAGCCAGGGGGCGCACCGGGTCAATGTGCTGATGATGGAGGCCGTGGAACGACTGCTGGCGCAACACATCCCTTTCCGCCTGATCCACCAGACCGGCGAGGCTGACCGTGAGCTGGTGGCCAACTGCTATGCCCAGTTGGGGGTCGAGGCCGAGGTGTCGGCCTTTATCCGGGACATGGCCAGCGTCTATGGCCGGGCTGATCTGGCGGTCTCCCGGGCCGGCGCCACCACCTGCGCCGAGCTGGCGGCCATGGGACTGCCCGCCCTGTTGATCCCCTATCCGTTCGCGGCTGACGATCACCAGGTAACTAACGGAGAATATTATGTAAATGGAGGAGGGTGCCGGCTGTTGCGCGAATCCGGTCTGACCGGTGATATTCTTGCTGGCGCCATGAGCGAGCACTTGCAGAACAAGGCAGAGTTACATACAATGGCGGCCAACATGAAGGCCATGGCCATGCCGGATGCCACGGAACGGATCGTGGATGCATGCATTCGGCTCGTTGCGCGCCAGGGGTGACAACAATGACCTTTTACTCTTCGATCTAGGGCCTTCATGTACAGAAAGACCAAGCATATCCACTTTGTCGGCATCGGCGGCATCGGCATGTCGGGCATCGCCGAACTGCTGTTGAGCCTGGGGTACAAGGTCAGCGGCTCCGACCTGCGGTCCACCGACATCACCAAGCGGCTGAAACAACTGGGCGGAGTGGTGCATCAGGGCCATGAGGCGGCCTGGATAGCCGGGGCGGAGGTGGTGGTGACCTCCACCGCCATTCCCGGCGACAACCCGGAGGTGCTGGCCGCCAAGGAGGCGCATGTGCCGGTGGTGCAGCGCGCGGAGATGCTGGCCGAGTTGATGCGGCTGAAGAAGTACGGCATCGCCGTGGCCGGCAGCCATGGCAAGACCTCGACCACCTCAATGGTGGCCGCCATCCTGGCCGAGGCCGGCCTCGATCCCACGGTGGTGGTCGGCGGCAAGGTGCATGGCCTAGGCAGCAACGCCAAGCTGGGCGAGGGCGAATTTCTGGTCGCCGAGGCCGACGAGAGCGACGGTTCGTTCCTCAAACTGTCGCCGGTCATCGAAGTGGTGACCAACATCGATCTCGAGCATCTCGACTATTACCGCGACATTGAGCACATCAAGGACATTTTTCTGGATTTCATCGACCGTCTGCCTTTTTACGGGGTGGCTGTGGTCTGCATCGACAACGACCATGTCCTCCAGATCCTTCCCCGCATCCAGAAACGCATCTTCACCTACGGCCTGACCGAACAGGCCGACCTCCAGGCCATCAAGATCGCCACCGGCAATGGCACCTCCACCTTCACGGCGCGCAGTCGCGACGGCGAGTTGGGCGACATACGCCTCAACCGGCCCGGACGGCACCTGATCTACAACAGCCTGGCCGCCATCAGCGTCGGCCTGGAGCTGGAAATCGATTTCCCGGTGATTGCCCGTGCCCTGGAGAAATTCCAAGGCGTGCAGCGTCGCCTCCAGGTGAAAGGAGAAATGGGCGGCATCCTGGTGGTGGACGATTACGGCCATCACCCCACCGAAATCCGGGCCACCCTTGATGCGGTGCGCGAAGGATGGCCGGAGCGGCGGGTGGTGGTGTTGTTCCAGCCCCACCGCTACACCCGCACCCAGGGGCTGTTCGCCGATTTCGTCACCGCCTTCCGCCGCGCCGACGTGCTGGTGCTCACCGATATCTACGCGGCCAGCGAACCGCCGATCGAGGGGGTCAGTTCGGAACGACTGCAGGATGCCATCAAAAAGCACGGCCAGCGGCAGACTCACTACATTCCCGACTTGGTGCAGCAGGCCCAGAACGTGCTGCCGCTGATCGAGCCCGGAGACCTGGTGCTGACTCTGGGGGCCGGCAATATCGTCCGCGCCGGAGAACATCTGCTGACCCTGCTCACGGCGCCGGATGAGGCCCGGGAAGACCGTC
This sequence comes from Desulfobulbus sp., assembly GCA_009778955.1. GTDB lineage: Bacteria > Desulfobacterota > Desulfobulbia > Desulfobulbales > Desulfobulbaceae > Desulfobulbus. Next base: position 4,109 of record WRFD01000115.1, read on the forward strand.
CCACGGGGGAAACGCGATGAACGGGCAGCAGCAACTCGAACTCGCCGCACTCTGCCGCTCCGTGCGCTGGGATGTCGACATGGCGGCCTATTCCACCTTTCGCGCCGGCGGCATCGTCGAGGCCATGGCTGAAACCGAAGGCGTGGAGGAGTTGGCGGCCCTGCTGCGGTGGCTGCATCGGGAGCGCATTCCCTGGCATGTGGTTGGCGGCGGCTCCAACATCCTGGTGACCGGCCGATACCGTGAGGGCGTCTTTATCAGGCTGCGCGGCACGGTGAGGGACAACCTGTGCGAGCAAGACGGCGACTCGTTGCTGGTGCGGGTTTCGGCCGGGTGCAACCTGGCCGCTCTGCTGGGCTGGTGCGCCCGCAGCAATCTCGGCGGCCTGGAATTCATGGCTGGCATACCCGGCAGCGTCGGGGGGGCCATCCGCATGAATGCCGGGGCTTTCGGCCATGCCATCGGTGATGCGCTGGCCGCGATCCAGTGCCTGGACGAACGGGGCGAACCGACGATGGTGACCCGGGAAGAGGCGGTCTTTGGCTATCGTTTTACCCGCCTGCCCGCAGAACCCCAGGCCCGGATGGTGATCACCGGGGGCGCATTCCGTCTGCAAGCCGCCGACGGCCGTCAGGTGACCGCGCAATGCCGGGAGATCATCGCCCAGCGACGGAGCAGGCAACCCCAAGGGGTGAGCTCGGCAGGTTCTTTTTTCAAGAATCCGCAGGGCGACTTTGCCGGCCGTCTCATCGAGCAGGCTGGGTTGAAGGGGAGGACCATCGGCAGGGCGATGGTCTCGCCCAAGCACGCCAATTTCATCGTCAACACCGGCGGAGCGGCGCCCGAAGATATCGTCGAGTTGATGGAGGAGGTCCGGCAGAAGGTTTTCGAGCATTCAGGTGTCCTGCTGGAGCCTGAGGTGCATATTTACTAGGCGGGGACGTGCGGGCCGATGGCAATCTATACACCCCGGAAAACCTCGTCTCGTCCTCGTAAGGAAGGAACAAAATCTGGCAGGAAGGGTGGAGGTTTGGCCGGGCTGTTTCGGCGGAAAAAGAGCGGGACTGCCAAAACGCTCCGCCCCCAGATCATGGTGGCCGGGGCGCAGCGGCTGTGGAAGTGGAAGCGGCTGCTCAAGGGAGTCGCCCTGGTCGGGTTGCTGGGGGTCGTCGTGAGCGCAGGACTCTGGGGGGCGACCCAGTTGCTGTTGCGGTCGACTATTTTCCGGCTGACCGATATCAAGGTGACCGGCGCCCGGGTCGCCACCCAGCGGCAGATTCTCGATCTCGCCGAGTTGCAGCAAGGGGGGAGCCTGCTGCGGTTTGACGCCAAGGCGGCTGCGGCCCGGATCGAAAGTCATCCCTGGGTGGAACGGGCGGAGATCAAGACTAATTGGCCCTCGTCCGTGGAGATTACGATCGTTGAACATCAGCCCTTTGCCCTGGTGAATCTGGAGGAGGCCAAGGAGCGCCGCCTGTACTATATCAACCATTCCGGGCGCCTGTTCGCTGAGGCCGGCCAGATACAGGAGCTGGATTTTCCGGTGATTACCGGCATCCGCGCCGACAAGGATGTGGCGGCGGGCCGTCTGGCGAGGGGGACGCTGGCCGAGGCGGCGTGCAGTCTGCTGGGCATGGCGGCCAAGGGAAACGCCATTTTGCCCATCCAGGCGGTTTCCGAGATCCATGTTGACCAGAAGCAGGGCCTGATTCTGTATTTGGTGGACCGTCCCTTTCCCATTTATTTCGGGATGGATCGGTTTCAATTGAAATACAATCGACTGATCAAGGTGCTTGAGCAGTTGTACGCGAAGAAGCAGGTGAATGGCGTTAAAGAAATTCGAATGGACTATTTAGATGATAAAGTCTTGGTTACCGGAGTCCAAATTGATGGGTGAAGAATTTGAGGAACACGAACCGCGTGAGCCCGGAGAACTGGTCGCAGGTCTGGATATAGGCACGACCAAGGTCTGCGTCATGATCGGCGAGGTCTTCGAAGACCGGGTGGAAGTTATCGGGGTCGGCACTGCCGCCTCGTCGGGCATGAAGAAAGGGGTGGTGGTCAATATCGAATCCACGGTCAAATCGATCCGCCAGGCCGTGGAAACCGCTTCGGACATGGCCGGCTGCGACATTGAATCGGTGTATGTCGGCATTGCCGGCAACCACATCAAGGGCTTCAATTCGCCGGGCATCATTGCCATCAACAACCAGGAGATCAAGGAAAAAGACATCGAGGCCGTTATCCAGGCGGCCCAGACGGTCAAGATATCGGACAACCAGCAGATCATCCATGTCCTGCCGCAGGAGTACATGGTGGACGACCACACCGGCATCCAGAATCCCCTGGGCATGACCGGGGTTCGTCTGGTGACTAACGTCCACATCGTCACCGCCGATGTCACCGCGCTGCATAACGTGGTGACCAGCTGCAATCGGGCCGGTCTCAACGTGGCCGAAATCGTGCTCGAATCGGTGGCTTCGTCCCTGACCGTACTGGGCAAGGATGAAATGGAGCTGGGCGTGGTCCTAATCGACATCGGCGGCGGCACCACCGACCTGGCCATCTTCTGCAACGGCACCATCAAGCATACCTGGGAACTGGCCCTGGGCGGCAACAACCTCACCAGCGACCTGTCGATGGGGCTGCGAACGCCGCTCCAGGAGGCGGAAGAGCTGAAATACCTGTACGGCGGGGCGCTCTCATCAATGATAAAGGAGAATCACATCATCGAGGTGCCCACGGTTGGCGACCGCAAGCCGCGCAAGGTCTCGCAACGGATCATGGTGGAGATCCTCGAGGCCAGGATGGAGGAGATCCTGCAGATGATCAACAAGAACATCTGCGCTTCCGGATACCGGAACCGGATCAACGCCGGCATCGTCATCACTGGCGGCACCGCGCTCCTGGCCAACATTGTCGAGATGGCGGAACAGATTTTCGATTTGCCGGTCCGGATCGGTTACCCGCAGGGGGTGGCCGGCCGGGTCGAGGATATTCGCTCGCCCCGGTGCACCACCGGGGTCGGGTTGGTGTTGTATGGCAGTAAGGCCAAGACCTATGTGCCGAAGGAAACCGGCGGCATGGTCAGCAAGCTGAAAAAGTGGATGAAAAATATCGTCTAAGCGGGCGGTTTTTTCCCTTTGGCATCACCGGGTGCGGTGGTATATTTTGGGGAACTTGAGCGGAAATTTTTTTCGGAGAGAATTATGGCTTTCAGGATGGCCGAAGAAGAAACTGCAGCGGTAATCAAGGTAATCGGAGTCGGCGGCGGCGGCGGCAACGCCATTAACACCATGGTCGAAAGCCGGTTAGCGGGCGTGCAGTTTATCGCGGCTAACACGGATATGCAGGCCCTTGAAAAATCCCGTGCCGATATCCGGCTGCAACTGGGGCCGGGAATCACCAAGGGAATGGGAGCGGGGGCAGACCCGGAAATGGGCAAGGAGGCTGCCCAAGAAAGTTACGAAGACCTGCAGGCCGTGCTCAAGGGGGCGGACATGGTCTTCATCACCGCCGGCCTGGGAGGCGGCACCGGAACCGGTGCGGCGCCGGTCATCGCCAAGCTGAGCAAGGAAGTCGGCGCCTTGACGGTTTCGGTTGTCACCAAGCCGTTTTATTTCGAGGCGAGAAAGCGGATGCGCAACGCCGAGTCCGGCTGGGAGCGGCTGAAGGAATTTTCGGATACCATCATCACCGTGCCCAACGACCGGCTTCTGAGCCTGATGAACAAGAATTCCACTTTGGTCGACATGATGCAGATGGTGGACAATGTTCTGTTGCAGGCGGTCAAGGGCATCACTGACCTGATCAACCTGCCGGGGCACATCAACGTCGATTTCGCCGACCTCAAGACGGTCATGAAGGAGGTTGGGCCGGCGATCATGGGAACCGGTTCGGCGGTGGGCGACAATCGCGCCACCGAGGCGGCCAAGCGCGCCATCGACAACCAGTTGCTCGAGGATGTGGGCATCGACGGCGCCCGCGGCATCCTGATCAACATTTCGGCGGCCAAGGCAACCCTGACCATGAACGAGTTCATGGAGGCATCGGCTCTGATCCAGGAGAAGGCGCACGACGACGCCAACATCATCATCGGCGCCCTGTTCGACGAGTCGCTGGGCGACGAGTTGCGAGTCACGGTGATCGCCACCGGCATTTCCAGTATCGAGGAGTCCGAGGTGCCGCAGATC
>WRFD01000116.1 GCA_009778955.1 Desulfobulbus sp.
GCCCACATGCTCGCCGAGTCGCTTTCTGACCCTTTACACCGAAGGCTTCACCTGCTTCGTCACCTCCACGACTGCTTCGTTTGCTGCCGGCTGAAGCGAAAGTTGCCGGGTGGGACTTGCACCTACTGAACAGCCGCGCAAGCCACGGCGCACAGCAACATGCTGAATTTTTTTTGACAAATCATTGAGGGCCCGCGCGGTCATTTTCACAAGAATCCTTTTATTTCAGGAGGTTGTGAATTTGGCACCATTTCCCGTTATGCCAAGACAACTGACCCCGCGATGCTGCAAACACCTTTGCGCTCAGTTATGTTTGACCCTGGCAAATATTCCAAAACCCACCGCCCGAGGCAGACAACAGACCGCTGCAGATGGATTTTGGCGCAAGTGGGCGAGAGCGGAGTGGGCACTGACGGAGAGCGACTGACAATCAGACACATTTCGACAGTACCGGTGGAGTTTGCAATGGAAAAGTATAACAAACGAGCATGAAGGCAAGACCTGCAAAGCTGTTAGAGCAGGGAAAAATATAAATATAAAAGCATGATACATGCAGGAATACTATTTACTGCAGGATTAACTATTTTTCTTTTGTCCAATAAGGACATGAAGAAAAAAGGACTTATTGTTTCGTTGACATGATTAATTACGGCAATTATTATGCCGGCTGGTGCTTTGATTCACCACATTACCGGACATGAGTCAAAATTTAGCCATACATAGTTACACATTCATGTTGCGTTTGGCTTAATATTCGCAATTGAGAGTATTTTCCATGTTGTTTATAACTGGAAAACGTTGAAAAATTCTATAATTGGAAAATGATATGAAAATAAATAACGAAATCTATGATGAAATGGCTAATCATTGGTGGAATGAAAGCGAATTTGGTACAATGGCGACCATTCTATATCATTCAAATATTGCCAGATTTTGTTATTTTACTTCAATACTGGAAAGTAAATTCAATTTCGATTACCCGAAGGAATGCTTGATTGATATAGGTTGCGGTGGTGGGTACCTTTCGGAAGACTTTGCCAAAATAGGCATGAATGTTACCGGAATTGACCCGTCAAAAGAGTCCATCAAGGCTGCCGAAAAACACGCTCGTGAAAATAATCTGAATATTAATTATGTACACGGTTATGGAGAAAATTTACCATTTGAATCGAATTCATTTTCATTTGCTACATGTTGCGATGTTATTGAACATGTAAAAGACGTAAATGCAGTTATTAGTGAAATATCAAGAGTGTTAAAACCAGGAGGTATTTTATTTTTTGACACGATTAACAGAACAATCATTAGCAAAATCATGTTAGAAGTTACGCAAAACTGGAAAAGCACATCATTTATGGAACAAAATATTCATGTTTGGGATATGTTTATCAAGCCAAAAGAATTATTCAAAATATTTAAATCGCAAGGCTTGAAAAATATTGAAATCAAGGGAATTTCCCCAAAATTAAACATGTTTTCAACATATCTATATCTCAGGCAATGCAAAAGGAAGGAAATTTCTATTAAGGAATTAGCCAAATTATTAGACATTCAAATCAGCAATAATACACAAGAATTATATATCGGTTATGCAATAAAAGAGTCCAGCCGATAATTAACAAAATGCCAGCAGATGACAAGCGGCTTGGCGCAAGCGGGGCGACAACGCAGCGAAAATTGGCAACAGATTGAGAAATAAACAGTTCCGTGCCTTGCCGCAACCAGTTAATGCTTGAATGCGCGCTGACCGGTGAACAGCATCGCCACCTGAGGTTCGGCCTCGTTACAAGCCTGGATCGATTCGAAGTCGCGGATCGAGCCGCCTGCCTGGAGGATGGCGGTGATGCCCTCGCGGATGCCGACGTCGGCGGCGTCGCGAAAGGGGAAAAAGGCATCGGAAATCATCACCGAACCGGGCAGTCCGGCCCGGTCGGCCCTCACCTTGGCGTCGATCGCCTCCTTGTCAGTCTTGTCCCGTCCCCCGCGTTCGATCTCTGCCGCCAGGTCGGCATAGGGTATGCCATGGGCGTCAAAGCAGGTGATATCGGCGTACTTGGCATATGCCTTGTGCACCGCGATCTCGGCGACCCCGACCCGGTCCTGCTCGCCCGCACCGATGGCGGTGGTGCAGCCGTCCTTGACATAGAGCACCGAATTAGAGGTCACTCCGTGCTCGATGGCCCAGCCAAACAGCATGTCCTCGATTTCACGGGTTGAGGGTTCGCGTTCGCAGCGATAATCGACACCCTTGTAGACGGTGATCGCAGGTTTGAGGTCGGCGGCCGAACGGATGGCGTTGACCGCCGACTGCTGCACGACGATGCCGCCGTCGATCAGCGATTTGAAGTCCACGAAACGTTCGCGTTCAAATTCGGCCAGGCGGGTGATGCCGGCCATACGGATCACCCGCAGGTTCTTGCGGCGGGCCAGGATGTCGAGCGCTCCTTCCTCGAAATCCGGGGCGCACACCACTTCCAGATAGTTTTCCGCCATCAATTCGGCGCATGCCCGGTCGATCGGTCGACTGGCGACCACGGTTCCGCCGAAGGCGGCAATCCGGTCACAGCGGTTGGCGCGGTTGTAGGCGTCGGCCAGGCTGGCGCCGATGGCGGCCCCGCAGGGATTGTTATGCTTGAGAATCACCGCAGCTGGCCGGTCGATCAGGTATTTGATGATATTCAGGCCGTTATCGACATCGGTGAGATTGATCTTGCCCGGATGCTTGCCCACCTGGAGCATATCCTCGACCGGGATGGCGCTGACCAGGCCGTTGCCCGGCGCGATGTATCGGCAGTCGCCCAGTAAAAGGTTGCCGTTCACCAGTTCGTAGAGCGCCGCTTCCTGATCCGGATTTTCGCCGTAGCGCAGCCCCCGTTCCTCGATGGCGCCGTCGGCCAAAGGGATTTTCCAGGTCTTTTTGCGGTAGATCAAGGTCTGGCCGCCGAAGGTGATGGTCATTTCCATGGGAAAGGAGTCGCCCAAAAGGGCTGCGTACATTTTTTTCAGATCAGTCATGGTCGGCAAAGCTCCTGACAAAAGGAGAGGTGATTCAGAGTCGGGAGACGACAGGCGTCATCCGTGGCGATAGGTCAGGGGGACGATGGTGTCGCCGGTGGCGATCGTGCAGTGGGCCAACACGCTGTTGGCGCCCACGGTCACGTCGTCGCCCAAGGTGCAGGCATGGACAACGCAGCCGCTGGCGATCCGGCAATCCCGGCCCACGACCGATGCGCCGCTGATGCGCGCCATCCCCTCAATGACGGTGTCCGGGCCGATGACGCAGTCCGGTGAAGCCAGCACGGCCTCCGGCGCATACAGAGTCACGCCGGCCAGCATCAAGTTGCGGTTGTGGCGTTGCTGCAGGGTGGCCTGGGCCTGCGCCAGTTCGATCCGGGAATTGACCCCCAGGACATCGGCGGCCTGGGGATGGGCAAAGCGGTGGACCGTCAACCCTTGGCTGCGGGCGATGGCGACAATGTCGGTCAGGTAAACCTCGCCCTGGCTGTTGTCGGCGCCGACCCGGCGCAGCGCCTCAAACAGGAACGAGCGGTCCGCAAGGTAGATGCCGGCGTTGATTTCCCGGATGCGCCGCTGTTCCTCGGTGGCGTCTTTTTCCTCGACAATGGCCTGGACCGTGCCCTGGGCGTCGCTGAGGATGCGGCCGTAGCCGAAGGGTTGGTCGAGCAAGGTGGTCATGAGGGTCAGCATCGCCCGGTTATGCCGGTGGGAGGCGATCATGTCCGTGAGGGTGGCCGCCTGGATGAGCGGAGTATCGCCGCAGAGGATCATCACCAGGTCGGCGTCGGCGCAGGCTTGCTCGGCGCAGAGCACGGCGTGGCCGGTCCCCAGTTGTTCCTCCTGGATGACCGGGACGACCGTGAAGGGTTCGAGCACGCGCAGAACCTCCTGCCGCTGGTGGCCTACAATGACCGCGCAGCGGTCGATGGCCGCTTGCCGGACCGTGAGGAGCACATGGTGGAGCATCGGCCGGAAAAAGACCTCGTGCAGCACCTTGGCGCGCGCCGATTTCATGCGGGTGCCTTTACCGGCGGCGAGCACCACGGCGGTGATCGATAGAGTCATGGACAAATCCTTGGCAGCAAAGGGAAGGTGGCAGGAAAAAAGTAGCCCACTGTAGAAAATTAAACACTTTTTGACAAGCAAGACCTGGCCGCAATGTCCGGGTTGATGGCCGCTCCGGGACACAATCCGCCCTTGCCGTGCAAAAAACTTGATGCGAATCCCACATGTCATCCTTACAGTGGGCGGACAGGGCCGGGCGGCCTTTTGAGCCGGCCCGCGCGCCAGACGGCGACATCGGGGCAAATAAGAAAAATTTTCCCTGCGGGCATTTTTTTCATCCAGACGAGAGCATCGAGCCATGCGACTACATGACCACGAGGTGTTGATCCTTGACGGCGCCTGCGGCACCAATCTCCAGGAAATGGACATCCCGGAAACTGCTTGGGAGGGCAAGGAAGGGTGCAACGAGCTGCTCAACCTGACCTCCCCTGAAACAATCATCGCCCTGCACACCGAATTTGTCGAGGCTGGAGCCATGGTGCTTGAAACCAACACCTTCGGCGCCAACCGGATTGTGCTGGACGAGTACGGCCTAGCCGACAAGGTGGAGGCCATCAACCGAGCCGGGGTGAACAACGCCCGCGCCGCCATCGGCGGCAAGCCGGGCGTCTATGTTGCCGGATCGATCGGGCCCGGCACCAAGCTGCCCTCGCTCGGGCATATCGCGGTGGACGATCTGGCCGGGGCCTATGAAGAACAGATCCAAGCCCTGGTTTTGACCGGGGTGGATGCGCTCATTATCGAGACCTGTCAGGATCTGCTCCAGATCAAGACCGCCATGACCGCCTGCTTCGACACCTTAGAATCCCTGGGGCACGACATTCCGGTCATGGTTTCCGTGACCATCGAACGAACCGGAACCATGCTGGTCGGCACCGATATCGCCGCCGCCGCCGTGACCTTCGAGCCCTATCCGCTGTTTTCCTTCGGCCTGAACTGCGCCACCGGCCCTCTGGACATGGAATCGCATATCCGCTTCTTGAGCCGCAACTGGCCGGGCCGCATTTCGTGCGTGCCGAACCAGGGATTGCCGGAGGTGGTCAACGGCAAGACCTGCTATTCCCTGAGCCCGGAAACCTATGCCCGTGAAATGAAACGATTTGTCACCGAATACGGCGTCAGCGTGGTTGGCGGCTGCTGCGGCACCACCCCGGCCCATACCCGCGAATTGGTTCGCGCCCTTGTTGGCGTCCAACCGGCGAATCGGGAGGCGCACGCATGAAATCTTCGGTATCGAGTCTGTATCAGGCGGTTGAACTGCAACAGGAGATTCCTCCGCTGCTGATCGGCGAGCGGGCCAATGCCAACGGATCGAAAAAGTTCCGGGAACTGCTGCTGGCCGACGATTATCAGGGCTGTGTGAAAATCGCCCTTGAGCAGGAGGCCAAGGGAGCGCATGTAATTGATCTCTGCACCGCCTATGCCGGCCGCGACGAGTTGGCCGACCTGACCGCTCTGGTGCGGCTCTGCGCCAGTTCCCTCAAGGCGCCGCTGATGATCGATTCGACCACGCCCGCCTGCATTGAGGCTTGCCTGCGGATCTATCCGGGACGTGCGATTGTCAATTCCATCAACTTGGAGGACGGAGGAGACAATCTTCGCCGGATTTGCAGGGCGGCCAAGAAGTACGGGGCTGCTGTGGCGGCCCTGACCATCGATGAGCGGGGCATGGCCATGACTGCAGAGGAAAAGGTTCGGATAGCCCGGATCATCCATGACATTGCCGTGGACCAATGCGGTTTGCGGCCCCAGGATCTGCTGTTCGACTGTCTGACCTTTACCGTTGGTTCAGGCGATGCAAGCCTGCGCGATGCCGCCGTGCAAACCATGGAGGCGATCCGCCGGGTCAAAACGGAACTGCCGGGATGTCTGACTGTGCTCGGGGTCAGCAACATTTCCTTCGGCCTGGCGCCCCAGGCCCGCAAGGTTTTGAACTCCGTGTTCCTGCACGAGGCGGTGAAGGCCGGATTGGACGCGGCGATTGTCGATGCAGCCAAAGTTCTTCCGCTGACGCGCATATCGGAGGATGACCGGGGTATCTGCCTGGATCTGCTCTATGATCGGCAGGAGTCGGGCGAGAAAGAGCCCCTGATGCGCTTTATCGCCCACTTCACCAACCGAACGGAAACTCCGGCCGAGGAAGGGCAGGGAAACGGCGTCACGCCGGAAGCGCAGTTGTTTCGGATGGTTATGGATGGCGACAAGGAGCAGTTGGAGGATCTGCTGACCATTTTGCGGGAGCGGTTTGAGCCAATCGACATCATCAACCAAATTTTGGTTCCGGCCATGCGCCATGTCGGCGAACTGTTCGGCAAGGGAGAAATTCTCCTGCCCTTTGTCCTCCAGTCAGCTGAGGTGATGAAGGCTTCCGTCACCTTGCTGGAACCCTACATGGACAAGTCCGAAGCCGATGCCGCCACCACCATCCTCCTGGCCACGGTGCAGGGCGATGTCCACGACATCGGCAAGAACCTGGTGGACATCATCCTGTCAAATAACGGCTACAAGGTCCACAATATCGGCATCAAAGTGCCGGCCGGGACCATCATAGAAAAGGCGAAGGAAACCCGGGCCGACCTGATCGGCCTCAGCGGTCTGTTGGTGAAATCGGCCATGATCATGCAGGAATCTATGGCCCAGTTCAGGGAGGCGGGGTTGGCCGTGCCTATCTTGCTGGGAGGCGCTGCCCTGACGCCCAAATTCGTGGCCGAATCCTGTGTGCCGGAATATGGCGGCCCGGTGATCTACTGCGCAGATGCCTTTGCCGGGTTGAAGGCGGTGCAGGAATTTGAAGCAGGGAAATTGACCTTGACCGCATACGATGAGGTGACTGCGGTCAAGGCCATGAAGCCAGGCATCAGAGTGGCTGAAATCGACAGAACCGTTTCCGTGCCTACGCCGCCGTTTCTGGGGCAGCGCTACATTGAGGACATCGACCCGGCAGCCTTGTTTTCTTTGATCAACATCGAAGCCCTGTTCCGGGGACGCTGGGGATATCGACGGGGTAAGATGGAGGCAGGCGAATATGCTGAGCTGATTGAGAAGACGGTCCGGCCCCTGTATGAGGACCTCATACAAAAATCGCTGGCCGACGGCTGGATTCAGCCCAAGGCCAGTTACGGCTATTTTCCCTGCTGGTCAGAAGGGGGCGCCTTGATCGTGCGGGCGGATGAGGCGGAGCATCGTTTTGAGTTTCCCAGGCAAGCCGAAGCCCCCTATCTCTGCATTGCCGACTTTTTCAAATCAGCCCAGGAAGGAGGCGATATTGCCGGCTTTTTCATTGTGACCATCGGGCCGAAAATGAGCGAGGAAACAGGGCGGCTCTTCCGCGCCAACGCCTACCATGAATATCACCTGCTCCATGGTTTCAGTGTCGAGGCGACCGACGCCCTGGCCGAATACTGGCATGGCGTCATGCGCCGGGAGATGGGAATTGGCGGTTTGCCGGCGCAGGGACTACAGGGAACGGTCGTCCAGCAGTACCAAGGGTCTCGCTATGGCTTCGGTTATCCGGCCTGTCCGGATCTGGAAGCGCACAAACCGCTGTTCTCTTTCCTGCGGCCCGAGAGGATCGGCATTTTTTTGACTGAAAATATGCAGATGGTGCCCGAGCAAACCACCTCGGCGATCGTGGTCCATCACCCGCAAGCCAAATATTTTGCGGTCTGAGAGGTCTGATTATGGCAGCGGCAGGAGAACGTTATATCTGCGTCAACTGTGGGTATACCTATGACCCCGCGGTTGGCGATCCCATGAATGGCGTCCCTCCGGGCGTTCCCTTCACCGAGTTGCCGGAGGAGTGGGTATGCCCCATGTGTTACGTATCAGCAGGTGAGTTTGATGCAATGGACTGAATAACTCAACATTTGGTTATTCGAACGGAAAAAGCCTCAGATCCTATAAAGGATCCGAGGCTTTTTGTTTAAAAAAGGACCGGCGGCGACCTACTCTCCCACATAGTTTCCCATGCAGTACCATCGGCGCTGAAGAGCTTAACTTCCGTGTTCGGAATGGGAACGGGTGGGACCTCTTCGC
>WRFD01000117.1 GCA_009778955.1 Desulfobulbus sp.
AGCAACTTGGGAAAATTGGCATTTCGGAGGTGGACTACCCAGCCATTTTCCAATACAATTTCCCCTTTGGAACCCACGGCCATTTTCCCATCCCATGCACAGGAGTTGTTGTAGTGTCCCCTCTTCTGATTTTAAGTCTGATCATCATCACCGCCCTGGCGTTGTTTATCGGCGGCTGGATTCCCGTCGATGTCACGGCGCTTTTGGTGCTTTCCGTTCTGGCCATGACTGGGCTGGTCTCGCCCAGCGACGCCCTGGCCGGATTCAGCAGCTCGGCGGTGATTACGGTTCTGGGCATGTTCATCATTTCCGCCGGCCTGACCCAAACCGGCCTGTCCTACCAATTTGGCAAACCGCTTCAGCTTTTTGCCAAAAGGAGCGAGGCAGTGCTGATGATTGTCCTGATGCTGACCGCAAGCCTGTTGTCGGCGCTGGTCAACACGACGACGGTGGCGGTGATCATGCTGCCTGCGACCATGGAACTGGCGCGGCGCAGTGGCCGCAGCCCGTCGCGCCTCTTGATGCCGATGGCCTTGGGCTGTCTTCTCGGCGGCCCTTTCACCAGCATTTCAACGCCGCCGAACATCCTGGTCAACGAAGCGATGATCAAAGCCGGGATGAAACCATTCGCTCTGTTTGATTTCACGCCGATCACTGGCGCTCTGGTCGTTGCCGGCATCTTCTTCGTCGTCCTCATCGGCAGGAAAATTTTGCCGGGCGGCAAAACAACCGCCAGCGCCTGTCATGACAGCGCTCTCGAATCATCCTATCAGTTGGCCTCGCATCTGTTCACCACCGAGATCCGCCCCGGCTCGAAGCTGGCCGGACGGAAGCTGGCCGAAAGCCGCCTCGGCTCGGCCCTTTCGCTGACTGTCGTTGGCTTGCAACGCGGCAACGACCTGATTCTCGCCCCCGGCCCGCGGGAGATGCTGCGTGAAAACGACCTGTTGATTGTCCATGGCCAGGATGAGCATTACCATTATTTCCGCGGCGACCAACACCTCTTGGCCGAAGACAACCTCCAGGCGATTGAACTTGTCAGCGAGAATATGTCAATCGCCGGGGCTACGGTCATGGCCTCGTCGCCGCTGATTGGCAAAAAGCTGGCCGAAAGCGGCCTGCGCCAGCGTTATCGCATCCATCTCCTGGGCTTACGCGGCAACCAGGGCCAACGGGCGCCGGTTGCCCGCCGCCCCTTTGCCGAGGGCGATTTTCTCATCGTCCAAGGACAACAAGACGATCTGGAACGTCTCGTCGCCGACGGCCTTGTTGGGCCTTTGTCCTCCGAAGAGGGCGGCATCGGCAACACCGTGTTGATGCCGACGCGGGTGCCGGCCGGCTCGGCGCTCATCGGCAAAAACCTGGTTGAAAGCCGCCTTGGCAACGCCCTTGACCTGACGGTTATAGGCATTTCGCGCGATCCAGCGGCTGAGGACGGCTTTGTTTTCATGCCGTCGCCGGAGGAAGTAATCCGCGAAAACGACCTGCTGGTGCTTCAGGGCAACCGTGAGTCGCTGGAATCCATGCAGGCTTTGCAGGAGCTGGTCATGGAATACCCATCGCCGGGGCTTGTCGCCGAATTGGAATCGCAGCAGGTCGGCATCACCGAGGTGTTGCTGTCGCCGCGCACGACGCTGGCGGGACGGACCTTGGCCCAACTGCTCTTTCGTGAACATTACGGCCTGAGCGTGCTGGCGGTTCTGCGCAAGGGTCAGCCGCAACGGGGAGGCCTTCGGGAAATGCCGCTGCAATTCGGCGACGCGCTTTTGGTGTATGGTCACCGGCAAAGTCTGGAGGCGGTCGCCCACGATCCGGATTTTCTCGTCCTCGACCTCGAGGCGGCCCAGGCGCCGTTGGTGAAAAAAGCGCCGGTCGCCGCCATCATCACCATCGCCGTGTTGGCGGCGGCTATTCTCAACTGGCTGCCGATCGCCATCGCCGCCCTGACCGGCGCGGCCCTGATGGTGCTGACCGGTTGCCTGAACATGGATCAGGCCTACCGTTCGGTGGAATGGAGGGTGATCTTTCTCATCGCCGGCATGCTGCCGCTGGGGGTGGCGGTGCAGAATACCGGCGCGGCGCAACTGGCCGCCGACGCCCTCATCGTCTCGGTGGGGCACCTTGGTCCACGCTGGGTGGTGGCCGTCCTGTTCATCGTCACGGTCATCGGCACCCAGGTCATCCCAACCTCGGCCCTGGTGGTGCTGATGGCGCCGATTGCCCTGAAGGCGGCGACATCGCTGAACATTTCGCCGGATCTCTTGATGATGACCATCGCCATGGCAGCCTCGTCCAGCTACGCCAGCCCCCTTTCCCATCCGGCCAACATGCTGGTCATGGGACCGGGCAACTACCGCTTCATGGATTATGTAAAGATCGGCGCGCCGCTGACCGTGGTCATCACCGCCGTATCGGTCTGGCTGCTGCCGATCCTGTGGCCGCCGCAGTGAAGGCAGTTTTCAGCGCCAGAGGAACTGTGGTCTTGACCGGCAGGAGCGGGCCGCACACTTCTTTCATTGACGAAATCGTGCCAGCTTGCAATCTTTAACCGTACCACCGTAACTTTTCAGTAATTTTTGAATGGAGGCCAACATGATCATCGGTCCTTTTGAACGGCTCCAGCGTGAGATGTGGGGCTACAGACAGGCAAGCATCCTTGCGGCCTTGGCTGAACTCGATCTCGGCACGGTCATTCTGGAAAACAACAACAGTCTCAGCGCCGCCGAACTCGCGGACCGTTGTTCGTGCGACTGGCGGGGCGTCGCAGTTTTGCTTAATGCCCTTTCGGCCATGGGCTACCTGCTCAAATCCGGCACAGGCGACGCTGCCCGCTATGCGGTGGCAGAGGAATACCAACCCTTTCTGGACAGCCGCCACCCCCAGACCTTTATCCCCATGATGCGGCACATGGCCTGTGGCCAGCGCACCTGGGCGCGGCTCACCTGGTCGGTGCGGGACGGCCGGAGCCAGGAGCGGCAAGACAGCATTCTAGGCGCGGAGCAGGACAGGACATCGTTTATCATGGGCATGCATTCCATCGCCTCCGGATTGGCGGATAGCGTCATGGACTCGCTGCGTGGGGCCAAAATTCTGGCTTTCGCCAAACAAAACCCACGTATTCTGGACATAGGCGGCGCTTCAGGCACCTACACGGCAGCCTTTCTCAAGGAACTGCCGGGAAGCTCGGCGACGATATTCGACCTGCCCGATGGCATCGCCCAGGCGAAAAAGCGCTTCACGGGTTCGGAGATGGAAGCGCGCGTGACGCTCGTGGAAGGGGACTTCACCAAAGTCCCCTTGCCCTTGGGTTTTGATTTTGCCTGGATAAGCGCCATCATCCACCAGATGAACCGGAGTGAGAGCCGCATGCTCTACGCCAAGGCGCTGGATGCATTGAACCCAGGCGGTATGGTGGCGGTGCGCGATTTTGTGATGAGCGAGGATCGCCTCTCGCCAGTGGAAGGCGCCCTCTTTGGGATTAACATGTTTGTCAATACCCCAAACGGCATGGTCTACACCTATGGAGAGATAAAGGAAGATCTGGAATTGGCGGGATTTGTTGAGGTGACCCACGCCGTGGATGTGCCCAGCATGGCTGCGGTGGTGACCGCGAAAAAGCGTCAATAACGCGCCCTCCGGGAGCCTTGCCTCCTGCCCGATGGGTCATGGTGCGCCGGGCAACTACCGCTTCAAGGATTAGGCCAAGACCGGCGCGCCGCTGACCGTGGTCGTCATCAACGTATCCGTCTGGCTGCTGCCGATTCTGTGGCCGCCGCAGTTTTGTGCCGAACTTTGGCCTGGCTTTTGATGCAGCTCCGCGTCATGTATAATGCGAGCGTGCCGACGGCTTTTGCCTCCTGGGTACAGATGAGAGGTTGATCCCCTGGAGCGTCAATCCCACGCCCAATGACGAGGATCTCCCCAAAAATGCCTACATGCGTTGAGCCCTGCCCTTGCCGAACCCTTTCGGTGTGCATAAGAAAATCAACGCTGCAATGGCGCTGATGCCGCCCATGTACAGGTAGGTGGAGCTGAATCCTGCCGCCAGTTCTGGCCCCGCCGCAAGCTTTGTCCCGCCCGGCAGAAAGACGGCCATGAGCGACGCGGCCACAGCCACGCCAAGGCTCATGGAAAGCTGCATGACCACGGAAAGCAGGCTGTTGCCGCTGCTTGCCTCTTCATCCGGCAGGCCGATGAGAGTCAGGGTATTCATAGCTGTGAACTGGAGCGAATTGACCGCGCCGAAGATGCTGAAGATGATCAGTATGACATACAGCGGCGTATCATGCGAAAAGTTGGAATACAGGGCAATGATGCTGCCGAGCGCCACCGTGTTCACGAACAGCACCGCGCGGTAACCAAAGGTGTTCAACAGCCGTGTAGCCAGGGCTTTGCTGGAAATCGCCATCAGGACTATGGGGATCATGATGAGCCCGGCGTTAAGCGGCGAATACCCCAAGAGCACCTGGAGCAGTAGCGGCGTTAAGTATGGCATGCCGCCGCTGGCCAAGCGCGCGAAAATATTGCCGAGCAGTCCGACCGTGAAGGTGCGGATGCGGAAGATGGAGAGCCGGAACAAGGGATTGGGGCAAACCCGCGCATGGACGATGTAAAGCCCTATGCACAAGACTCCTCCGGCTGTGAGCGCCAGCACCATGAGCGTGGGCAGGCTTTCCTGTCCGGCGGAGTCCAGGGCGAAGGAAATAAGCAGCATGGCCGCACTGAACACAACAAAACCACGAATGTCGAACCGCGGCAACTCAGCGCGCCGCAAATTCGGAATGTAGTGCAGCACCGCCAGGCAGCCGATAAGCCCAACCGGCAGGTTGATCAGGAATATCCAGTGCCAAGTGAAGTACTGCACCAAAAAGCCGCCCACGGCCGGTCCGCACAGCGGACCGAGCATACCCGGTATGCTCACAAAGCTCAAAATTTGAACCAGATACTGGCGCGGGTATATTCGCAGCACCGTGAGGCGTCCCACGGGCGCCATGAAGGCCCCGCCCAAGCCCTGCACCACCCGAGCCGCAATCAGTATATTGAGCGAAGGGGCGACGGCGCTGAACAGCGAACCAGCCATGAAGAGCAGAATCGCCCCGAACAGCACCGTACGCGTGCCGAAGCGGTCAGTCACCCAGCCGGACATGGGCATGAGCAGCGCCACGGCCAGCATGTAGGCGATGACCACCCAATGGAGGTTCAACGGGCTTTCGTTCAGGCTTTTGGCAATGGCGGGCAAGGCTGTATTCATGATGCTCGTGTCGAGCATCTGCATGAAAAAGGAGATGGCCACGATCCAGGGGATAATGCGCAGGGTTCTCGCGTTCAGCGAGACAGGGCTCGTGAGATCTTCCACCAATAAACCTCTCAATCGCTACTGTCGCATTCGATCATAGCTGTCCGGGGAAGAGAGGAAACTGCAACCCCATCGCCCGCATCGTATCCATGCTGTATGCCAACGATGCCTGGTCGGGAGTTTTTCTACATTCTGTTAGCGGCAAATGGCGCTTCATTTCCATGCAATTTATCCGGAAAAGATAGGCTCTCTTTCAACGCCTTTCCATCTGTAAACTTCACGGCCTTTGTTGGACGGAAGTGGGATTTCTTTACTGGGCGGGGCATGGAGTCTTCTTCTTGTGACAAACCCGCCAAAAGCAACCGGTGTGGCGAAGGTAGCGGTCACTTCAACTCGATGAAGACTTCGACGTCGGGCCAGCGTTTGGCGACCGGCTGAATTGAAGGGCGGGCGATCACCTTGCAGAACAGCTTGCTGTCGGTGGAGATTGACTCCAAATAGATCGGGGTGGTCAGCACTTCTTCGTTGCTCCTCTCCTCCTTGGAGACCGGAGTGGTGACCAGGACCGTTTCCGGGGTCACGGTGATTCGCTTGAGTTTCAGGTTGCCGGGCAGCTTGCCGATAATTTGCGGCGTGATCGGCACATTTTTCTGGACCACGGCGGCCAGGGTGAGCTTGAGCTGTTGGGGCGAGGTGTCGAGCAGGGTGATGCCCCTGGGCAGCCGCAGGTTTTCACTGGTGATGATGATGGTTTGGCTGCCTTTGGCCATCTTGGATAAATCGATTTTGACGCTGGGGGGATTGCTGGCCAGGTTGTCCATTTCCGATTTGGGACCGGAAAGATACAGTTTGACCTCGTTGGCTTTTTCGCCGACCAGCACGAGGTCGTCGCCCGGGGCTGTGTAATCGATGTTCACCGGTAAAACCCGCTCGACCACTTCCCGCTGCGAGATGACCAGGGTCGACCAGAAAATGACGGCGAGAATCAGGCTGGCGACGCACTGAAAGATGGTCCTTTTGCGGATTTTTGGGGCATTATCCCGGTTGAAGAAGCCCATTTCCCGCTGATGGCCGACAATGGTGCGGGTGATTTGTTCGGCGGTGCGCACGAGTTGCATCCCGCCGTTGACAAAGACGGATGCTTGGCCCCGCTCCTCGGAAACGACCAGAACCAAGGCGTCGGTCTGCTCGGCAAGGCCCATGGCGGCGTGGTGGCGGGTGCCGTATTCCTCGGAAAGCCTGGTCGACTGCGACATGGGAAGCCGGACCCCGAATTGGGTCAGCTTGCCGTTTTCGATGATCACGGCGCCGTCATGTCCCGGCGAGTTGGAATCGAAAATGCTGAGGATGAGCGGCAGGCTGGGGACGGCGTTGAGTTGGTAGCCGCCTGAGATTTTGCCGCCCAGCGGCTCCTTGCCGGGAAAGACGATGATGGCGCCGCACCGCTCTTGGGCCAGTTTGACGAGGGCCTCGCCGATAAGGCCGTGCAGCGCGGCTTCCGGGCCCTTGGACCGATGCGGCGGGACCGAGACCGCCTTTTCCAGCACCTTGCGCAGTTCAGGCTGGAAGATGATGATCAGGCCGAGCACCGCCACGTTGCTGACGTTGTGGTAAATCCACTCGATGCCCTTGAGCTGGAGGGCGTTGGCCAGGATGAAGACCACCAGGGCCATAAGGATGCCGGCCATGATTTTCCACGTGCCGAGACGGAGCAGGGTCCGGTAGAGGAAGAACAGGCCTGCGGCAATCAGGAGAACGTCAAGGACCGACCGCCAGGAGAGAAGTTCATAAAACAAAAAGACGGCAGGTCTCATGCGGCAGTTCCTTGTGGCGCGTAGGGCGGGACATCATCGGCTTTGGGGTCCCGGTTGCCGCCGCGCCTATTCTGCCTGAATGATGCGGCGTTGGGGGGCGGTTTGGGGACACGTTTTTGATTGTAAGACCGATTATAACAAAAACCAACCATTGAACGAACAAATTTCTTCTTCATTATTGCCGGGTTACGTATTTGCCATGATGGCCGCAGGACAGTCGGGCAGGGCCTTGGCATGGCGCACGGAGCCAAACCGCTTCCGTTAAATTCTCCGGGACAAGCTCGAAAAGAGCTTGCTTTTTCAGGGTGCGGGGCTATAATTCGCGGTTATTGTTAAACGATTCACCGGAGGAGAAACGATCATGGCCCGTATTTGTGAAATCTGCGGCAAAGGCCCTGCGACGGGAAACAACGTCAGCCACGCCAATAACAAGACCCGACGCCGTTGGTTGCCCAATCTGCAAAGAGTTCGTATGCAGACCAGCAACGGCGCCGCCGTGCATGCCAACGTCTGCACCCGCTGCATCCGTTCCGGGGCTGTCGTCAAACCGGTCTGATTTCCTGTTCTGCCGTACAAGGCGCGTTGGCTCGCGCAATCCGCCTTTTCCCCGCGTGTTGCCCCCTCGTGCCTGTCGATCGGCGTATGGAGTGTTCGATGAGCGAAGATGAGATCCGTTTCCTTCCCTATGAGGAAGCTGTCCGACTGGTGGCCGCCATCCAGGAGGAAGAGGATATCGAAGATCCTGATCACCGGATATTGACCGTGTACAGCCGTGAGGACAAGGAGCTGTGTTGGTATGATTTTGACGAGGTGATGCGCGATGCCGGAATCCAGCAGAACGATCCGGCCGCCAAGGAAAAGGTGACCGAATACATAATGCATCACCTCCCCGACTGGGCGCCGCAAGGTTGACGGCCACTTCA
>WRFD01000118.1 GCA_009778955.1 Desulfobulbus sp.
ATCGCCGACGAGATAGAGGTTGCGGTCGCGGATGAGCTTGACCAGCCCGACGCCGTAGGCGTTGGTCCTGGCTTCGATGCGGGCCGGCGCCTTGTTGGGGATGACCAGGTCCGGGGCATCTGGACCTATGATCGGGCCGGGCGGCAGCTGGTCGATGCACTGCTGGATGATCCGCGCCGACTGGTGCATCTCTTCCATACGGCAGCGGTAGCGGGCATAGATGTCGCCGTCGCTGCCTAGGGGCACCTCGAAGTCGACCAGGCGGTAGGCGTCGTAGGGCTGATGTTTGCGGAGGTCGTAATCCACGCCCGAGCCGCGCAGGCAGGCGCCGGTCAGGCCCAGCGCCAGGGCTTCCTCGCCCGTGATCTTGCCGATCCCCACCGTGCGCTTAAGCCAGATACGGTTGGTGTCGATCAGGGTTTCGTACTCTTCGATCCGGGCGGGAAAGATGTCGAGGAAACGCTGCAACTCGTCGATGAAGTGGGCAGTCACATCCTGACGGACCCCGCCGATCCGGGGGTAGGAAAAGGTCAGCCGGGCCCCGCACAACTCCTCGAACAGATCAAGCAAAATCTCCCGTTCGCGGAAACAGTAGAGGAAGACCGTCATGGCGCCGATGTCCAGGGCATGGGTGGCCAGCCAGAGCAGATGCGAGCAGAGCCGCGACATCTCGGCCACCATGGTGCGGATGTACTGAGCGCGCAGAGGCGCCGAGATGCCGAGCAGCCGCTCCACCGCCACGCAGTAGCCGACGTTGTTGGCCATGGCGGCAATGTAGTCGAGCCGGTCGGTGAGGATCAGGGCCTGGGCATAGGTCTTGGTTTCCGCCAGCTTTTCAAACCCTCGATGGAGATAGCCCACATGGGGAGTGCAGGCGACGATGGTTTCACCGTCCAGTTCGAGGTCGACCCGCAGTACGCCGTGGGTGGCCGGGTGTTGCGGCCCCATGCGCAGGGAATAGCGTTCGCCCTCGCCGTCGGCCACTGGAATTTCCATGTTTTTTGTTGGTGCAATCGGTCGAGTCATGGTTCGTCCTCCTCGAGATCCGCCTGCCCGTGGACATGTCCGTCCGGATCAAAGCCGAACCGGTCGAGTTCCTGCACCTTGGTCAGCAGTTCGGTCATACCGGCCCACTCCTCCTTGCCCTTGAGCGGATAGTCCTTGCGCAGGGGATGACCGACCCAGTCGTCCGGCAGCAGCACCCGCCGCAAATCGGGATGGTTGTTGAAGCGAATGCCGAACAGGTCGTAGGTCTCCCGTTCCAGCCAGTTGGCGCCGGGCCAGAGTTCGACCACCGAATCGATGGCCAGCTCCTTGTCGCCCACCTCGGCCCGCACCCGGATTTCGTGGCGCAGGGGAATGGAATAGAGATTGTAGACCACCTCGAACCGCGACCGTCCCGGATCCCGGAAGCGGGCGTTGTCCACCCCGCACAACGAGCGGAGATGGTCCATGCGAATGGTCTCGGTGGTGCGCAGCCAGCTGAGGATATCGACGATCCGCCCCGGCCGGACAACCACCGCTCCCTGGCCCTGATAGAGATAACTATGCAGAATTTCGTCAGGGAATTCGGCCCGCAGCCGGTCGGCTATCGCCATTGACTCCATCGGTATTCTTCCTTGCGAATCTTTTCCTGAAGTTGCAGAAAACCTTCGAGCAACGCCTCGGGACGGGGCGGACAGCCGGGCACATACACGTCCACCGGGATAATCAGATCAACGCCCTGGGTGACTGCATAGGTGTCGAACACCCCACCGCTGCAGGCGCAACTGCCCATGGCCAGGACATAACGAGGCTCGGGCATCTGGTCGTAAACCCTCCGCAGCACCGGCGCCATCTTCTTGGTCAGGGTGCCAGCCACCACCATGCAGTCAGCCTGGCGGGGGCTGGCGCGGAAGAGGATGCCGAAGCGGTCGAGATCGTTGGTCGAGGCGCCGGCATCCATCATCTCAATGGCGCAGCAAGCTAGGCCGAAGGTCACCGGCCAGATCGAACCGGCCCGGCCCCAGTTGACCAGTTTGTTCAACGGGCCGAGAATGGCGTTGGCGCCGGGGATGAATCGTACCCCCTCCTCCAGCCGGACCATGGCCGGATCGGCTATTTCTCCCATTGCAGCACCTCCTTTTTCCAGGCATAGACATAGCCGACCAGCAGCAGTCCGATGAACAGGAGCATCTCCACCAGGGCGAAAAGCCCCAACTGGCCATAGCTCACCGCCCAGGGATACAGGTAGATGGCCTCGACGTCGAAGATCACGAACAGGATAGCAATCAGGTAGAATTTCACCGAAAACCGCATCCGGGGCGCATCGGTGGGCTCGTTGCCCGACTCGTAGGCGATCAGTTTCTCCCGATAGGGTCTGCTGAGGCGGAAGAACCGCCCCACAAAGAGGGTGAGCGCTCCGAACAACACCCCGAAGACCAGCAGCAGCAGAATGCCGAGATATTCCCTGGGCAGCGCATCCATGGCCGCGCTCCGCTCAGCGCCGCAGGTTGCGGAGCATCTGTTCGGCAAAGGTCTGCCGCGCCGTCTGGGAGGCCGCCGATGGCGTGGTGAAGGCCAGGCAGCCGGTGGTGCACTTGGTGACGCAGGCCGGCTCCAGCCCGGCATCGATTCGATCCATGCACAGATCGCATTTTTCAACCTTGCCAGTGTCGGGGTTCCACTGGGGTACGGTCCAAGGGCAGGCGGTGATGCAAGCCTTGCAGCCGACGCAGGCGCTCTCCTTG
This sequence comes from Desulfobulbus sp., assembly GCA_009778955.1. Taxonomy (GTDB): domain Bacteria; phylum Desulfobacterota; class Desulfobulbia; order Desulfobulbales; family Desulfobulbaceae; genus Desulfobulbus. Next base: position 2,730 of record WRFD01000118.1, read on the forward strand.
ACAAAGACGATGCCGTCCTGGTCGCGCCGCCGCATGGCTCCGGTAGGGCAGGCATCGACGCACCAGGGTTTTTCGCAGTGAAAGCAAGACAAATAAACAAAATCGATCTGGGGTGGCGAGGTTGTTGCCTGGGCGACCTCGATCATCCGGCAGTTGAAGGCGCCGGGGCCGGAATTGTTCTTATCCTTGCAGTGGACCTCACAGGCCCGGCAGCCAATGCAGTTGGCCACATTCTGGGTGACGATATAATTGCTCATGGTGATGCTCCTCTCGTTCAGGCCCGGATCACGGTGACAAAACTTTCCGCCAGATTGAGGCCGCCGCCGGCCTGGTCCCATTCCTTCAGCTTGCCCTGCATGAAAATCTGGTCGGCCAGACCCTTGCCGAACGACCGTTTCTTGACCGGCACATCGGTGCCGAAGCCATGCAGCATGAACACCGCCTCCGGATGGATGCGATCAGTGACGTAGGCTTTGATCTGGCCCTGCTGGTCTCCGTTGGCCACCGTGACCAGGTCGCCATTCTTGATGCCGAGTTTGCTTGCGGCCGCGGGGTTGATCCAAAGCTGGTTGACATCAAGCAGTTCGCTGAGGATGGGGTTGTTCTGGTGCTGGCCGTGCGCCTGGTAGCCGGTGCGGCCGAACAGCAGGCGGAAGGAGCCTGGCGGCGGCGCGGCGGGAGCGACATAGGGCGGCAACGACGGCACGCCCATGGCCTCCCACTTAGGGTTGACCAGTTCAATCTTGCCCGACTCAGTGCCGAACTTGAGTTGGTCGCGATCATACCAGATGGCCTTGTCGCTCAGTTTGACAAAGCCCTTGGCATCGAAATCGGCAACCTTCAGGCCGGTGTCCTGCAGCTGATACTGCCAAATATCCTCGATGGTCTTGAAGGGAAAGCATTCGCCCTTGCCCAGCCGTCTGGCCAATTCAAGGTAGATCTCCCAGCCGGCCTTGGTGTTGTTCAGCGGCTTGACGCATTGCTGCCGCCGGCCGAATCCGGGCTTCAGCCCCTTTTCGGTGCGCAGGATGGAATCACGCTCGATAAAGGTGTTTTCTGGCAGGATCACGTCTGCGAACCAGGCGGTTTCACTGAAGTTGACATCCACGGCCACGATCAAATCGAGCTTGTCGAAAATCCGCCGTTGCTCCCTGGTGTCGGGTAAGGCGATGAAAGGGTTGTGCCGGTGGACGAAGTAAGCCTTGACTGGATAGGGCTCACCGGTGTCGATGGCTTCCATGGCGGTCTGGAGCATGCCGGCGCCCTTGTCCCATTGCGGATAGCGCGTGCCGCAGCCGTCGGCCCGCTCCTCGTTCACCGCCGGCACCAGCGAAGCCAGGCTCTTGAGGCCGGATTTGCCGGCATCCTTGGCCCCCTTGGGATAGAAGAGACCGCCGGGCTGCTCAATGCTGCCCAAGAGCGCGTTGAGAATGTGGATCATCCGCGAAGCATGGAAGGAATCGCGGTAGCGGGCCAGCATCCAGCCGGGATGGATGATCACCCGAGGGCGATCCTCGTTCAGTTCACGGCAGAAGGCTTCGATTTCCGCCGCCGGGATGCCGCACTCCCCGGCCGCCCAATCCGGGGTGTAGGGAGTAAGGAATCTCTTGAATTCGTCCAGGCCGTTGACATACCGGGTCACGAACTCGTGATCGTAGTAGCCGTTGTCCACGATGCAGTGAGCGATGGCCAGCAGCAGAGCATAATCGGCGCCGGGTCTAATCTGCCAGTAGCGACTGGCCTTGCCGGCAGTCACCGAGGCCCGAGGATCGATATAGGTGACGCGGGCGCCGTTTTTGATGCCCGCAAGGAAGTTCTTCACCTCCTTGACCTTCAGCGATTCGGTGATGTTGCGGCCGAACAGGACGATGTGGCGGGAATTTTCGTAGTCATAGGCGAAATCCTTCCGCCCCAGGCCGTACACCGACTTGGAGGCATGATGGACGTTGCGGCCGCAGGTGCAGTCATGATTCATATAATTGGGCGATCCCAAAGACTTGAGAAACGCCTGGCGCAGGTCGGCAAAGGGACCGCCCCGGTCGGACAGCATGATCGCCCGGCCGCCGTGTTCGGCAATGATGGGCTGCAACCGGTTGACGATAAAGTCGAACGCCTCGTCCCAGGAGACCTCACGCCACTCCCCTGCCCCACGCCGACCCCGGCGCAGCAGGGGCGCTGTCGGCCGCTGCCGGTCTTCCCTCTGGGCAAAGGCCGCGCCACCCTTGCCGCACAGGCTCTTGCCCATGCCGCCGTCATGGCTGTTCCCTTCGATCCACACGGGCCGGCCGTCTTTCACCTGTACGCTCACTGGACAGCGAACGGCGCACATTCCGCAAATACTATATTTTGTCTCTGTCATCGTCAAACTCCTCGAACCACCTTGATTCAGCACTATGACAGGCCGCCGGATGCTTCCGTTTATGTCAACTCAACTAATGCAATGCCCTTGGTATCGATCCGCGACCCAACCCAATCCAGCCTTCCTGTATGACCATGTTTCTTGGAGAAATCTCTTGTATTCGTTCTCGGGGACGCCCTTGTTCCACCCTGCGCCGGATTACACGCGCCCTTTTGTATCAAAAAAAAATGAACGAAAACAGCCCTTACGTTGAAAGTAATTTAAAAGTAATTGGTATATCTACAAAATTTAAAATTAAAATGGAAATCTTTTTTATAATACAAAAATATAAATTTTACTGATAATAGCTCCGCTAACCCCTAGCTATCCATTTCAATTCCGACCAACCCAAGTCTTTAACTTTAAACGTGTTGTTTGGTGCTTTGCCGACCAGATCCTTGCTCCCGGACAAACCTCGGTTTGTGACCGGGGATGCCAGGATTACGGCGATTTCGACCAGCTCCAGGCCGCGGGCAAGCACTTCGTCGCCCGGATCAAGGAGAACAGCATCACCACCTGCATCGAGTCCTATCCCGTGGCCCTTGGGAGCATCGTCTTTTCCGACGCCAAGGTCCTGCTGGGACGGGAAAGGAGTCAATCAGACCCAAACCCCGTTGCGGCTCGTCGGGTATGAGGCCAAGGGCGCATCCTACTGGATTGCCGCCAGCCGTTTTGATCTCACCGCCGAACAGATTGCGCACATTGAAGCCGCTGAAGGGGAAGATACACAGCTCCTTCAATGCCGTGTCCGCACGGTGCGGCTTGGACATAAAGGATGATCTGACGTGCTCGGGAATCGGGGGAAGAGAGATGAACAGCTTCTACGGTTGGATGCCAGGGCCACACGTATTTCACCTATTTATAAAACTATTCCAACAGGTTGAATATACATGATCCCCATGGTTGGGTCATGATCGTGGGTGTTGTCTTGGTGGATAGAGACTCGTCGTCTCCTCACTCAGGGGCTGTACCTGTCTACCCTCACCATGACCAGTTACCCAACCCTTTTCACGCCTTCGACAAATATTGGCGAAGTTTTTCCAGAACGTCATTAAAGTCAAGAGGTTTGCCTATATGGTCGTTCATCCCCGTAGCCAGGCATTTTTCGATATCTTCACGAAAAACATTGGCGGTCATAGCCACGATGGGAACCTGTCCAGCCCACGGGACATCCAGCGCACGAATGCGCCGCGTGGCTTCATACCCGTCCATTTCCGGCATATGGATATCCATCAAGATCATGTCATAGCGCTCCGGATCGGCGCTGAACATACGCACTGCCGCCGCGCCGTTTTCCGCGCAATCCACGGTCAGCTCGGTGGGTTCAAGCAGAGACTGGACAATTTCTCTGTTCAACTCCACATCTTCGGCCATGAGTATACAGCGGCCGGCATAGGACTCGTATTCGACCGGGACATTTTTCTCTTCCGCGTCATTTCTCAGTCGTAGGCGCTCACTGATGCAGTCGGCGATGGCAGAAGAGAACAGCGGCTTGGGCAGGAAGCCGTCCACTCCGGCGCGTTGGGCATCGTGCTCTAGGATGCTCCATTCCACGGATGAAACCATGATCACGGTAGAGTGGCTGTTTTTGTCCGTCTTGATCCGGCGGGTCAACTCAATCCCGTCGATATCCGGCATTGCCCAGTCTATGAAACAAAAGTCGTATGGCCCATTTTGCGCTATCCTGTCCAGAGCCTCCTGGCCACCGGAAGCCGTATCGCAGGCGAAACCAATTTTATCAGCAATTGTTTTGAAATATTCCAGAATATCTGGCTCCTCATCCACCGCCAACACCCGGATTCCGACCCAGTCCAAGGCAGAGGTCTTGTTTTTGTGCGCGGCGGGCGTCCCGCGCCCAGCCAAAATGGTGAAGATGAAGGCTGCCCCTTGGCCCGGCTCGGATTCCACCCAAATTTTCCCGCCCATCATTTCGACGATGCGTTTGGAAATAGCCAGGCCGAGTCCAGTGCCGCCGAACTTGCGCGCCGTGCTGCTTTCGGCCTGTTGGAAGGACTGAAACAGACGCGCCTGCTGTTCCGTGTCGATGCCTATGCCTGTGTCGCGCACTTCGATGCGCAGGACGACAAGATCGCCATCCTCAACCTCTTTCTCATAATACGCGTTCAGGTGCACGGTGCCGCCTTCTGGAGTAAACTTGACGGCGTTGGCAAGCAGATTGGCGATGACCTGGGACAGGCGCTGGTCGTCGCCCACCAACATATCCGGGATCTCTTCGTCAATACGCACATTGAAATGCTGGCGCTTCTCCTCAACCCGGAAATTGATGACATTGGCGATTTTCTGGAGCGTTTTTTCAAAACTGAACTCCACTGGCGCCAGCTCGAACTTGCCAGCCTCAATTTTGGACATATCCAGAATATCGTTGATCACGCCCAGCAGATGGGCAGAGGCTCCCTCGATCTTGGCAAAGGCGTAATTTTTTCTCTCCAGATCGGCGGCTGCCTTGCCAATGATGGTCATGCCAATGATAGCGTTGATGGGCGTACGTATTTCGTGGCTCATATTGGCAAGAAAATCGCCCTTGGCCGAACTGGCGCGCAGGGCATCCTCTTTGGCACGAGACAACTCGGAGATGTCGTTCATGATCACCACCACTCCGCGGCACTCGCCATTTTCCTCTTCCGCCGGCGTGATGGACACTTGAAAGACGATTTCCCCGAACCGGTTCATCACCACGCTTTCTTCATATGTGTGGGAATGGCGGGTCTCCAGCACTTCACGGCATCGCGCCTCCGTCGCGGTGATCCATGATTCGGGCATGGCGGCGGCAAAAAGCGAGGCAAAGGGCATGTCCACCATCTCGCGCCGGTCGGTGTAGCCGAGAAAGTCCAGCATCCTGGCGCTGCCCAG
>WRFD01000119.1 GCA_009778955.1 Desulfobulbus sp.
ATGTCTGACGCGCAAGATCGCGGGCTCCAAGGGCAAGCTCCCCGGTCAGCAACGGGCAACGTCTTTGGCCGCCCAAGCAAAATGGCATTCGATCTTATGCTTGGCGTGGCTGCCTTGGCGATATTCCACGCCGCCAGTATAAGTCAGCCGCCAGCAGAATGCTACCCGCCTGAAAGGCGGGGGGTAACCTTTCTTGCGGACGAATAAAAATAAGTATATTTTTTTGCGTAACAACGGGAAATGATATCACTTCCCGGAAAACCTATTGATGTACCACTCGGCTGCCTGGTCCAGCCCGGTGCTGACCGAGTATTCCGGCTGATAGCCCAGCAAGCGGGACGCCTTGCCGATGCCGGCCAGGGAGTGGCGGACATCGCCGGCCCGGAAATCGCGGTGGACCGGTTTGATGGTCGCGGAGGCCGGCGCCTTGATCGCCACCCGATCCCGGATGAGGCCGAACAGTTCGTTGAGCGTGGTCCGCTCGCCAAAGGCCACGTTGTACACCTGGCTGGCAGCCTCATCGCTGGCGGTGGCGGCCAAGATGTTGGCCTGGACGCAGTTGTCGATGTAGCAGAAGTCGCGGCTGGTCTCGCCGTCGCCGTTGATGAACACCGGCTCGCCCTGCAGCAGGCCGGCAAACCATTTGGGGATCACCGCCGCATAGGCGCCTTCCGGATCCTGGCGCCGGCCGAAGATGTTGAAATAGCGCAGGCCGATAGTGTTGAACCCGTAGGCGCGGGCAAAGACGCCGGCATACAGCTCGTTGACCAGCTTGGTCACCGCATAGGGCGAGAGCGGGTTGCCGATCCGCTCCTCGACCTTGGGCAGGCCGGGATGGTCGCCGTAGGTCGAACTGGAGGCGGCGTACACCATCCGCCGCACCCGCGCATCCCGTGCCGCCACCAACATGTTGAGAAAGCCGGTGATGTTGGCCTCGTTGGTGGTGATCGGGTCTTCGATGGAGCGGGGCACCGAGCCCAGCGCCGCCTGATGGAGGACGTAATCGACCCCAGCGCAGGCCTCGCAACAGGTCTCCAACTCGCGGATATCGCCGCGAATGAACCGGAACCGTGTCCATGCCCCGGCGTCAACCCTGGCCTCGACCTCGTCAAGATTGTGCTGATGGCCGGTGGCGAAATTATCCAGGCCGACGACCCGCTGCCCCAGAGCAAGCAGGACTTCCAGCAGGTTCGAGCCAATGAAGCCGGCGACGCCGGTCACCAGCCAGGTGGCCGGCTGTTGGCGAAGGACCTCTTTCCGCTCTTGATATGCGTTCATATTGTCGGTTTGCATGCCTGAGAGTATGATGAGCACATGACAGCGGCTGTCACGCCGATGCATCCGCATCGATAATAGCCGTGACCGCGACCAGCGTCAATGGCGATAACAGCTTGAGGCCAAACCATCTTTCCCATGCCGTCCGTCCGCAAGATCATTCACGTCGACATGGATGCCTTTTTCGCCTCGGTCGAGCAGTTGGACCGGCCAGAACTGCGGGGTGTGCCGGTGATCGTCGGCGGCGCCCCCGGCAGCCGGGGCGTGGTCGCGGCCTGCTCCTACGAGGCCCGCGCCTTTGGGATCCATTCGGCCATGCCCAGCAGCCGGGCGCACCAGTTGTGCCCGCAGGCGGTGTTCATCAAACCGCGCATGGCGCGCTACCAGGAGATTTCACGGGAAATCATGGCCCTGTTCCATCGCTACACCCTCCTGGTGGAGCCGCTCTCGGTGGACGAGGCCTTCCTCGACGTCACCGCCAATCCGCTCGGCGAACCCTCGGCCACCCGGATCGCCGAACGCATCCGCGCCGCCATCCGCGCCACCACCGGCCTCACCGCCTCGGCCGGGGTCTCCTACAACAAATTCCTGGCCAAGATCGCCTCCGGCCAACGCAAACCCGACGGCCTCACCGTCATTCCCCCGGAGCAGGCCCCGGCCTTCCTGGCCACCCTGCCCATCGGCAAGTTCTACGGCGTCGGCCGGGTGACCGAACAGAAAATGCGGGCGCACGGCATCCGCACCGGCGGCGACCTGCTCCGCCATTCCCTCCAGGAACTGACGGCCCTGTTCGGCAAGTCTGGCCGATTCTTCCACGACATGGCCCGCGGCATCGACCACCGGCCGGTGGAACCGGCGCGGGCGCGGAAATCCATCGGCTCGGAAACCACTTTGGCTGCGGATATCCGCGACCTGACCGAGGTAAAAGCGGTGCTGCGGGAGCAGGCCCTGGAGGTGGCCGAGGCGCTGTCGCGCAAACAAACCGGCGGCCGAACCCTGACGCTCAAGGTCCGCTACAGCGACTTCACCACCGTCACCCGCTCCTGCACCACGACCCGAGGTTTTTTCGACGCCGCCGACATCCTCGCCTGTCTGCCGCGGCTTTTGGCCGTGACCGAGGCGGGCAGGCGGCCCGTTCGTCTGGTCGGGGTCACGGTCGCCAATCTGTGCGGCGAGCGGGAAGCGCGACAAAGGCGCATCTGCCAACTGCCCCTGCCCTTCCCGACTTGACCGATACGGGCCAAGCACCCCTCTCTCAAATTGCAAGAGAACTCGTCATACGAAATGGAAAACCAGGAATAGACCTCCCCGCCAGAGGAGAAGTCGTCACTCCCTATCAAATCAAGGCCATCTGCGCCCACTTTGGCCTTGAGGATCTGTGGGCGAAAATCGCCCAAGATCCTCCCAACCCGCCGTTCAAGTCCGACGGCTGCTCGCTGTGGTTTGACCAATGGAAGGGATGCGATCTCTATCCGGCCTGCTTTCGGCACGATCTCAAATACTGGGCGGGTCGACCGGGGGAAGAGGTGGAGCGCCTGATCGCCGATGCCGAGCTGATGACCGAGGCGGCCCGCCTCATGGGATCGACCGGGATGGCCGAAACCATGTTCGCCGGCGTGCGTCTCGGCGGCGGATGGACCCGCGCCTGATTGCCGCGCCCTCTCACTCTTTGCGCAGGTAGATCATCGACGTCCAGATCAGGGCGAGGAACTCGGTGAATCCGCGCGCCTGCAGGGTCTCTGCTTGATCATCGCCGGATCGCGGTTGAAAAAAAGGATGGCAGGCGCCCGGCCGCTGCTCTTTGCACCTCCCGAAGGGAGATGCAACAGCCCGCCGAATGGCAAAGCCCTGTTGCCCAGCGCCAGCGCCCCGCTCACGCGGACCGGGCGCCTGCGCCCGGCCTGGCCGCGTCCAGAGACCGCCGGCCGCTCAGATCTCCACCTGGTTGCCGAGTTCCACCACCCGGTCGGGCGGCACCCTGAAGAACGAGGTGGCATTCCAGGCGTTGCGCGACATGAAGATGAACAAATGCTTGCGCCATTTGGTCATGGGCGAGGCTCCGGTGGGCAGGAGGGTCTCCCGGCCAAGGAAGAACGAAGTGGTGTAGATGTCGATCGCCAACCCCTTCTTACCCAGGCGTTCGAGAACCCTCGGGATGTTGGGGCTTTCCATGAACCCGTAATAGGCCTTGACCCGGTAGAAGCCCTGTCCCAGGTTCTCCAGTTGCACCCGTTCTTCGGCCGCGATGGTCGGCGTTTCCGCCGACAGGACGGAAAAGAGCAGCACCCGCTCGTGCAGGGCCTCGTTGTGCTTGAGGTGGTGCAGCAGGGTATGGGGGATGCCCTCTGGGTGAATGGACATGAAGACGGCGGTGCCGCTGGTCCGCTGTGGGCTGTATTTGGCCAGGTCGTTGAGAAAAACATCGGTCGGAAGGCGCATCAGCTCGTAATGCTTGGCTAAAATGGCCCGTCCGTCGCGCCAGGTGATCATGGCGACGAGGATGCACGTGGCGATGAAGATGGTGATCCAGCCACCGTCCGTCACCTTGAAGATGTTGGCAACCAGAAATGAGCCGTCGAACAGAAGAAAGAGCAGCAGCAGCGCCAGGCTTTGCCACAGCGGCCAGTTCCACTTGATCCGGGTGATCTGGACATAGATGGTCGTGGTGATGGTCATCGTGGCGGTCACCGCGAACCCGTAGGCTGCGGCCAGTCGGGAGGAGTCCTTGAACACCAACACCAGGGTCAGGCAGGCGGCCATCAGCATCCAATTGACCGTGGGGATATAGATTTGCCCCTTGACCATTTCCGAGGTATGGACGATCCGCATGCGCGGCATGAAACCCATCTGAATGGCCTGCTGGGTCAGGGAATAGACCCCGGAGATCAGGGCTTGGGAGGCGATGATCGTCGCAATTGTGGCCAGAATCACCAGGAGATACAGTGTGCCCTTGGGCGCCAGGGCGAAGAAGGGGTTGATGTCGCCACTCTCCGGATTAATCAGCAGATAGGCCCCCTGGCCGAAATAGTTGAGCAGCAGGCCAGGGAGGACGACCAAATACCAACTCAGGCGGATGGGCAAGCGACCGAAATGGCCCATATCGGCGTACAGGGCTTCGCAACCGGTAATACAGAGGACAACCGAGGCCAGGGAAACTGTGCCGTGCAGGCCATTGGCGGCGAAGTAGGTGATCACGTGGACGGGGTTGAGGGCAGCGAGCACCGTTGGCTGCCTGATGATGGCCAGCAACCCCAGCAACCCCATGATGCCGAACCAGGCGACCATCACCGGGCCAAAGATCCTGCCGATGGCCTCAGTGCCATGGCGCTGGAAGAAGAACAGCGAGCCCAGGACCAAACAAGTCAGAGGAACCACGAACTGGGCGGCCGCGTCGGTGGCCATGTTGATGCCTTCGATGGCCGACAGCACCGAGATGGCCGGGGTGATCACTCCGTCGCCGTAGAGGAGCGAGGCGCCCGTAGCCGCCAGGATGGTCAGGATGGCCCAATGCCGTTTTTTATTTTTCAACCGGCGACGGAGCATGGCCAGCAGGGAGAAGGTGCCTCCCTCTCCCTCGTTGTCGGCCCGCAGGACAAAAATGGTGTATTTTATGCTGACCACGAAAATCAGAGACCATAACACCAGGGAAAGAATCCCCAGAACGTTGGTCTGGTTCACCGCCACGCCGTGGGAGCCGAAAAAGCAATCCCTCAGAGTGTACAGTGGGCTGGTGCCAAGGTCGCCGTAAATGATGCCCAAAGCGGCCAAGGCCAAATGGACCAAAGGAACTTGGGGACGGTGATATTCGCCGTTTTCGGGGGGAGGTGAAGCGGGTGTAACGGATGCGTCCACGGAGTTCTCCTACTGATAGCCAAGGCAATGCAATACAGCCTCTGGCAACAACCGGAGGCTCCCATGACGCTGACGAGGTAAGCTGACGGGCTCGGGCTGAGAGATGCCTTACGCGTGTGCGATCCGCCCCGTAAATGTGGGTCCCCCGCTCCCGCTGTGGCGGGATTAAGCGTTGTCTGTTTACCGCGCGCCGTACCCTCTGCAAAACCGGTTATCGGAGAAAACAATTTTGCAGAACATGGCGGCAGGGCAATATTTTCTCTCGTTTTCCCGCCTTTTGCAATCGAATTCTTCGGCAGCGAAACGTCAGGCACAGTCTGCACGGGCCGCGCACATGCCCCCCGCATACGGGCAAGCCGGTGATAATTAAGATGTTTTTTCCTGTAGTATGGGGTAGTACTTTGACCATGTGCGCCTCCTCCTCTTGTTCACCAAACGACCTTTCCAGCCCGACGCCAGTCGGCCCATCCGTGGTGATCGTGGGCGGCGGTCCCGCCGGGCTGATGGCCGCCGGTCAGGCCGCCCTGGCGGGCTCTCGGGTAGTGCTCTTGGAAAAGATGGTCCGGCCCGGCCGCAAGCTCTGTATCACCGGCAAGGGCCGTTGCAACCTCACCAATGTGGCGGCGCTGCCTGAATTCCTCGGCCACTTCGGCGCCACCGGCCCCTTTCTCCGCCAGGCCTTCCACCACTTTTTCACCCCACAACTACTGGATTTTTTCCAGGAATTGGGGCTGAAAACAGTGACCGAACGGGGGGGTCGCGTCTTTCCCGCCTCCGGCAAGGCGCCGGAGGTGCTGGCAGTGCTCGAGCGCTGGCTGGCACGCCTCGGGGTCGCGGTCCGTACCGGCATGGCGGTCAAGCGCATGGTGCTGACCGACCTGGCGGTCACCGGCGTGGTCTGTGGAGCCGAAACCATTGGATGCGGCGCCCTGGTGCTGGCCACCGGCGGCGCCTCCTATCCGCTGACCGGCTCCACCGGCGACGGTTACCGGCTGGCCGAGGCGGCAGGGCACAGCCTGGTTACCATCCGTCCAGCCCTGGTGCCGCTGGTGGCCCAGGGCAGCCCCTCAGGCCGGATGGCCGGTCTGCAGTTGCGCAACATCAGGGCGCGGCTGTTCATCGACGGCAAGAAAAGGGAAGAGGCCTTCGGCGAGCTGGCCTTCACCGAGGACGGCCTGAGCGGCCCAATGATCCTCGCCCTCAGCGGCCGGGTGGTCGACGCCCTACGCAAGGGGCGCACGGTGGAGTTGCTGCTCGACCTCAAGCCAGCGCTCGACGAGAAAAAACTCGATGCCCGCCTGGTGCGCGATTTCGAACAGCGGCGCCAGGAGCCGCTGGCCGCCGTGCTGCGCGGCCTGCTGCCTAGGGAGATGGTGGCGGTGGCCCTGGAAGCGGTCGGCCGGGCCGCCGAAACGCCGGCCGGCGCCATCCGCAGCGAGGAGCGCAAGCGGCTACGCCTCTGGCTGAAGAATTTCCGTCTGCCCATCACCGGTCACCGCCCTCTGGCCGAGGCCATCGTCACCGCCGGCGGGGTCGACACCCGCGAGGTAGATCCCCGCACCATGGCCTCCCGGCTGGTGCGCGGCCTCTATTTTGCCGGCGAGGTGCTCGATCTCCAGGCCGACACCGGCGGCTACAATCTCCAGGCCGCCTTTTCCACCGGCTGGCTGGCCGGGCGCTCGGCGGCCCGAGGCATTGCAACTTGACCAAAGGGCGACCGGCTCCTCGCAACGACGAGCTTAATAGAGCAGCATTGATGCCGAAATGATACAAACGAACCCACCGCCAACCCTTCCCATGTTTCTTCCCTGCACCCGTGAAGAGATGACCGCCTTGGGCTGGGAGACCCTCGATGTCATCCTGGTCACCGGCGATGCCTACATCGATTCGCCCTTCATCGGGGTGGCGGTGATTGGCAAGCTTTTGCTCAAGCATGGTTTCAAGGTGGGGATCGTCGCCCAGCCCGACTGCCGTTCGGCCGAGGATATCTGCCGGCTCGGCCAGCCCCGGCTCTTCTGGGGGATCACCGGCGGCTCCATCGATTCCATGGTCGCCAACCGCACTTCTTCAGGCCGCAGGCGCCACACCGACGACTACACTCCCGGCGGCCGCAACACCCGTCGGCCGGACCGGGCGGTGATCGCCTACGCCAACCTGATCCGCCAACATTGCAAGCGCACCGCACCCCTGGCGCTGGGAGGCATTGAGGCCAGCCTGCGGCGTATCGCCCATTACGACGCCTGGGACAGACGGGTGCGACGCTCAATTCTCGCCGACGCCAAGGCCGACTACCTACTTTACGGCATGGCCGAGCGTAGCGTGGTCGAGCTGGCCCGGGCCCTGGCCGCCGGGCAGTCGCCAACCGCCATCCGTGGTCTGTGCCACCTTGCCCCGGAACCGCCGGCCGAGGCGCTGCTTTTACCCTCGCACCAGGCCGTTGCCATCGATCGGCAGGCCTTTGCCGCCATGTTCCGCGCCTTCTACGACCACAACGACCCAATCACCGCCCGACCCATGGCCCAGCAACAGGACAGCCGCTACCTGGTCCACAATCCGCCGCAGCCGGCGCTGACCACTGCGGAGCTCGACGCGATCCACGAACTGGAATTCACCCGCGATCTCCACCCCAGCCATCGCCAGGACGGACCGGTCCGAGCCCAGGACACCATCCGCTTTGCCCTGACCACCCACCGGGGCTGCTACGGCGAGTGCAATTTCTGCGC
>WRFD01000120.1 GCA_009778955.1 Desulfobulbus sp.
ATCCAGGCCGCAGAGACCGGTATTGTCGGCGGTCAAGAGAAAAGGACCGTGAGGAGTGGCGAGGGTGGCGCTGATGGGCATAAAGACCTCCACAGAAAAAATGAAGGAAAAATTTAAGGTTTTGGCGTCGGGTACGGCCTGTCGCGCACCATATCCAGCAGCATGCCGTCGATGCGGATCTGCCGGTTGAGCACTTGGGCGGACCGGAGATACAAAGTGGCCATGTCCGCCGGATCGGCGCCGGTGAGGATATGGGTGCAGTTATAGTTGAGGCAGAAGATCGGCTTGGCCGGAAACAGGCATCCCGCAGGGCCGAGGAAGCAGCAATCCTCCTCGTTTTCCGGCTGCATGGCCACCTGGACGCCCAGCAACAGGTTGATCAGAATCTGGATCGCATCGGTGTTGTCCGCCATGGAGGCGCCGCAACATCCCCCGCCCGGTTGCGCGGCGCAGCGGCTGCACAGTCGGCCCAGCCCCATGGCCTCCATCTGGTCGGCAAGGGCCTGGCACTCCTGGCGCAGACGGTCGAGTTCGTCGGCCAAGGGCGGCAGAACTCCGGGGCAAGAGGCCAATTTGCCATGCAGGGCCTTGGCCGTGGCCAGTTTGTCGGCCGGTCGGCCCTCGTATATGACCCGCATGAGCTGGTTGTTGGCGATGGTCATGGCCGCTTCCTTTTAGTTCGTCGCCTGGAGCATGAACTGTTTCCACACCGGAGCGGCCGCCTGACCGCCGGTCTCACCGGCGCCGAGCGGTCTGTCGCGGTCGTGGCCGAACCAGACGCCGGTGGTCAGATCCTGGGCGGAACCGACGAACCAGGCGTCCAACTGGTTGTCGGTGGTGCCGGTCTTGCCGCTGGCCCCGACCACGCCAGCGGCGTTCTTGCCAGTTCCCCGCCGTACCACCTGGGCCATGGCCGCCTGCAGCCAGGCGGCAGTTGCGGGCGTCAGCGCCCGCTTGCCCGCAGACTGCGGCCAGGGGGTGAATCCGCCGCGCCGGTCCCCGATCCTGGTGATGCCGACCGGGGCGTGGTACTCGCCCTGATTGGCGATAGCGGCGTAGGCGGCGGTCAGTTCCAGCAGCGACACCGGCGAGGCGCCGAGCGCCAGCGACAGGTCGGCATCAAGTGGCGCGCTGATTCCCATTTTCCTGGCAATGGTGATCACCTCCTGGGGCCCGACCTGCTGCATCAGCCGGACCGCGATCACATTGCTGGAGTGGACCAGAGCCTCGGTCAGGGTGATGGGCCCCCGATATTCCTGCTTGAAATTATGCGGCTGCCAGGGTTTGCCGGCGCCGCTGTACAGGACGATCGGCGCGTCCTGGAACACGGCGTCCGGCGATATGCCCTGTTCCAGGGCGGCGGCATAGAGCAGGGGCTTGAAGGCCGAACCGGGCTGCCGGTTGGCCTGCACGGCCCGGTTGAATTGATTTTCCGTGAAGTCAACCCCGCCGATCATCGCCTGGATGCGGCCACTGCCGGAATCCAGCGCCACCAGCGCCCCCTGCGGCGTCGGCTCGCCGGGGTGGCGCCCGGCAATCCCGGCCACGCCCGCCTGGACGGCTCTGGCTGCCTCCTCCTGAAGCCGGGCATCAACGGTGGTGGCCACGCTCAGCCCTTTTTTATACAGATCGGCTTCCTGGTGCACGGTCAGCAGTTGCTGGCGGATATAGAGGGTGAAATAACCGTTGGTCGCCTTGCGCCAGTGGCTGGCCAGGGGCAGCCCTTCCTCGTAGGCGGCCCGCGCGGCATCGTCGGTGATAAGGCCTTCCTCGGCCATTCGGTTGAGCACGTAGCGCTGCCGGGTCCGTGCCGCCTCGGGCTGCTTGAGCGGCGAATAGTTGCTGGGCGATTGGGGCAAGCCGGCCAAAATCGCGATTTCGCCCAGGGTCAGCTGGCTGGCCTTTTTGTCGAAATAGGTGCGGGCCGCAGCCTCAACGCCGTAGGCCCCTTCACCGAGATAGATTTCGTTGAGATAGATGGCAAGAATTTCCTCCTTGCTCAGCATCCGTTCCAGCCGGAAGGCGAGCATTGCCTCGGCCAGCTTGCGCAGGTAGCTTTTTTCCGGGGAAAGGAGCAGTGCCCGGGTGACCTGCTGGGTGATGGTCGAGCCCCCCTGGCTGCGGCGGCCGGCGCGGATGTTGTTGAAGGCGGCGCGGACGATCGACCAGAGGTCAAGGCCGTCGTGCTTCCAAAAGCTGCTGTCCTCGGCGGCGACAAAAGCCCCGGGCAGCAGAGGCGGCAGGCTGCTGTAGGGAACGATGATCCGGAACTCCTTGGCAATGGCGTCGATGGGCCGGTTGAAGCGATCCAAGATCATGGTCGCCACCAGGGGCCGGTAGTCGTCCAGTGAACGGATATCGGGCAGGGAGGAGATCCAGGCCAAGGCCGTACCCGCAAGCAAGGTCACCAGGGTGGAGATGGCGAGAACCATCCTGATGAGATGGCGTTCGTCCAGAATCCGGCCGCAAAAGGGGGGCTGCCCGGAGGGAAGTTCCGATGATGCCGAGGGTATGGTGGACAAAAGGTCAAAGAAACGGTAGAGATGCATTTGGTACGGTCCGGCTTGCCGCTGCGGGGGGGCGCCCGTAGCGGCAAGCCGGGATCGACAATCGTATCGACTGTTACCATGAATGATGCCTTGAAGCACGGAGTTCTTTTGCTTCGGGCTGGCTTGGCTCCTGCAAAGGCGCGGCTCCGATGCGGAGTTTTATTTATTCGTTTTCCCATAGAACCACGATAGGTTGTGTCGCAGATACGGATTCTCTCAGAACAACTGGCCAACCAGATCGCTGCCGGCGAGGTGGTGGAACGGCCGGGTTCGGTGGTCAAGGAGCTGCTGGAAAACAGTCTCGACGCCGGCGCCACCCGGATCGACATCCAGGTCGAGGGCAGCGGCAGCGGCCTGTTGCGGGTAAGTGACAACGGGACGGGCATGGACGGCGACGACGTTTTGCTGTGCCTTGAGCGGCACGCCACCTCCAAGATCCGCGAGGAGGCCCAATTGACCGCCATCGCCACCTTGGGATTCCGCGGCGAGGCCATTCCCAGCATTGCCTCGGTTTCCTGGATGACCATCCTCTCCCGGCCCCAGGACCAGGAGCTGGGCGCCCGGGCCGAGGTCCGCTACGGCGCCCTGCGGCATGTGCATCAGGACGGATGCGGCCGGGGCACGGTGATCGAGGTCCGCCATCTGTTCGGCAACATGCCGGCCCGGAAAAAGTTCCTCAAATCGGAGCGCACCGAAATGCACCACATCGAGGAAGTGGTCAGGAACCAGGCCCTGGCGCATCCCGCTACCGGTTTCACCCTCCAGGCAGAGGGCCGGACGGTGTTCGATTACCAACAGGGCGCCACCTTGGAGGAGCGGGTCCGCGAGGCGTTCCGCCACCAAGGCCCCTTGGTGCCGCTTACGGCCGAAGTGGAGGCTGACACCGGGACCATGGCGCTGGATGGTTTTCTGCTGCTGCCGGAAACCGCGCCGTCCGCCGCCGCCCGCCTGCGGCTCTTGGTCAACGGCCGGCCAGTGCAGGACGCGATGCTGCGGCACGCGGTGAACGAAGGCATGCAAGGGTTTTTGATGAAGGGACATCAGGCGGCCGGGGTCCTGCGGCTGACCGTTGCCCTTGATCAGGTGGATGTCAATGTCCATCCGGCCAAGCGCGAGATCCGTTTCCGCCGGAGTGAGACCGTGCACCATTTCGTGGCCGATCAAGTCCGGCGGGCCATGGCCGGCTACCAGCGAGAGCTCCGCGCCAGTTTGTTCGCTCCACCGCTGCAACCCTCAAGGCCTTCTTCGGCATCTCCGGTCGACCCGGAGGCAGTGGTTGCCGCGCCGCCGGATTTCCCCGCCCTGGCCATGGCCGCGCCGCCCGCGACCCAGCCGCGCCTGCCTGCCGCCGCGCAGGCACAGTCGGCGGCATCGCAATTGCCGCCAGTTTGGGCCTCTGCGGAACAACGGCCGTCCCGGCCGGACAGCCCGCCACTTGAACCTGGGCCGGCATGCGAATATGCGGGCCTGACCCTGATCGGCCAGCTTTTTTCCCTCTACCTGCTCTGCGAACGGGAGGGACGGTTTGTAGTCATCGATCAGCATGCGGCCCACGAACGGCTCCTGTACGGGCAACTGTTGCAGGGATACCTGGCGGCGAACATCCCGCGGCAGGCCCTGCTGTTTCCGGTCACGGTCGAGCTATCCCCAGCCCAGGTCGAGACCCTGGAGCAACGAAGCGATGAGGTGGCCACCTTGGGCTTCACAGTGGAACCGTTCGGCGACGCCACCCAGGTGATCAAGGCCGCTCCGGCGCTGGTTGGCCATATCGATCCCGGCCATCTGCTCCGGGAGATCCTCGACGGCCTGCGAGGACCGGTGCGAGGCGATGCTGCCCGGCCCGTGCCCCAGGCGGTGGATGACCTGTTGGCCTCCATGGCCTGCAAGGCTGCGGTCAAGGCCGGCAACCGCCTGCAGCCGGTGGAGATGCTCAAGCTCTTGGCCCAGATGGAGGCCGGGGCGGTATTTTCCCACTGCCCCCACGGCCGGCCGGTGCTCAAGACCTTTACCGTTCAGGAAGTGGAGCGGTGGTTCCATCGTCATGGCGCTTAGGCCGCGGCCGACTGACCGGCCCTGTCCGTGCTTGGGCCTTGCCTATGGCCAGTGCTGCGGCCCGCTCTTGGCCGGTCAAGCGCAGACCCAGACCCCAGCGGAACTGCTGCGTTCGCGCTATACCGCCATTGTCGAGCGCAACCAGGCCTACCTAGCCTGGACCTGGCATCCGTCCACCCGGCCGGCTGACCTGGCAGTCGAGGTCCAGCCGGATTGGCGCGGCTTAAGGATCGTGGCGGCCGTGCAAGGCGGGGCGGCCGATGGCGAGGGCATGGTCGAATTCGTGGCCACCGCGCTGGACGGCTCATGTGTGTACACGCTCCACGAACGCAGCCGTTTTGTCCGGGAAGACCGCGGATGGCTGTATGTTGCCGGACAGATCATCAAACCGGGCCAAGGTCCGGCAGCCCGTGGCCAAGATCGGCCGCAACGCTCCCTGCCCGTCGTGCGGCTGTGGCAGGAAGCGCAAGAAATGCTGCGGCCGCTGAAGCCTGAACCCTTCCGGTCCAGGACGCCTTGCGTTGGGCCAGCACTGGAACACGCTGCAAGCGGCAAAGTAGTCCGCACCGGGCAGACACCATCTGGGGCGCCGAAAAGGGATCCTCATCCAGAAAAACGCAATGTAAACGGGACCTCGTTGTTATGAACCATGCCTCCCTCCGAAATAACCTGCGACGACGCAGTGGTCTCTGGTGTTTCATCCTGCTGTTGCTCTGTCTCGCTCCGGTCGCCGGCGGGGGACAGGCCGCGAGCCCGGATGCCGCTTCTTCACGCGTCATCCGAGTGGTGATGGACAGCAACTACCCGCCCTACGCCTATGTCGACGAGAAGGGGGGCATCCAAGGCATTCTGGCTGACCAGTGGCGGCTGTGGCAGGAAAAGACCGGCATCCGGGTCGAGCTGGCTGCCCTGGACTGGAAGGATGCGCTCGTCGGGATGCAGGTAGGCCGGTTCGACGTGATCGATACGGCGTTTATGACCGAGGAACGCCAGGGGTGGCTTGAGTTTGGCAAACCCTATGCCAAGGTCGAAGTTTCCGCATTTTTTCACAAAAATATCAATAAGGTTTCAGATGTACATTCCTTGCAGGGCTTCATTGTTGGGGTCAAGGAAGGGGATGCCGCCGTCGAGTTGCTGCGTCGCAAGGGCATTGACAGCCTGATGCTGTTCAAGGGTTACGAGGCGATGGTCATTGCCGCCAAGGAACACAAGGTCAACGTGTTTGTCGCCGATAAGCCTCCGATCATTTATTACTTGTACAAGCACGGCATCCGTAGCGATTTCAAGGTGTCCGCCCCTCTCGACATCGGCGAATCTCACCGGGCGGTCAAAAAGGGGAATGGTGGAATACTGCGCGAAGTCGAGGCGGGATTTGCCCAAATTTCCGCCGAGGAACTTGAGCGCATCGACAAGAAATGGTCGGACCAGCCTCTGCCGCCGGTTCTGCAGGTGGTCCCTCTCCTGATCGGCGCTGGCATCCTAGTGCTGGTGATAGCCGGCCTGTCCTACTGGAACTGGACCCTGCGGGCGGTGGTGAAAAGGCGCACGATTGAGCAGGAGCATAGCGAACGGGTCTTGAGGGAAAGCGAGGCGCGCTACCACGAACTGGTCGAAAACGCCAATGTCATCATCCTGCATATAGATCGTGACGGCCAGATTCTCTTCCTCAACGAATTCGCGCAGAAGTTTTTCGGCTACACCCTCGATGAGGTGGCCGGCCGCAGTCTGGTCGGGACCATTGTGCCGTACAATCTGCCCGGCAGGAGATTATGGGAGTGCCTCGCCAACCAGAGCGAGCAGCCCGGCGACCATGCGGTCAATGCAAACGAGAACATGCGCCGGGACGGGACGCGCGTCTGGATTGACTGGACTTGTAAGGCGTTGCGCGACCCAGAGGGCAATGTCAGTGAAATTCTGTGCGTGGGGAGCGACAGCACCGATCGCAAGCTCGCGGAAGAGGCCTTGCGCCGGGAACGCGAGCACCTGGCGTTCATGATCGAGGGATCGCGGATAGGCACCTGGGAATGGAATGTGCAAACCAATGCGATCAGGCTGAACGGCAACTGGACGCGGATGCTCGGCTACACTCTCGCCGAACTCATGCCCCTCACCATCGACATCTGGAAAAAGCGGATCCATCCCGACGACCTGCAACAGGTCGATGAGTCGTTGCTCAGGTGCGCCCGGGACGAGGCGGCCGATCATGACTGCGAGTATCGCATACGGCACAAGGACGGCCATTGGCTCTGGATCTTGGACCGAGGCCGGGTGGTCACCCGCACCGCAGCCGGCAGGCCCTTGGAGATGATCGGCATGCATGCGGACATCACCATCCGCAAACAGGTTGAAGAAAAGCTGATAGCCACAAATGAGCTGCTGACGCAGTTCATCAAGAATTCCCCCATCTATGCGTTCATCCGGGAGGTGACGCCCACCGGGAGCAGATTCCTGAAAGCTAGCGATAATTATCAGGACATCTTCGGCCTGCCGGTTTCCGAGGCGATCGGCAAAACCATGTCGGAACTGTTTTCGGCGGAGCAAGCCGCCAAAACGGCGGAAGAAGATTGGCAGGTCATCTCCCGGGGGATGATCCTGCGTCGGAGAGAAGAAGAATACAAGGGGCGTATCTATGCCGTCATCAAGTTCCCGATCAGCCTGGGAGAACGCATCCTGCTTGCCGGATACGTCATCGACGTCACCGAGTGCCGACAGGCCCAGGCCGCCCTGCAGGCCAGCGAGACCACCTTCCGCAACATCGTCCAGGCATCGCCCATGGGTATCCATATCTACGACCTGCTTCCCGACGGCCGACTGGTCTTTGTCGAAGCCAATCCCGCCGCCGACCGACTGTTGGGGCTGAAGCACGCCCGGCTCGTCGGCAAGGCGCTGGAGGACTTCTTCCCCGCCTTCCGCGGGACCGGGTTGCCCCCGAGTTTCCGCCGGGTGGCCCAACTGGGCGAGAGTTGGCAGACCGAGCGATTCGAATATGATGATGGGGTCATTGCCGGGGTGTTCGAGCTGTATGCCTTCCAGATGTCGACCGGCAGGGTGGCGATCCAGTTCAACGAGATTTCTGCCCACAAGCGGGCCGAGGAGGAAAAAAATCAACTGGAGGCACAGTTGACCCAGGCGCGCAAGATGGAATCGATCGGGCAGTTGGCCGGCGGCGTGGCGCACGATTTCAACAATATGCTCAGCGTCATCATCGGCCATTGCGAACTGGGGCTCAACGGGCTGAACGCCGC